>NZ_JBQDKB010000049.1:0-21940 GCF_052094685.1 Marinobacter sp.
GACAATGGGCTTCAGGCTAACGGGATTTTGGATGAATCAACAAAAAAAGCGCTAGGTATGATCAGTGTTCAGGTTGCCGCCGCCGCGCCTGCTTCTGAGCCCAAAAAGGCCCAGGCCGCTGCCGTCAGCAAACCTGAGCCTGTTGAGGAAGATGCCATTGAGGAAGAGGATGATGGCGGTTGGTCATTTTTCTGACACGAACGTTCCGAAACAAAAAGCCCGCGCAGATGATTCATCTGCGCGGGCTTTTTTATGAGAATCCGGATTAATCGAGCTTTTCCAGATCCCTTACGGCACCTTTATCTGCGCTGGTTGCCAGTAACGCGTAGGCTTTCAGGGCAGCCGACACTGCGCGCTCTCTTGGTTGTTCAGGTTTCCAACCTTTCGCATCTCGGGCTTCGCGACGACGGTCGAGCTCCTGTTGATCCAGCTGTACATTGATGGTTCGCTGGGGGATATCGATCAGGATCGAATCGCCGTTTTCGATTAGCCCGATCGCGCCCCCGGCTGCAGCTTCTGGTGAGGCGTGACCTATGGAAAGCCCTGATGTACCGCCCGAGAAACGGCCGTCGGTTAGCAGTGCACAGGCTGCGCCTAGCCCTTTGGATTTGAGATAGCTGGTTGGGTAGAGCATTTCCTGCATGCCCGGGCCACCTTTCGGGCCTTCATAGCGGATAATAACCACCTCGCCGGGTTTCACTTGGTCATCCAGGATGCCGGCAACCGCAGAGTCTTGGCTTTCAAAAACCCGGGCTTTGCCCTCGAAAACGTAGATACTTTCATCCACGCCCGCCGTTTTTACCACGCAGCCGTCAATGGCAATGTTGCCATACAGAACCGCAAGACCGCCCTCAGAGCTGTACGCGTGCTCAACGGAGCGGATACAGCCGGTTTCACGGTCGCCATCCAGGCTTGGCCAGCGGGTGCTTTGGCTGAAGGCTGTCTGGGTAGGAATGCCTGCAGGCCCGGCTTTATAAAACTCGACAACCTCGGGTGGCGGAGAGCGCATGATGTCCCAGATTTCCAAGGCGTCTTTCATGGTTTTGCTGTGCACTGTGGGCAAGTCGGCGTTGATCAGGCCGCCGCGTTCCAGTTCGCCCAGAATCCCCATAATACCGCCGGCACGGTGGACATCTTCCATGTGGTATTTGGGAGAGTTTGGTGCCACTTTGCATAACTGCGGAATCCGGCGGGAAAGCTGATCAATCTCGCTCAGTGTGAATGGAACCTCGCCTTCTTGTGCCGCAGCCAGCAGGTGAAGAATAGTGTTTGTCGAGCCGCCCATAGCAACGTCCATAACCATGGCGTTTTCGAATGCGGCCATGGAGGCGATACTCCGTGGCAGAACACTGACATCGTCCTGTTCGTAATAACGTTTTGCGTTCTCCACAATCTGGCGACCGGCTTTCAGAAACAGCGGCTCACGGTCGGAATGGGTGGCCAGCATAGAACCGTTGCCGGGCAGTGCCAGGCCAATGGCTTCAGCCAGACAGTTCATGGAGTTGGCGGTGAACATGCCGGAGCAAGAGCCACAGGTAGGGCAGGCGCTGCGCTCGTATTCAGCAACCATTTCGTCGTCGGCAGTGGGGTCTGCGGCAATAACCATTGCATCTACCAGATCCAGCTTGTGCTCAGATAGCTTGGTTTTGCCGGCTTCCATAGGCCCGCCAGACACGAAAATGGCGGGAATGTTCAGGCGCATGGCGGCCATCAACATACCTGGTGTGATTTTATCGCAGTTGGAAATGCAGACCATTGCATCAGCGCAATGGGCATTCACCATATATTCAACCGAGTCAGCAATTATTTCGCGGGAGGGCAGGGAGTAGAGCATGCCGTCGTGGCCCATGGCGATACCATCGTCTACTGCGATGGTATTAAACTCTTTGGCCACGCCTCCCGCTGCCTCAATTTCGCGGCACACGAGTTGCCCCAGATCTTTAAGATGTACGTGCCCGGGCACGAACTGGGTGAAAGAGTTAACAACGGCGATAATAGGCTTGCCGAAATCATCGTCTTTCATGCCGGTGGCGCGCCAAAGGGCACGGGCGCCGGCCATGTTGCGGCCAGCGGTGGAGGTCCGTGAACGATACTGAGGCATGGTGTTCTGATCTCTTTGTAAGAATGCAGGTGGTTGCTTTAATAGAAGAAGCAAAGGATACCAGATTAGACCCCAGGCGCATGGTTGTTTTCCGGCGACGTGGTTACAATCGTTAACAGCTGTCACAATTCAATGCCCCGTCTTGAGCCGACTAAGGAGATTGCCTATGGCTAGCCAGGAAAGCCTGCCGCTACGCCGTTTGAAAGCGTTTCAGCCGCTGAACCGGCTGACCGATGACCAGTTGGTTTTGCTCGCCAGTCGTGCCGAACGCAGGACTCATGGCCCGGGCCAGCGCGTGTTGGAACGCGGTGTGCGTGATGGATTGGACTATTTTCTGGTAACTGGGAAGGTTGAGCTGGAATCAATGGATGGGCGCACCTCGGTCATCGAAGCCGAAACCGAGAAAGCGCTGAATCCCATTGCTAGGCTGCAGCCGAGAATGTACGACGTTACTGCGGTAAAGCCTTGCGAGTTTTTAGTGGTGGCGCAGGATGTGCTCAACCAGCTTTTGCGGGCAGCGCCAGTTGCCCAAGTGGAGATGGATTCGGGCGAGGGCCATGGTGATGGGGAGAGCGAGGAGCACCACCTCTTAATGGAGTTCTATGCAGAGCTTCGTTCGAACCAGCTCAAATTGCCGAGTGTTCCCGATGTCGCCTGGAAAGTGCGGCGCATGGTAGATAAAGATGACTCCACCGCCGATCAGGTGGCCAGTGCTGTGTCGGCAGACCCTGCTATGGCGGCCAAGCTGGTGCGAGCGTGTAACAGCCCGCTTTACCGAGGATTTAGTGATGTGCGTAATGTCCGCGAGTCGGTGATTCGGCTGGGCATGAGAACGACCCGTCAGCTTGTTACCGTGTTCTCCCTGCGGGAGGTATTCAAAAGCCGGCACCCGTCGCTACAAAAAGAGATGGAAAAGCTTTGGCGGCACTCCCGAGAGGTGGCGGCGCTTTGCTGGGTGTTGGCCGATCATGCTACCCGACTGAACCCGGAAGAAGCTCTACTGGCTGGCTTGCTTCACGACATAGGCGTGGTGCCAATTTTGGTGCAGGCGGAACATCACGTAAATCTGTTTGCCAATGACACTAACCTGCACAATGCTGTCAGCGAACTCCGGGCTGATGTTGGTACCGCCGTGTTGGAAAGCTGGACGTTTCCACCCGCCTTTGTTGAGGCAGTGCGACACGCAGAAGACTGGAGTTTTGAGAGCCGGGAAGCGGAACCACAGTTGGCAGATGTTGTTATCGTGGCGCAACTTCATGCCATGATCGGCTCCAATCAGAATGAAGGCTTGCCTTCATTCGGTGACGTGCCGGCTTATCGCAGGTTGGGTAACCTCGAATTGAACGCATCCCGCAGCCTGGAACTTCTGACTGAAGCGCGGGCGCGAGTAGACGAAGTTCAGCAGCTGTTGTCCATCCGATGAGGGTCCCGATTTTTCCGCTCAATTCGGTGGTGTTGCCCGGAGGTAGGGTTCCGTTACAGCTGTTCGAGCCACGCTACATAGATATGCTGACACGTTGCCTGAAGGATGATCAGGGGTTTGTCATAACGTTGTTGCGTGATGGCACGGAAGCTGGGCGTGTGGTTTCTTTTTATGAGATTGGCACTTATGTGCGCATCATCGATTTCGAACAGTTGGACAATGGCTTGCTGGGAATAACTGTTGAAGGTGATACAAAGGTCTCAATCACCGACAGCTGGCAGCAGGCCGACGGGTTAAACATGGGGGAGGTTGTCTTGCTGCCGGTTGAGGCTTCGGGAGATGTTCCTGCGGTGTTTCATGAGCTGCCTTCTGTATTACGCGCGTTGTTTCGACACCCGGTTATTCACGAACTGGGTATGAGCGTAGATTATGACGATGCCCGTGATGTTGGTTGGCGGTTGACCGAGCTGCTGCCTCTGGATAAGCAGGATAAGCAGCAACTAATGGAGATGCAGGACCCGCTTGCGCGACTTAGCCGATTGCAAATGTTGCTTGAGGCTCTTGGAGAGGGCTGATAGCGAGGTTTACGACACTAGAGCGTAATGTTGTACGGCGTCCGACCACATCAACCAAATGTAACCGCCGACGAAAGCGAGCCAAGCCAAGCCTGCTGAGATTGTCAGCACATCTGGAGCAATAGGCACCCGGTCAAACCGGCTGAAGCTGGCTCTTGTAGCGCCGGTGATCGCTAGTCCTAGCAATAATCCCCCCACAATATCGCTGAACCAGTGCACGCCCAGATAAAGCCGGCTCATGGCCACGGGAATCAGCGGTAAAGAAAACAAAATGTATGTCCTCCAACGCTTTCGGTTGTGGTTTTCTGCCGCCACAAAACTCGCCAGTAGAGTGACAAATACCGTAATGCCAGCAGTGTGACCGCTGGGAAAAGAGCCAGACGTTGGCGGGTTGAAAACCTGATCCGGGCGTACAATGCCAGTTGCCGATTTCAGGCCCCAAACCAGCACTATGGTGGCAATAGCCGCCAGCAGAATGTGTGCAGCCGCGGCGTAATGCCCTCGAAATACGAATGCGAAGCAGGCCAGCACGGCGCCGGCCGTGAGAACGGGCGGGTCCCCCAGGAGTGTGGCGGCGATAGCCGGTGCATCGAGTAACGGCTGACGTAGCTCGCTGAACCACTGCATAGTTAGCTGATTAAAAGGCTCGATGACGTGTGTCATGGTTGCCAACTGGCCCCAGAGAGCAAACAGCGCCAGGGCTCCCAGTGCCAGCATTAGAGATGCCAGCGGGAACTCGCCCTCTTGTGCTGGCCGCTCGTTGGTGTAAAGGCGCCAAAAGCGATGAGTGGTTTCATACTGCGCCATTTTTCGCTTAAGCCAGAGATAAAGGCGGCTACTGTCGCCAAGGCCTAGCTGGAAGCGAAAAATAACCAAGTAGATTGCTGCCAACGTTGCCAGGCTAATGCTTGTAACCAGGTACACATGGGCTGGCGGCTGCACATCGCTTGCCAGTGCACCACCCACCAAAAATCCCGGCAAAATATAAACCGGTGCCCAGCCGATGGCCGACCCTACGTTAAATGCCAGAAAGCGTCGCCAAGGCATCAGTAGTGCTCCCGCAATCATGGGTATTACAGGTCGTAACGGCCCCACGAAGCGCCCGATAATGACGCTTTTTCCTCCGTGCTGTTGAAAGAAATCTTCTGCTTTGTTGATCTGTGCTGGGTAGCGACTCAACGGCCATACGCTTGTTAATCGGCCCTGAACGAGCCGGCCAATTGCAAAGCTCAACGTGTCGCCGGCTATTGCGCCCAGCCCAGCCCACACCAATACTTCCATAAGGGGCATGTCTATTTGGGCAGCCAGCGCAGAAATGGTAAACAAGAACGCAACGCCGGGCACGAGAATGCCCGCAATTGCTAAGGATTCAATAAATGCGGTACTGAACAAGGCCAGTGACAGCCACCCAGGGTTGGCGCTTAGCCATGCAGTTAGGTCTGTAAGCCAAGCGCTGCTCATGTCCGGAGTGTTTCTCCCGGGCTGAACCAGGCAGAGTCGGCGCCGCGTCGGCGAGCTTCAAGCATGGCCTGGTGAGCACGATTGCGCAGAGTGTCGGTGCGGGTGTCGCTGTTGCCCCGAGTTGTGCAGCCCAAGCTTACCGTTGCTCTGCCGATCACCGGCCAGTGCTGTTCAGAGATGGTGCGCCGTATGCGTTCCGCAATCACGCGCACGCCTTCTTCCGGAGTGAAAGGCAATATCAGAAAAAACTCTGAATCGTTCAACGTATACAAAGTGTCGCCGGCACGGATAACCCCAAACAGGTGTTGGGTCATGTTGCAAAACAACGCCTGCATGCCAGGTTGACCGTGGAGATCGACTGCCTCGTCTGCGTAGTCTATGGTCAGGTCGATCACCGAGAGGCAGTGGCCTGTGGTAATGGCACGGCTGATTTCTTTTTGCAGTGTCTCATCAAGAAAGCGGGCGTTGTGGGCCCCGGTAATCGGATCGGTAATGGCCAAGTCTTCGGCGGACTGTGCCATGTGGTCGTAGTGCCATATATAAAGCGCTGCAATGATTAGTACGATGAGGAGACCGCTGACAGCCGTGAGGGCTTCCATGGGGGGCTGTTTCATAAAGAGCAGAATGGCCATGGGGGTGATTAAAAGTAGAGACAGCGTGAGCGCATGACGCAGCGGCAGTATCAGTAGGTTAAGTACCAGCAGCGGCATGGCCCAGTGGGTAATGCTTGTGCTACCCATGGTTAGCATAGCCGCCAGAAGACCGCTATTCAGGCCTGAGAGAAGAACTAAGTGGCCGGGTGCCGAGAGCTGATGCCTGCGGCTTAGAAGCGTATAGGCAACACCTGCAAGAGTCAGGGCAGCCATGCCGGCAGCCAAGTAGAAAAGTTCATAAAAACCATAGCGAAGGTTTTGCAGGGCCAGAGCAAAAATAAACAGGGTGGTTAGGCCATAGCCCACGCTATGTGTCCAAGTTCTCAGCCTGGTTTCTGTCATGGCGCAGATCCTTCCGCACGAGGTTGGATTGGGGACGTTATAGGCGACCAGGTACTGTACGCCTGGGTTCGGTTTCCGCCCTGTTGCTGCGCCCTGCGCAGTGCGTTGGCCGCGCTCTGTTGTAGGCTGTCGGCGTCGTCGCCGATATTTAGCCCGGCAATGCCGGTACTCACGGTAAGGTTCATGCCGTGGGTTTCGAGCAGTGTGCCAAGGCCTTTGCGGATGGTTTCAGCCCGGTTGGTGGCATCGTGGGTGGCTATCCCCGGCAAGATCACCAAAAACTGCAGGTCTGCCGCCCGGTAGTAAGTATCGAAATCACGTATCTGGGAGTGCAGGAAGCGACCGATTCTTGGAAGAATCGACCGTATATCTTCGTCTGGATCGTTGTCGCTTGCATGGGCATCAAGGCCAATCATGATGATGGACATGTCGGTGCCTTCACGCTCGCTGCGTTGGATTTCCTTATGCAAGTCTGCAGACAGGTATTCGCGGCTGGCAGCCTGAGTAAGTTCGTCTGTGCGTCTCAGGGGCGCCAGCTGGCGAGTTTTGTATTCGCGTAGGAATATCAGCACGACAGACAGAAGAATGGTCAACAGAAGCGCGCTAACCATTTGGTGGCGATCAGCAATGCCTTCCGCCCAATGGGCAGCCACCATGGCAAGAACCACCATAACCACAGTTACCAAGGTTGCGATGCCACGGGGTACCAGTGCAAATGCCACAAGTGCCAGCCCGTAGAGCCAGTGGCTGAGCGCCCAAGGGCCTGTCCAAAAACTGGTCATTAGCAGAAGTATTAGCGCTGTGAAGAACAGTTTTTGAATGGTTGGCCACGGATTGGCTCCACGCCCGGGATGGAAGCTACGGCCACAGATAATGATACCGGCCACAGCTGCAGCGCAGGCCGCGGTTAGCGGCTCCCCAAATAACGCACACAGAACCGCAATGGCCACAAAAACAACGAGGCTGGCGCGTGATAACCGGTTCAGCAAAAATTTGTCGGCCGTTTGGGCCATGGTATTCGTCCTTTTTCGGGGTTCCCGTTTTACCGCAACGGTATAATATCTGTTTGGGGTGCGTACTTGAAACGGGAAAGGTAAAGTTAGGCTCTTATTCCTGAATTCTGACAGAAAACACATAAGGTAAAGGGATGGATATTGCAGTTTATATGGCCGAAGTCGGGCAGTTGGCCCGAGCCGCGGCGACACTCGTTGCCCGTTCTACGACAGAGGTGCGCAACCGTGCATTGCTGGCTACTGCCGAGGCACTCGATGCCGCCCGCACTGAACTGGCCGAGGCAAATGCCCGCGATCTTGCCAGTGGGCAGGAAAACGGTTTGGATGCCGCCATGCTGGATCGGCTTGAGCTCACACCGGCACGAGTTGATGCCATGATTGAGGGGCTTCGCCAGGTTGCCTCTTTACCCGACCCCATTGGTGCCATTACAGATATGACTTATCGCCCGTCTGGTATTCAGGTGGGCAAAATGCGGGTGCCTCTGGGCGTTATCGGCATTATCTATGAGTCTCGTCCCAATGTGACGGTTGAGGCAGCAAGCCTTTGTCTTAAGTCTGGTAACGCCACCATTTTGCGCGGTGGTTCGGAGTCTATTCACTCCAATCAAGCCATTGCCTTGTGCTTGGCCCGTGGGCTTGCAGAGGTCGGTCTGCCAGAATCGGCGGTACAAGTTATTAAAACCACCGATCGTGCAGCTGTTGGTGAGCTGATCACCATGCCCGACTATGTAGATGTGATTGTACCCAGGGGCGGAAAGGGGCTGATTGAGCGGATCAGTCGAGACGCACGAGTGCCCGTTATCAAGCACCTTGATGGCGTGTGTCATGTGTACATCGACAGTCATGCCGATCCGGAAAAGGCCTTGAGCGTGGCGGTAAATGCCAAGACTCACCGATACGGCACCTGCAACACCATGGAAACCCTGTTGGTGGATAAGGAAATTGCCGCCGATATACTACCGTTGCTAGGTTCGGCTTTTGCTGAAAAAAATGTAGAGCTGCGGGGGTGCGAGCAGACCCGGGAAGTTCTTGCGGATATACCTGCTGCTGCAGAGACCGATTGGCAGGAAGAATACTTGGCACCTGTGCTGGCCATTCGTGTGGTGGATGGGCTGGACGGCGCTATAGTGCACATCAATCGTTACAGTTCCCAGCATACCGATAGCATTATCACTGAGAACTACACCCGTGCTCGGCGCTTTATCACCGAAGTGGATTCCAGCTCGGTGATGGTGAACGCCTCCACTCGTTTTGCCGATGGCTTTGAATATGGCTTGGGTGCCGAAATTGGTATCTCCACCGACAAAATA
Organism: Marinobacter sp.; assembly: GCF_052094685.1. Classification (GTDB taxonomy): domain Bacteria; phylum Pseudomonadota; class Gammaproteobacteria; order Pseudomonadales; family Oleiphilaceae; genus Marinobacter. The sequence continues at coordinate 8,879 of NZ_JBQDKB010000049.1, forward strand.
CACGCCCGGGGGCCGGTAGGGCTTGAAGGTCTTACCTCCCAAAAATACGTGGTGTTTGGCGATGGTCACATCCGGGTCTGATGTCGATGCATGTCATTTATGGCGGTACCTTCGACCCAGTGCATCATGGCCATTTGCGCCTGGCGCTGGAGGTTAGCGAACGGTTCGGGAATGTGCCTGTTAATCTCGTGCCCTGTCATGTTCCCCCTCATCGGGGCAAGACCGGCGCAACGGCGACACAACGGCAGCGCCTGCTGGAATTGGCGATAGTTGGTGAGCCTCGCTTGCATATTGATGACCGCGAACTGCGCAGGGAGGGTGCGTCGTATACGGCGGACACGCTGCGCCAGCTGCGCAACGAATTGAGTGCAGAAGAGCCGCTGGTAATGGTGGTGGGCACCGACGCATTTGCGGGTTTTGACCGGTGGAAGGAATGGCAGCAGATTTCGAATCTTGCCCACATTGTGGTTGTGCGACGCCCTGGGGCCGCGCTAAACCCCGAAGGGGCGCCGGCCAAGTTGCTGGCAGAGCGGGGAGTAAAAAGTGCCGAGGCCTTGTTCGGCCAAGCGTCGGGGCTTGCGCTTGAGTTGAGCCCGCCGTGGCTGGATATCTCTGCGACCGGCATTCGCGAGCGCATTGGCGAAGGCCGGTCGGCACGCTACCTGGCTCCCGATACGGTCTTGGCGGAGATTCTACGTATGGGGGTTTATGGGCATGCCCTGTGAAGAACTTTTAGTGTTACAATCGCGATCGAATATGACTTTTCGGGTGGCCATTCCGGCCGGCACCCGGACAACAGGGTAATTATGCAGGCAGAACAACTGAAAAATCTGATAGTGAACGCACTAGAAGATGTGAAAGCACAGGACGTCAGTGTTGTTGACGTACGGGATCGCACCAGCGTTACCGATTTCATGGTTCTGGCATCCGGAACATCCAACCGACACGTTAAATCTCTTGCAGATTCTGTTGTTGTCGACGCAAAAGAGCAGGGTGCTCGCGTTAACAGTGTTGAAGGTGGCGGTGGTAGTGACTGGATACTGGTAGACTTGGGCGACGTGATCGTTCATGTCATGTTGCCCGCCACCCGTGAGTTTTATGATTTGGAGCGCTTTTGGCGTGACGCGCCGGAAGTCGGTGCTGCGGGCAGCGAGTAATCATGCGGTTGCGTCTGATCTGCGTGGGGCAGAAAATGCCCGACTGGGTCAGTAAGGGCTACGACGACTACGCGCGTCGTATGCCTCCGGAAATGCCTCTTGATCTGGTAGAGATTGCCATGCCTCATCGTGGCAAAAACCCCGATATTCCCAGGCTTATGCAGCGCGAAAGCGAGGCAATACTGGCCGCAGCCGGTTCCAAAGACAAAGTTGTCGCGCTGGAGGTTTCTGGTCGACCTTGGTCTACCGAGCAGTTGGCCAGCCAGCTGGAAAACTGGCAGCAGGATGGTCGGGATGTGAGCTTTCTTGTAGGCGGTCCAGATGGGCTTGCTGAGCCCTGTCGCAAGCGTGCAGACCAACAGTGGTCGCTCTCGCCTCTTACGTTGCCCCATCCTTTGGTGCGGATCCTGCTGGCGGAACAGCTTTACAGGGCCTGGTCGATTACCCGTAACCACCCGTACCACCGGGCTTAGGAAGCATCCATGCCGTGGGGTGAATTCAAGGACACTGCCGCCGAGCGCAGGTTATTCCAGCGTCGTGCTTTCGTTATGCTGCTGTTCGTGTTCCTGCTTTTGGCGGGGCTTGTTGCGCGGATGTATCAGCTTCAAGTGGTAGAGCACGACATCTACACCACACTCTCCGATAAAAACCGAGTGCAGGTTCAGTCTGTACCACCGCCACGCGGGCTTGTATACGATCGCAACAATGTCTTGCTGGCAGAAAATCGGCCGGTGTTCAGTGTCACGCTGGTTCCGGAACGGGTTGGTAGCATGGAGGTTGCTCTTGAACAGCTTGTTCGGATTCTTGATGTTTCTGAAGAGGATCTGGATCGGTTTGAGCGGCGGCTTCGCGAGCCAAGGCGCCCCTTTCAGGAAATCCCGCTGCGCTACGACCTAACTGAAGACGAAATTGCACGGCTAGCGGTGCACCGGCACGAATTGCCCGGCGTGGAAGTGGAAGCCGAGCTGGTTCGATACTATCCACACAGCGAGCTGACGGCTCACGCGCTAGGCTTTGTCGGTCGCATTAACCGCGAAGAGTTGCAGCGGATTGACCCGGTTAACTATGCAGGCACTAACTACATCGGTAAATCCGGTGTAGAACGGTTTTATGAAGGGCTGTTACATGGAAAGGTTGGCTACCAGCACGTAGAAACCAACGCGCGAGGCCGCACCCTAAGGGTTTTGGAGCGGGAAAATCCAGCGCCGGGCGAGGATCTGAAACTGCACCTCGACCTGCGGTTGCAGGAAAGAGCCCACGAACTTCTTGATGGCCGTCGGGGTGCTATTGTAGCTATCGAGCCGGCAACAGGTGGTTTGCTGGCCGTTGCCAGCGTGCCAGGCTTTGATGCCAACAAGTTTGTTACTGGCATCAGTGTGCCGGATTATCGCGAATTAAGTACCAGTAAAGATAAGCCTCTTTTCAACCGGGCTCTACGTGGGCAATACCCTCCAGGCTCCACCCTTAAACCCATGTTGGCGATTGCTGCGCTAGATAGTGGTGCCGTCACAAGGGATCTCTCTATATGGGATCCCGGGTATTTTCAGCTCAATTCCAAAGGTCGTCGGTACAGGGATTGGAAGCGATCGGGGCACGGCTGGGTGGATCTAACCCATGCCATGGCACAATCCTGCGACGTTTACTTTTATGAGGCGGCGGTGGAAATGGGCGTGGATACCATGCACAGCTACCTGTCTCGCTTCGGCTTTGGCGAAGACGCAACCTTGGATGTATCTGGCGCCCTCAGTGGGCTTCTGCCATCAAGGGACTGGAAGAGAGCCGTACGCAACGAACCTTGGTACCCAGGCGACTCGGTAAACTTGGGTATTGGCCAGGGCTTTATGCTCGCCACGCCTTTGCAACTGGCTACGGCAACCTCGTTAATTGCAAACCGGGGTGAGTGGGTTGAGCCTAGGTTGCTGAAAGGTATTCAGGGCGATAGGTTGCCAGACGCATTTTTGCCGAGTGAGACTCATGAGCCGTTGGCGCTCAAAGACCCAGACGATTGGGAATACATCATAGATGCCATGGCAGAAGTGATGCATGGCTCAAGAGGTACGGCCCGTAGGTCTGGCCGTGGTGCCTCCTACCGTATGGCGGGAAAAACTGGCACGGCTCAGGTCTTTAGCCTTGCAGAAGATGAAGAGTATGATGCCGAAGAGGTTAAGGAGCGGTTGCGGGATCATGCCATGTTTGTCGGCTTTGCGCCTGTGGACAATCCACAAATAGCCGTTGCTGTGATTGTTGAAAATGGAGGCGGTGGTAGTAGTACCGCGGCACCAGTAGCGCGTGCAATGTTTGATGCCTGGTTGCTGGAATTCTCAGGGACCGGAGATGGCTCGCTGATCAGCAAAGCCGATTCGAAAAGCGAGGTTCATTAATGTCTGCCCGGGAAGTGTTTAGTTCAACGGCGAGCAATCCCCTTGGGCGCCCGAGAGGCTTCTGGTTTGCGTTGCATGTAGATCCGATTCTGCTGGTGCTACTTGTAGCCCTGATCTCCGGTGGCTTGTTTGTGCTATACAGCGGCGCAGATCGCAATATTGATGTGGTTAAAGCTCAGGGGCTACGTTTTGGCATTGCCTCTGTTGTGATGCTGGTTTTTGCCCAGCTTGATCCTTCTGTCTTTCGTCGTTGGGCGCCTTGGCTATATGGTCTTGGATTGGTTGGCCTTGTTGCTGTGCTATTTGTGGGCGTTGGCGCGAAAGGTGCTCAGCGTTGGTTGGCCTTGCCCGGGCTGCCCCGGTTTCAGCCATCAGAGTTTATGAAATTAGTGGTGCCCATGATGGCGGCTTGGTACCTGTCACGGCATTTTTTGCCGCCAAGGCTTTCTCGCATAGCTGTAGGCATAGTGATCGTTCTGCTGCCCATGGTGATGATTGTGAAGCAGCCCGATCTCGGCACGTCACTTCTGGTAGGCATGGCCGGCTTGTTCGTGGTGTTTTTCGCTGGGATGAGCTGGAAATTGATCAGTGCATTTTTTGTGATGGTGTCCGTAGCGGCCCCGGTGATGTGGTTTTTCGGAATGCGCGAGTATCAGAAGCAACGCGTACTGACACTGCTGGATCCACAAAGTGATCCGCTGGGTGCAGGTTGGAATATTATTCAGTCTAAAACCGCCATTGGTTCCGGTGGTCTCGATGGCAAAGGCTGGCTTCAGGGCACTCAGTCGCACTTGGAATTCCTGCCCGAAAGCCACACCGATTTTATTGTGGCTGTATTGGCAGAAGAGTTTGGGTTTATCGGAATTCTGGTGCTGCTCAGTGTCTATTTTCTGATTATTCTGCGCTGCCTCTATATTTCGGTTACCGCTCAGGATTCTTTCAGCCGGTTGGTGGCGGGAGCCCTAACCATGACTTTTTTCATCTACGTATTTGTGAATGTTGGCATGGTGAGTGGCCTGCTGCCCGTGGTCGGAGTACCCTTGCCACTGATTTCGTACGGCGGCACATCAACCGTCACGCTGATGGCAGCATTCGGCATTCTGATGTCCATCCACACCCATCGCAGGATGATCACGGCCTGATGTCATGCCGGTAATGGTGATAGGCGCTGGGAACCCGTTACAATAGTATCTGTTATTGTGTTTACGTTTATCCTGCGGCACGTATCTTAGAGGACATCCGGGCAGTGATCTCAAATCGCTTAGTTATATGGCTAGTGGTATCGGCAGTTCTGACACTGGCTGGCTGTGCTTCGGCACCTACTCCAGCACCTGCGCCAGCGCCGGCCGGTACCGATCATTCTTCACGTTATACAATTACTCAAGACAGAGCCCCCACGGGAAACTTTGATGCATCTGGGCTGTCAGACGCCGTGCCCGTATACCAAGCACCGGTTAGAGCCGGAAATAAATCGACTTATACGGTATGGGGTAAGCAATATTCTGTGCTGAAGAGCAATGATGGCTATGTCGCTAGTGGTACTGCAAGTTGGTATGGCGAGAAGTTTCATGGTCACAAGACATCCAACGGCGAAACCTTCGACATGTATCAAATGTCGGCGGCCCACAAATCCCTGAGGATTCCAGGCTATGCGAGGGTGACCAACCTGGATAACGACCACTCGGTAATTGTTCGCGTTAACGATCGGGGCCCATTTCATGGGGATCGTTTGATTGACTTATCTTACGCAGCGGCCAAGAAACTGGGCTATCAGTCCCGGGGCACCGCACGGGTGAAGGTGGAATCGATTACGGTCAAACCGAATGGCAGCATGTTCGTCGCCGGCCAACCGTTCGCCCTTGATGGGCAACTGCCCGCGCAGAAAGCTGCTTCGACAGACAATGCTAACGCGGCAAAAGGCGAGCAGGGTACCGGTGGAGGGCTGTTCGTTCAGCTTGGCTCGTTCAGCAGTCATAATCCCGCAAAGAAACTGCAAAATCGCGCCAAGAATGTGCTTAGCAACCCCGTGCGGGTGCGCTCTGTGGATACTGCTAGCGGGCGCTTTCACCGGGTACAGGTAGGCCCTTTCCAAGATGAAGGCAGTGCGCGAAAGACGCAGAACCTCCTGGAAACAAAAGGCTTTTCGCAATCAATTGTGCTGACCGACTCTAACTAAGCGTTAGATCACACAAAAAATACACTTAACGACGAATGAATAAACCCATGGCATTAAAATCAGTTTTTCGCTCGCTCTCCTTTCTTTCAGCGACACTCGCTTTTGTGCTGATGCTTTCGGTATCAGGCACTGCAATGTCCCAGACTGTGCTGATTCCGTCACCGCCACAGATCGCTGGCAGTTCCTACGTCCTCATGGACCCAACGAGTGGTCGCGTCATCATGGAGGAAAACAGCAACGAGCGGTTGCCGCCTGCCAGTCTGACCAAAATGATGACGGCTTACATCGTTGAGCGTGAGCTGGACGAAGGCCGGATCAGCATGTCTGACATGGTTCCAATCAGCGTAAAAGCCTGGAAAACAGAAGGGTCTCGCACGTTTGTAAAAGAAGGCACCAGCGTGTCGGTCGAGAAACTTCTCAAGGGCGTTATTATCCAGTCTGGCAACGATGCGTCTGTCGCGTTGGCTGAGTTTGTTGCCGGCAGTGAGGGGGCATTCGTGGATATCATGAATCAGCAGGCTCAGCTGCTGGGCATGAAGGATACCCATTTCGAGAACGCCACAGGGCTACCGGCTCCCGATCATTTCTCCACCGCGTATGATTTGGCTGTGCTGGCTCGGGCGATTATCAATGATTACCCAGAGAACTATCCGATTTACGCGGAAAAGCACTTTACCTACAACAATATCCGTCAGCCTAACCGCAACAGCCTGTTGTGGCGTGATAACAGTGTTGATGGGCTGAAAACTGGCCACACCGAAGAAGCTGGATATTGCCTTGTGGCGTCTGCCAAGCGGAACGATACTCGCTTTATTGCGACGGTAATGGGTACCAGTAGCTCACAGTCGCGGTCCCAAGAAATCCAGAAAATGCTGAACTACGGTTTCCGCTACTATGAGAGCGAGCGTTTGTTCCGCGCGGGGCAGGAGCTTATCGAAGCTAAGATCTGGGGTGGCGAGTCGGACAAGCTATCTGTGGGTATGTTGGAAGACGCCTATGTAACCATTCCGCGGGGTTCTCGTGACAACCTTGAATCCAGTATTGATCTCGATTCGGTAATTAAAGCACCGGTTCGTGCTGGCGACGAGCTTGGGCGTGTGAAGGTGTCGTTTAATGGCGAGGTGTTGATAGATCAGCCGGTGCTCGCGTTGACCGAAGTTCCCGAAGGCGGAATGTTCAAGCGCATATGGGATGCTATCAAACTGTTTTTCGTTCAGTTGTTTCAGTAAGGGCGAGTTGAGCCCGGGAGTAAAGCGACATGAGTGAGCCGAAAGCACCAAAAATTGAGTTCCCCTGCGACTACGGCATCAAGGTGATTGGCAACTCTGCTCCGGATTTTAAGGAGTTTGTGGTTGGGGTTGTTGCGCGCCATGCTCCGGAACTCTGCGAAGCGGATGTTTCCGTTCAAGATAGCAGTAAGGGGCGGTTCTGTTCGGTTAGGTTAAACATAGTTGCGACCGGTGAGCCGCAACTGAAGGCCCTGTTCGAAGAGCTCAAGGCCAGTGGCCGTGTGCACATGGTGTTATAAACGCGATGCCTGAGCTGATTGTCAGGTCACTAGGGCCGCAGCCCTATCTGGAAACCTGGGAAGCTATGAAAAGCTTCACAGCACAAAGAGGCGAGCGCACCAATGACGAGCTCTGGTGCCTCGAGCACCCCAGGGTTTACACCCAAGGGCAGGCGGGTAAAGCCGAACATATTCTGGCACCGGGTGATATCCCCGTTATTGAGGTGGACCGCGGCGGGCAAGTAACCTACCACGGCCCTGGCCAGCTCGTGGTTTATCTAATGATGGGGCTAACCCGGCGTAAAATGGGGGTTAGGGCGTTAGTGGATCTCATTGAGCAGGCGATCGTGCGCACACTGGCGGAGCTTGGTATTGCCGCCGAACCCCGGCCGGATGCACCCGGTGTTTATGTGGGCGAGGCGAAAATCGCTTCTCTCGGGTTGCGGGTGCGCCGTGGTTGCTCATTCCATGGCCTAGCGCTAAACGTTAATATGGACATGGAGCCCTTCCGAAGAATCAATCCCTGTGGTTATGCTGGGCTGGCCATGTGTCAGGTTCGCGACTTTGTACCTGCGGCATCTATGGAAGATATTGAAAGCCTTTTGGTGGCCCAACTGGTCGCCGGCCTAGAGGATTCCACAGTGAGTTATCGCAACGGCTGGGAGGATTAAACTGGAGCTTGCTTCTGGTGGACGCAAACACGGTTCCGCCCAAGCGTTTTCGCAAGATACAGGGCTTCATCTGAGCGCTGAAGCAATCTGTCGATAGACTCTTGTCCGTGGATGCTCGCCACCCCAATACTGGCCGTACAAGCTATTGGTTTCTGATCCACCATCACGGCGTTTTCGGCGATGGCCTCACGGATCCGGTTTGCGATATGCACTGCCTCATCTGTGCCTGTTTCTGCAAGCAGCACTAAATATTCCTCGCCACCCCAGCGAGCGACAGTGTCTACCTTCCGGCACTGGTCCAGAAATGTATTCCCAACCAGCACAATAAGATCATCGCCCACATGGTGCCCGTGGGTATCGTTGATGTTTTTGAACAGGTCAATATCTGCCAGTAGTACGGTGAACGGCCGGCCATTGCGCAAGTAACGCTCATATTCGGCTTCCAGTTGCGCCAGTGCTTCGCGGCGGTTAGCCAACCCGGTGAGCGCATCGTGCTTGGCGGCGTATTCGAACTCCGATGCCAGCGCCAGCAAGCCGAGCTTGCTCCTTCGTCGGCTTCGGTCGAGGATATAACATGTGATCATCTCGAAGGCTAAGGCCAAGACCATGGTGATGCGAAAATTGGTGCTGTAGGACACATCCAGTTGTGTCAGATTCGCAAGAGGGCTGAAGAGCAGCATAACGCCGACTAGCCCCATCACACAGGTCGCAACACCCACCCGTGCTTCGCTGATATAAAATACGATAGGGGGGTACGCAAACAGCCAGATAATTGCAGATCCGTCTTCCACGGCGTTAACGGCCAAGTAAGTGAACAGTGTCGTTATCAGAACCATGAAGGCCCGCCGGTGAAACGCTGCATGGCGGGATATCGCGTAGATCAGTATGTTGCCTGCCAGCAGAGCTGCAAACAGTGTGAGCAGCACCGGTGTTAGTTGGTCTCCTCGGTCGAGTGAACGCCATGCAAAAAATGCCAGTAGGGGCGCGGCAGCCACGCTTATCCAGTTGATCAGGACGGGAACGGGTATTTCTCCCGTAACCCGGAACTGGGATTGCGTGTTATCTGTAACTTCCGTTGCTGTCTTCGGCATAGCTTGAGCGGGTTCTTTCTTCAATAAATAGGTTTTCTGACTTTGGCTTTTGTTCCGATAGTAGTCTGTATTCAGAATCGGAACTGTGTCAAAACGTAAGCAAACTCAGAGCGCGCAAGGCAATATTTTTTAAAGCACCACAAAGACGGCATGACCGCATTAAGAACAGGTTATGTATAAACTGGCAGGCACATGCGCGCAATGGCCCCAAGGCCGTAAAATGGGGGTCGAATCGGAGAGGGCGGGTGGTTACAGTATCCGTATAATGTTAAAAGGTTAAATTCTCCGATTCTGGCAGGTCGCATATGTCATCCAGCAGACGCTCAGGTAAGTCAGTGTCCCGCATCAAGACAGGAAGCTTCGAACGCAGGCTCAGCCTTACCCGTGCAGGGCTCTTCGCCGGAACCCGTATGGCCTCGCACATGGCCACCAACTGGGTCGGCAGCAAGGATCGGCGTGATGAGCGTCACCGTGCCATGCTCTCCAGTCAGGCACGTTATCTGGTAGAAGAGCTTGGGCAGCTGAAAGGCAGTGTGGTCAAAATAGGCCAAGTGATGGCGCTATACGGTGAGCACTTTTTGCCAGAGGAAGTGACCGAAGCGTTGCATACCCTGGAAGACCAAACCACATCGCTGGAATGGGCAGCTATCGAGCGCGTACTTAAAGCCGAGCTGGGCAACGAGAAACTTGCAGAGCTGGAGGTAGACCCCGAGCCTATAGGCTCGGCCTCGCTTGGACAAGTGCACCGAGCTGTTCGGCGCAGCGATGGCTTGGAACTCGTACTGAAGGTTCAGTACCCAGGTGTTGCAGACGCGGTAGACAGCGACCTGAATGCGGTAGCTCAGATGCTTAGAGTGGCCCGGTTGGTGAGTTTTGGGCCGGAGTTTGAGGATTGGCTGGAAGAAGTCCGGCAGATGATGCACCGGGAGGTGGATTATCGTTTAGAAGCCCGCACAACTGAAAAGTTCCGCCAGATGCTTCTGGATGACCCACGGTTTGTGGTTCCCAGAGTGTTGCCAGAGTATTCCACCGATCACATTATTGGCGCCACATACGAGCACGGCCATTCCGTGAGTTCTGAGGTGGTTGGCAAGTTATCGCTTGAGCGTCGTAGCAACCTTGGCATGGCCGCGTTGGAGCTGTTTTTTCGGGAGTTGTTTGTTTGGGGGGAAATTCAGACCGACCCCAACTTTGGTAATTATCGCATTCGCATCGCTGGCGAGGGTGTTGAAGGCCAAAGTAAGGATAACGACCACGACCGAATCGTACTTTTAGATTTCGGGGCGGTGCAGTCGTATTCCCGCGAGTTTCTTGACCCGGTAATCCAAATGGTTCGAGCTTCCTACGAACACGATCTTGATGCCGTGATCGACGGCGGCGTAACGCTTCGGTTCATGAGCACGGATTGGCCGAAAGAAGTGCTGGAGACGTTTGGGCGGGTTTGCATGTCGGTTTTGGAGCCGTTGTCCAGTGACCACGAAAGCTGGCCGGATGAGGCGGTTAACAGTGATGGCCAGTACCGCTGGAAACAGAGTGACCTGCCTTCCCGAGTTGCGCGCCAGGCAGCACGGTCAGCCATCAGCCGGTACTTTCGGGTGCCACCCAGAGAGTTTGTGTTCCTTAACCGCAAACTGATTGGCGTGTATACCTTTATTTCGGTGCTCTATTCGGAGTTCAATGGCGAGCCGTTGTTGCGCAAGTACCTTTACGGCGAGGGCGATGATACTCCCGATGCTTCGGCGACCAGCCAGATCACGAAAGCATAGCGCAGGCCTTTGCCAATACCCACGAGCACAACAAAGTTAAGCCAAGGCACGCGCATAACGCCACCGACCAGCGTTAGCGCGTCGCCGCCCAGCGGTAGCCAGCCCAACAACAAAGACCACTGGCCATAGCGGTTAAAACTGTTTCTGGCCTTGTGGAGTTGAGTTTCAGTGATGGGAAACCAGCGTTTGTCCTTGAGGCGATCAATTTGCCTGCCAATAATGCCGTTAATCACCGACCCAAGTGTGTTGCCCAGTGTGGCCCAAAACCATAGCCACCACATCGGATACCCTTGAACGACCAGAGTGCCCGTGAGTATTTCTGAATAGGCTGGCAGCAGAGTGGCTGCCGCAAACGAAGTCAGAAATAACGTCAGGTAAACCAAAGAGTTCTCCTTCCAGTGAGTAAGCGCTTCCTAGGTATGATCCGGTACTATGGTTGCCATTCAAAGCATCAATTTTCAATTTTCCAGAATCATGTCATCATGAATTCTCTCTTTTTTCACATTCCGGAGCATTCCGGATAACACAGTTTTGGAGGTTTTATGGAACAGGTCACAATCTACGGTCGGTCAAGCTGTGGGTTCTGCGCAAGCGCGATAAGGCTGTGCGAGGCCCGTAACATGCCGTTTACCTGGGTTGATATGATCGAACAGGATATGACGAAAGCCGATATAGCAGAAAAAATCGGCCGGCCTGTTCATACCGTGCCGCAGATTCTTGTGGGAGACAAGTACGTTGGTGGCTACGATGAGTTCGCAGGCTACGTGCGGCAGTTGGAGGCAAATTAAACGCGCTGATCTTGCACCGCGTATGAACGAAAAAAGGCTCTGCACTTACTATGCAGAGCCTTTTTTGTGGCCAGGAAAGACCTCTTCAATCAATCAAATATGAAACTCAGTTTTCAGCTTTTTCTCTGCCAAGGTGTTGCCCAGTTTTGCAACTTTAGGAATACCGTTCTCGAAAGGCGGGAAGCTTTCGCCGGCAATCAGCGGCTGCAGGTAGTCCCGACAATCTTGAGTAATGCCAAAGCCATCGTCAGTAATGTAGTGGATCGGCATCTTCTTTTCCTGGTTGGCCACTTCGCTAAGAGGGGCCTCGCCAATCTTCCAGATATAGGGCTTCGCCTGTTCGCGCACAATAATAGGCATAACGGCTTGCTTGCCATCCAGCGCCATTTCCACCGCAGCTTTGCCCACAGCGTAAGCCTGCTCAACGTCAGTGGCAGAGGCAATGTGGCGAGCGCTGCGTTGTAGATAATCCGCAACCGCCCAGTGATATTTATGCCCTAGCGCCTGCCGAACCATGTTGGCCAGTGCTGGCGCTACGCCGCCGAGCTGTGTGTGGCCAAAGGCATCTTTGGCACCAGCATCGGCCAGAAAACGGCCGTCTTCGTATTGGGCGCCTTCAGAGGCAACAACCACGCAGTAGCCGTATTCCTTCACGCAGAATTCAACTCGCTCCAAGAAAGCATCGCGGTTAAACGGAATTTCTGGGAACAAAATAATGTGAGGCGGCTCGCCTTCACCCTGGCCAGCCAAACCACCGGATGCGGCAATCCAGCCTGCGTGACGGCCCATCACCTCAAGTACAAACACCTTGGTAGACGTCTCGCACATGGATTTGATATCCAGGCTGGCTTCCAGCGTAGAAGTGGCAATGTACTTGGCAACAGAGCCAAAGCCTGGGCAGCAATCGGTAAACGGCAGGTCGTTATCTACGGTCTTGGGCACACCGATACAGGTAATGGGGTAACCCATGGTGTCGCCCATCTGCGAGACCTTATACGCCGTATCCTGGGAGTCGCCGCCACCGTTATAGAAAAAGTAGCCGATGTCGTGGGCGCGGAACACCTCAATAAGACGCTCGTATTCGCGGCGGTTTTCCGAGATGTTTTTCAGCTTGTAGCGGCAAGACCCAAAAGCCCCACCAGGGGTGTGGATCAGCGCCTGAATGGCTTCATCACTTTCGAGACTGGTATCAATCAGTTCCTCGTTCAGTGCGCCCAGAATGCCGTTGCGCCCGGCAAACACTTTGCCGATTTTGTCCGAGTGTTTGCGAGCGGTCTGAATAACCCCGCAGGCACTGGCATTGATAACGGCGGTAACACCGCCAGACTGAGCGTAGAATGCGTTCTTGATGGCCATCTCGGGCTAGAGCCTCTCTGCTGTTTAATAATGGCGCAGATGATACGCCAAATGCATCGGATTTTCATGGCGAGAAATGCGGATGGTTGCGCGCTTGACGGGGTGGGGTGGATACGGGAGGCTTGTCGGGTTTCAATGGAGAGGGCGAACGGCGAATGCACATTCATAT
>NZ_JBQDKB010000049.1:22040-25902 GCF_052094685.1 Marinobacter sp.
TCCATGCTGCTCTGGATTCTTGACCAAGCAGGGCTTGCGCCCGGTTACTTGGTGGGCGGCGTGCCCAAAGACTTCCCTGTATCGGCGCGGCTTGGAGATAGTGATTTTTTTGTTATTGAAGCGGATGAATACGACAGCGCCTTCTTCGACAAACGCTCCAAGTTCATTCATTACCGCCCCCATACACTGATACTCAACAACCTTGAGTTTGATCACGCAGACATCTTCGACAACGTTGAAGCCATTGAGCGCCAGTTTCACCACTTGGTGCGCACCGTTCCCTCCCAGGGTTTGATTCTTCGCCCGAGCGTGGATGCCCACCTCGATAACGCGCTGGCCATGGGCTGCTGGAGCCCGGTGCAAGACGCCGCCATTGGCAGCGAAATTTCAGGCACGGCAGATTGGCGCGCAGAATTGCTTTCGGAGGATGGTAGCCGATTTATGGTGCTTCACCATGAACAGCCAGTTGCCGTAGTAAGATGGACTCAAACAGGGCTGCATAACGTTCGTAATGCCTTGGCTGCTATTGCTGCGGCTCGGCATGTGGGCGTAACCCCAGATCACGCCATAGCTGCACTGTGCCGGTTTTCTGGCGTAAAGCGCCGTATGGAGCTATTAGCGGATATCAACGGCGTAAAGATCTACGACGATTTCGCCCACCACCCAACGGCCATAGAGACCACGCTTGAAGGTTTGCGTGCTCAAGTTGGCGAAGAGCCCATCATTGCTCTCATCGAACCACGCTCAAACACCATGAAGCAGGGCGTTCATCAGCATACGTTATTGCCGAGTGCCGCTTTGGCCGACAGAGTATATTGGGCCAACCTCAATGATATGAGCTGGCTGCCAGAATTGGTTTCAGCCTGGCAAGTGGACAACCCAGGTTCCAAACAGCACCTCACGGAGTCTACCGTAGAAGGGCTGGTTGAACGTGTGCTGACAGATCTGCCCAGCCCCTGTCACATTGTGATCATGAGCAACGGTGGTTTTGGCAGCGTTCACGGTAAGCTCGTGGCCGAGCTTGAGCGAATCCGTGGATGATCACGCCTTCAGGGAATTATTACAATGACAGACACCGTGAGCAATAACGTGACGCAAGGGCGAACGATTAACCTGGCGTTTACCGGTGCGTCCGGTGCCCAGTATGGCCTGCGCCTTTTGCAGTGCCTAGTGGCTGCTGGTTGCCGGGTTCATGTGATGATCAGCAAAGCCGCGCAGATCGTGATCGCGACAGAAACCGACCTAAAGCTTCCGGGAACTCCGCCGGCTATGCAAAAAACCCTCACTGAATACGCCTCAGCCGAGCCAGGCCAAATTTTGGTGTTTGGCCGCGAAGATTGGTTTTCTCCGCCGGCATCCGGTTCTGGTGAAAAGGCACCTTTGGTGATCTGCCCCTGTAGTACCAGCACCCTTTCCGCACTGGCTACCGGTGCTAGCAATAATTTGATTGAGCGGGCTGGCGATGTGGCGCTGAAAGAGCGGCGCCAGCTGATTTTGGTACCTCGGGAAGCTCCATACTCTGAGGTGCATCTCGAAAACATGCTGAAACTCACCCGCATGGGGGCTGTCATTATGCCGGCCAGCCCGGGGTTCTATCATCGGCCGAGCTCGGTGCAGGATCTTGTGGACTTTGTTGTGGCGCGGATTCTCGACCATCTGGGCCTGCCTCAGGAGCTGATGCCCCGGTGGGGTGAGGCCCGTGTTAGCGCTAAAGCGAATCGCGACGATGGTTTTGGTCAGCATGATTGATGGTTTTCATCATTGAGCAAACCCGCCTGCCAGCAGAGACTTGGTGAACGTTAATCACAACACTGTTCACTAACTGAGGTTCACCATGATTCCACGTACGCTATTCGATGCTGACCTTGATGGCTTTCGGGATTCCGTTCGAAAATTCCTGGAGCAAGAAGCCGCACCGCACCACGAGCAGTGGGAAAAAGATGGCCAGGTTAGTCGCGAGATATGGGAGAAAGCTGGCGCGCTGGGCTTCTTGTGCCCGGGCGTACCTGAAGAGTACGGTGGCGTTGGCGCCGATTTCCGTTACAGCGCAGTAGTGATGGAAGAGATCTCCAGCGCCGGGCTTTCTGGCATAGGCTGGACTCTGCACTCCGATATCGTTGCGCCATACATTCTGAAATACGGTTCGGAAGAACAGAAAAAACACTACCTGCCAAAAATGGTCTCTGGTGAAATAATCACGGCCATCGCCATGAGTGAGCCGGGTGCCGGCTCAGACCTGCAGGGCGTGAAGTCCACAGCGGTGAAAGATGGTGACAACTACATTCTGAATGGATCTAAAACCTTTATTACCAACGGTCAGCTGGCCGATCTCGTTATTGTTGTGGTCAAAACCGATCCTAAAGAAGGCGCTAAAGGAACCAGCCTGCTATTGGTTGAAACCAGCTCGGAAGGTTTTGAGAAAGGCCAAAATTTGAATAAAGTGGGCATGAAAGCCCAGGATACATCCGAGCTGTTTTTTCAGGACGTTAAAGTACCCGTATCCAACCTGTTGGGCACGATGGAAGGGCAGGGCTTCTTCCAGCTGATGCAGGAGCTTCCTGCTGAACGCCTGCAGATTGGCCTGACCGCGATTGCCTCCGCAGAAGCTGCATGGCAGTGGACGCTGGACTATGTAAAAGAGCGTAAGGCGTTCGGCAAGCCGGTTATCAAGTTTCAGAATACCCGTTTCAAGTTGGCTGAGTTGAAGTCAGAAATTACCGCGGCCCGGGTGTTCACCGACCGCTGTCTGGAGCTGCACCTCGATAACAAACTGGATATCCCTACAGCCGCTATGTTGAAGCAGTACACCACAGACCTGCAGTGCAAAGTTATGGATGAGTGCGTCCAGTTGCACGGTGGCTACGGCTACATGTGGGAATACCCGATTGCCCGCGCTTGGGCAGATTCGCGAGTTCAGCGTATTTATGGCGGAACCAACGAAATTATGAAAGAGATTGTTTCGCGCGCGTTCTAAATTGCGTTAAACAAAAACCCCGGAGCCGGTTGTGAGCTGATCCCGGGGTTTCTTGTTACTAAACTTTACAGATTGCCAAACCTATCAAGGTCTCCGACAACCACATCCCCTAAAGTAACGGCACAACCTCTAACAAGGATAAACGGTTGCCGTGATGAAGCCTCCTAATTTTTTGCCTGTTTTCGTACTTTTTCTCGCCATTGCCGGCTGCGGTAAGGAATCCGAAGAGCTGCCTGTGGATGGGCGGGATTTTGATGGTGTGCAGTACAGCGAACCGGCCCCCTATACAGGCAAAGTAATAGACGGCTACCTGATAAATGCCCGAGTGTGGCTGGATCTGGACGGCGATAGCCAATACACGCCGGGACCTATGGAATTTGAACTGGCCTCTGGCCGAAAGGTTACCTTGGCGTCTGGTGAGCCTACAACCATGAGTGGCGAGGGAGGTCAGTTTTCGCTGGATACCTCAGGGCTGGTACTGGATCCAAGCGTAGGGCCGGATATCGATCCGCGCGATTTTCCTTTGTATGCACTGGCACTTCCCGGAAAAACCTTAGAACAAACATATAGTGGAGAGGCAGCGGTTGCTCGTGCGTTTATGCTTTCTGCAGCGCCGGGCGTGCGTAATATTACCCCTTTGACTACCCTGGCGCGCTATCGTCGCCTTGCGGCACTTGGCCCCTTGTTGGATTCTACAGATACATCGCTTTCTGGCCTGGCCGGTATCAACCTGCTGAAGGATTATGTGCTCGGCGAAGATGACCGCGCCCATGCATATGCACGAGCCATGGCTCGCTTTATGGTCAGCCAGTTTCCCGCCGACTATAACGATTTGTTGGCCAATGCTGGGAGTGATGGCACCGAACGGTTTCTCAGCCGCCCTGGCGC
>NZ_JBQDKB010000049.1:26002-27089 GCF_052094685.1 Marinobacter sp.
GTTTGACTACAGTGAAGATGGGCGCCTGCAATCTATAAGCTCCGAAGGCTGCCTTGCGCCTTCTATGCAAGAAATTGCGAGGTTGGTAAGCGTGGGTGGTTATATGGCAAGGCTGAGCACACAGTGGTTGCCGGCGGCATCCCTGTCACCCCAAAGCAGCATTGCGTATACCAATCCGGGTATTGATGAGCGCCTGGTATTTAACTGGGCTGCCGGCACGGCCACTTTCGAAACGAGCACCACCTGCCACTTGCCAGAGGGTATACAGCCGGGCTCGACGGAGCTGGGAGGAAACCCAGAGGTAACTTACAGCTGGAGCTTTAACGATGGAAAGCTGGCGGAACTGGTTGCCCGAATCCCCCAAAACGGTGATGTCCTTACTCGAACACTGGCGCCTAAGTTTGCTAACGCCCCAGATGGTTTCCCGGGGTATCAACTCAAGGAAGAAGGCGTTGAGCGGGAATCTTTGATTTACAGCGGTGGGTTCCAAAGCTGCACGATTGGAGAAGATGTTGATGCTGAGCATGCAGCCCAAGTCGTAACAGGCTTTCATAGCTATGCCTTCTCGGGCCATGAGCCCCAGCCAACGGGGTTCATCGGGCATTCTCTGGAATTTGATACCCGAGACGGCCTTAACCGGCCACTGGGTTATGGGTTTCTCGCGCCAGAGATGGCGGGGCTTGGCAACGTCGATGCTGAGAGCGGTTTTGAGTGGGCGTTGTATTACCCGGCCAGAACCAGTGAGGCGCCATCTGAAGGCACTCTAAACCTCATTCGCGAAGCGTATCTCAAAAGCTACGGCGGTAACCGCACTTGTGGTCGCGAGTTTGAGGAGGTGCCGTCTGGGGTGTACGCGCGGGTAGATTACACTTACAAAAACTTGTCTGAATACCTTGTTGGGCTGCTGGAATAATCGGCAGCTATGCAGGCGTGGTGCGTAACAGGGATCGTGTGCTTTTATGGCAGCGGCCAGGTGAAAAACTTGGAATGATATTTAGATTGAACAGCTTAGGATAACTTTGGATTTGAGCGGGTATTCATACGACCATTTCTTGGAGGAAGAAATGGTGCCGAGGAGAGGACTTGA
>NZ_JBQDKB010000050.1:0-26988 GCF_052094685.1 Marinobacter sp.
TGTGAGTAATCATACACTCAAAGTCAGGTGGCCAGATTCACTATGCCACTACATTACGATTAGGTGCGTGAGTAGTGGTTGTTCTGGAGCTACTTCTTCATGAAAATGTGGCCAGAACTCCTTATCTCCCTCGGACGCCCTCCATCCCTTAATATCATTGACCTCGGAAAGACTTTCATAGGGATGTGAATGAAAGGTACCCACAAGCTCAATATTAGGCCAGTAATGCTCAAAAAATTCTTTCTTGCTGCGTAATGACTCAAAATTTGGGGCGACCCATTCGTTATGGCGATCTGCCGAAGTTTCCACTGTGACCATTGTGGCTATGACCTTAGCAGGTAGCGCACCCTTGGCTGGAACTGAATATCCCCAAAGTAGGCCAAACGTTTCAAGTTTGTCATAACCCTTTGATCGAAGAGTACTTCTATGATGAAATTTATAGGCCTCGATGGCAGTAGTAAATAATTGTGGGACAATGTTATCTTCTATGTAAGCAACATTTTTCATATTATTGATTATCCAAAAGATTTAATTACCTAAGTGATATTAAACGGCAACCAACCAATACTGCAACAACGTTTTGTATACCACACCATCGAATTCATCCGCTCGTCGTTGGAGATACACAGGACCTACGTTGGTGGTTAGTAGCACAGGCGACAAACTGCGATATTTTAGAGCCGCAGTGGTTGAGAAACGAGATTGAAAGTACGGTTGCGGAGAGTCTGGAGCGTATTCGCAGTGGCAAAATTGATAGTGCTTGAATCGGTTGGCGCTCGGGCACCATTCAAGGCTAGGGGAGAGTAAATGACGGAGCTTCCAGATAACCGACTGATCTTATTCACGCTTGGGCAGGGCACCGACCACGCGGGAAGGTTCTTTCACGACATTCTAGCCTTAGACAACTTCTGGCTGGAACACACCCATGACTACATTCAGTGGTTATTCCCCATTCCGGAAGCAGGCAGGTTCAATGGCTTTGCGCCAGTATTGGATAGCAGCACACAGGCGTGTTTTGAGGAAAACCCAAAGCTTCGTGAACAGCAGTCTCTTTCTCTCAACCGCATGCTCGATTTCTTCGGGCTGGTGCAAAACGGCATGGCCATTGAGCCAGCGCCCAATCTGAACCCTCAGGATCATCTCTGGCTGAAAACAGGTGGCCACAACCATTTGAGAATCACCCGGATGATTCGCAGCCTGCATTACTGCCATCAACCCAAACTTGCGGAACAGCTCCAGACTGCCGTTCTGACTTATGGCCCAACTCGCGGATATGTGGGCGAAGTCAGCTGTGAGTATTGGCGTAAAGCAACCGAGTAACGTGCTTTTTCCGAAACACCATAAAATTCACGGTGGAGCCAGTAGGGAAGGGCTTTAAAGCTCAAACGATATTGCTGAAATTTCTGTTCACTCATTTTCAAGCGACCATATATGTCGCAGGCAGGGCGTAGAATACGTGTATCGATTCTGGAGACCCGCCTATGCTGTTGTGGAACGAACTTATCAACGAAGCCTGCGAACTGGACCAAGACACGACTGCGTCCAAAGACGACTTAAAGCTGCTTCAGATTTATCTTTGCAGGCTTTATCTCACCCCCACCTACGAAAACACTCTGAGCTTGTTCAACGCTGAAGAAAACTTGGCATTTCTCGGTATAAAGCCACCGGAAGACGCCGACTCTTTGGGCACAAGGGCGCATCTGAATATCATACGCAAGCGGGAAAAAGCTCTGGTGTCGTCGCTAAAAGGCCGACCGAAACTGTCCTTTTCACCGCTTCTGGCGAGTTTGGTGAAGCTCCTAAAGCCCAACTTGGTGGAGACCAAGCTGTTGGTGTATGCACTGCTGCTGCTCAAACACCCGCAGGCGCAGCCGGTGCTTCGGGAGCTTGAGATCAATGAGTTCAACAACTCTGTAAATGCGCTTGCTAGAGCTTTGCGTGAGTCTCCTCGCACGGTTGCCTGGGCTCTCGATGATGATTCTATGCTGTGCCAGATTCGTTTGCTTGAAGCACCCAATCGATGTAGCGATATTTGGGATTTGGTGGAAGCGGGCCCGTTGCTAGGTCAGCTGGTAATGGCTACATCTGGCGGGGATAAAGACCAAAGTGAAAACGACATCGAGCAAATGCTGTTTCGACATGTTTGCCCGCCGGGACCAGAAGCGCTGCATCAACTCAGCGAGTTTCAGGGTGTGCCGGAATTACAGTTGATGCTCGATTACTTGCAGAGTGCACTCGCCACCAAGGCCAGAGGCAAAAACATCCTCCTTTATGGCAAGCCCGGCACAGGCAAAACCCAACTGGCCCGTGCTATGGCGGAAAAGCTGTCGGCCCCACTGTATGAGGTGCCAACCAAAGACGATCGCTCTGGTGCTATGACCGGCCGCATACGGTTGGACGCAGCCAAATTGGCTCAGATGTTTTTGGAAGATCGCCTAGGTGCGGTATTGCTGTTCGATGAAATGGAAGATGCCTTCCGAAAAACGGATGATCTGGCCAAAGGCTGGTTCAATCAGCTGTTGGAGGAAAATCAGGCGCCCGCGATCTGGATAAGTAACGACATCAGCGCTGTCGATGCCGCCTTCTTACGACGCTTTGATTTCATTTTTGAAATTAAAGGCTCGGGTACAGATCAGCAGGCTGAAAAGCTCGAACGCGATCTGTCCGCCTTGCCCGTTAGCCAAGCTTGGGTATCAGAAGCGGCCCGCACCTCGTGGATGACCCCGGCACTGGCCAAAAACCTACTGGAGGTCGCACAGTTTTTGCCCGCAAGACAGGTCATCCGCAACCAGCAGCGCCTTGAGACCCTGATGCACCATCGCCTATCAGTCATGGGCGAGCGCAAACCCGCAAAGTTATTGAACCCAAAACCAGAACAGAACTTCCCCGAATTCCGCCTGAAGTGGATTAACACCAAACCTACATTGACAAACGTGGAGCGCCTGGTTCGTAAAGAAGGCGCAGCCAAAGTTTGCCTATATGGCCCGCCCGGAGCCGGTAAAACAGCCTATGCTCAGGAGCTGGCCAAACGTTTGGGCAAACCATTCATATTGCAGTCTGGTAGCGATTTGTTGGATAAGTACATTGGTGAGACCGAGAAGAACATCGCCGCGATGTTCGATAAAACGGAAAGCACAGGTGCTGTTTTACTGCTCGATGAAGCTGACAGTTTTCTCTACAACCGGAGCATGGCTCAGCGCAGCTGGGAAGTCAGCGCCGTCAATGAATTCATGGTTCGGCTGGAGCGATTCGAAGGTGTCCTCCTGGCCACAACCAACCGCTTCGACAGCCTGGACAAAGCCATTTTGCGCCGCTTCCATCTCAAAGTAGAATTCGGGTATCTGAGCACCGACCAGCTGAAAGAACTCATTGAAGCCTGCGTGATGGACAAGAACAAAGCCCGCGCGCTGCGGCCTGATCAACTTTCGCAATTTGAGTACCTGACACCGGGTCTGGTGCGAGGAGCAGTTCAGGGCCTTCGCTTACGAGGTTTTAAACCGCGCACCGAACGGCTATTGGAGGCATTAAAAGCCGAGCAGAGCCAGCAGACCGATGGTGTTATTGGCCAACCAATTGGCTTTGTGCAGTGAGCAAGCCGAGGGCGTGTAAATGACAAAACAAGACCCGTTCAGGAAAGTTGGCAGCGCCTATCGGGTCGAGCTCAGGCAGCTGCCAGATAAGGGGAACTTCCTGCTCGATCGTATCTCAGTGTCCACCTTTTCATCGGAGCTTAAAACACTGATAGAAGGCCCATTAGCAATCACAGCTTCACCAGACAGGCCGGCATTGCTTGTGTACTCCGAGCTGAAATGGGACGAGTTACGCCCAAAAATTGAAGCTCTGCCCAATTCCAGTCAAGAGGCTAGGCGATTTAAAAGAATTACGCTGGGTAACGTCTCTTCGCTTGATGGATACGAGCCGGTAGCCATTCCCCAAACCTTGGCAAAACACGCATTTTTAGGCACATCAGTCATTCTCATCTCTTTTGATGATTTCTCTGCCGAGATATGGGATGAGCAACATCTGATTGATTTCTCGGGCTAGCCAATTATTCCAAACTCGCCTTGCCAAACGGGCTATGAATCATAAGGCGACGTCATCTGTCGCATCCTCGTTGCATAATTACCATCTCAATCAGGAGGGTCTTATGAACGCGCGCTTCACAGCACAACAAATTTCCAAGGCACTGTTCGACGTTGACCCTATGAACACCTGTTGCCGAGAAAACGATTGCTTCGATGAGTATGACTACGTTGCCGAAGCGGTTACAGAGAGGTTAGCCGAGGGATTGAGTCTCGACCACGCATTGGTCGAGGAAGTCTCGAATTGGTTTTTCGACGGCGCGCACTTCGATGTCAGTAGGTTGACCCTTGCGTTCAAACTACTCAGGGAGGAATAGCGATGATCGATAACTTCAAAACTGACCTGGTGGTTCGCGCCGCTGCAATTCCCCAGGAAGAACTCTTGAAAGCCATGGGTTATCAAAAGCCGACCTCCGCCAATCTCGAGCGCCTCCAGAATGTTCTGGAAAGCTCGGAATTTGGCCTGAATGAGAGCGGCTTTGACTTCAAGTTCAGTAGCGAAGGCTTCCTGAGAGCCCTGTGTGTGGTGCTTGGAATGGACATGGCGTTGACAGATCAGCGCATTACCCGCCTGCAAAAACGGTTAGCCGAAGAGAAATCTGCTTTCAAGCCCTACCTGTGGGTGGATACTGGATTCACGCGCAAAAGCCAGCCACTGTTTGCGCTCGCGGTATGTGAGCACCAGCGATACCTGCACTTTTCAAAAGGGTTCTGGCGCATGCCTCTCGACAGGCAGCTGGGCCGAGCACAGTGTACGGTTCGGGAACATGTCTACGAAACCGGCAGAACTCTTGGAATCTGGGGTGAGATCAAGCAGTATTGGTTTTACTACGAAAAAGACGCAGCCTACTTGTTAGCCCGCAACGGCGAAGTGATTGGGAAGCGTGAGGGGGCTGTTCCTAGTAGAGCTGAGCTAAGCCCGAACCTGAACGCAATCTCACCAGTAACCCGTGAAACCCAGCAATAATCGATGAAGGAAGCAGTATCGATGTACGACCTGATTGGAGATATTCACGGCTATGCCAGTGAGCTCAAAGCCCTACTGGCCAAAATGGACTACCAGGAAATTGGTGGCGTTTGGCAGCACCCCGAACGCAAAGTGATTTTCTTAGGCGACTTTGTTGACCGTGGACCTGAGCAGGTCGAAACCGTTCAAGTTGCCCGAAACATGGTCGAGAGTGGTAACGCTTTGGCGGTAATGGGCAATCACGAATTTAACGCCGTTGCCTGGGCCACGTCAGACCCGGAAAATCCCGGCGATTACCTTCGCCCCCACACAGCCAAAAACCAGGGTCAGCACCAAGCGTTTCTGGATCAGGTAGGTGAGGGAAGTGATCTACATCAGAGCATGATCGAGTGGTTTAAAACCCTACCGGTATACCTCGACTTGCCCGACCTGAGAGTGGTTCACGCCTGTTGGCATCCAAAGTATTTAAAAGCCATCGGCCAGTTTACGTATGATCAGAATCGGCTGTTACCAGAAGCATGGGAAGCCAGTAGTCGAAAAGGCAACTTGGCTTACGACACAATTGAAACCCTGCTTAAAGGACTCGAAATCCCTCTGCCACCCGGGCACTACTTTCTCGATAAAGACGAAAACAAACGTACCGATGTAAGAGCAAAATGGTGGCAAACCGAAAAGCTTACCTATCGTGACCTTGCCATGGTGCCTGGGTCTGAGATTGACAAAATTCCACACGAGCCAGTCGAGGCGGATATTCTTCCCGGCTATGATGGCGAAAAGCCGGTGTTTGTTGGCCATTACTGGCTTAAAGGCGAGCCTGCCCCGCTGAGCGACCACATAGCTTGTTTGGATTATAGCGTGGCGGGAGGCGGTCGCGGTGGAAAGCTCTGTGCGTATCGATTTGATGGTTGCCAAAAACTGGATTCTGGGAAGTTCATCTGGGTTGATGCGTAACTGCATGTAAAATATTGAAAAACGTTGTGTTTTAAGATGTTAAAAGCGACGTCAGCCAGCTAGAGTCTGATCCAAGTGAACTGTATCTATTTTCGCAGAATAATCTGCGTGGATGGACTTCTTTTGAGTCCGCCAATCCTAAGTTGAAATAGTGGCAGGAGCAGTTACTTACGGGGAGGGGTTATCGTCATTATTGGAACTTTCGATAACCATTTTCACCGTGGTGTGCATAACGCCCAGAGCGAATACTACTGGATACTTCCAGTTTACTGGCAAGACCTCGCTCAAAATAACGATGAAAAATATAATTAGAATAAATTTCAATTCACAGACCTGCTGGTTACCAAGTTTCGTTTTGAGCACATAGGTTTCCGCGACAATGCTCAATCCAGAGTCTAAGGCAGTGACGTAATCGGGCAAGGGATCGGGTACTACTGCCTGTGTGCTGCTCGCAAACATGTCTACAAAGTCGGTAGAACTATTGGCATCGAACGATGGATCAAGCAGTATTAGTTTTGCATAAAAAGAACGCTGCCTATTCGTTAGCTTGTAGCATCTTGGCGATAATGCTCGGTCGTGGGCTAAACGAAGTGAGTGGAGAGCTTGCGCAGCTCAATGACCTCACCGAGCATCTTGAAGATAGGTACAAGCGCCGAATTCAGAACAGTTAACGATTAACCAGGAAATCTAAATGGACTTTCTCAAGTTACTAATGCATTTGTTACCAGACTTTTCAGCACTAACAACAGATGCGCCTCAGGGTATCAGCACTCTTTTTTGGCTGGTAATAATGACGTTTTTTATTGTTGCCGTGATTGCAATTAGTCGGCACTTCTTGCGCTTTAAAAGTCGGCTTAGAATTCTGAAGAGCCTTCTTAATAGGCAAGATAAGGAAACGCTCGCGGCTAATCGAAGAGAGGTTTTGCAAAACGCTCTACAGCTCGAAAATGGCGAGGTTGGAAAGATCTGGCGAGAATTCGACGAGAGTCTCGTGATTTCGAGCGATCAAAAGTCCTTGTTTAATACTCTCGATGCCGACCACTTTTTTAATGCTCGAACCTTAGCCGCCGGGCTCACGGGTAGTCGTTTGCTTGCAGCAACTCCTAGTTTTCTGGTCGCTATTGGTGTTTTGGGCACGTTTGTAGGTCTTACAGTTGGCCTGAATGGTCTGGACCTCACATCAAATTCCGGCGTTACTGAGCTGCGCAGTGGTATCGACAGTCTTATTGATGGCGCTTCCGTTGCGTTCATGACATCTGTTTGGGGTGTGGGGCTCAGCCTTGTTCTCAATATTATTGAGAAATTTCTAGAGCGTTCAGCTCTCCAAGATATCCGGGCTGTGCAACAAGAAATAGACTTTCTTTATCCGAGAATCCCAGCGGAACAATCTTTGGTGCATATCGCTGATAGCAGCCGAGAGAGCAAGGAAGCGCTCCAGGAACTGCACGAACGAATCGGAGATCGGTTGCAGGAAAGTATTAAAGGCGTCAGTGACTCCATGGAAGAAGCATTCACGACTGCATTAAACAGAATAATGGCACCGGCTATTGAATCATTAGTTAGCAACGCCAGCCAGCAGTCCACACAGGTTCTGGAACGTTTGGTAGGTGATTTTGTTGAGGGTGTTAGTGGGGCAGCCAAAGGCCAAGGCACCATGCTTGAACAAGCCGCTTCAGATGTTAATGCAGCAGTGACGGGTATGAGCTCGCAGATGGAAGAGCTGTTTAGCAAATTCAGTGAGCAGCAGGCGACTCAAATTGAAAGCTCTAAACAGCAAGCAAGTCAGTTTGATGAGCAGATAACAATGGTGGCTGAGTCGACAGCAAATAGTCAAAAAGCACTGGATGAAAGATTTGATCAACTGATGGGGAGTTTTGCTGAGCGAGTTGAAAAGCAGCTTGAGGCGAACGAGGATCGCAACCAAAGGGCTTCTGAGATGGAGGGCCAGCGACAGAAGGAGATGGAGCAAAGCTTCGCCGGGATGACTGAAGAAATGATAAGTCGGCTTAACGCCCAAATCGAAGCAGCAGATGAAAGAGAAAACCTGCGGCAGGATCGCTTCAGAGCACAAAGCGATAAGACCACTGAGCAACAGCAAGAACTACTAACCAGCATCTCTGAATCTGTCAGGGTAACGCAACAGCAGAGTATTGAGTTGGCAACGCAGCATAGAGAAATTCTTGATCAGCTTAGTCAAGTTACAGAATCCATCTCGACTAGTAGCAAGCACATGGACAACAGCGCTAATCAACTCGGTATGTACAGCTCGCAAGTGCGCCAAGCCACCGAAATGCTGGGTGGCACAATGACCGAAGCCTTGTCTCGTATTAATTCTGCTGGGGAGCAGAGTACAGCGTTGGCTGAGCGCTTGAGCGAGCAGTCGCGATTGCTCGAAGACCTACAGAGAACTATTCGCGAGAGTATCGAGCAATATGGTAATGCGGCTAAGCTAACCAACGAAGGTTTTGGTGAGCTAAAGAGCCATCAACAGGAATGGCTCAGGTCCATTAAAAATGAGTTCAGTGGATTGTCCGAAAATATGGCCCAGCAGGTTTCGGATATCGAGAAACAAGCAGAGTCCTGGCTGTCATCCTATTCTTCGCAAGTGAATCAACAGGTCGAAGACCGGATGGAAAAATGGAATAGCACCTCCAGAGATTATGCGGACACTATGCACCGAGTTGTTCATAGTATGAATAGTCTGCTTGATGAGCTGGAGGTTCGTTAATGGCGTTGCTGCGTGGCCAGAAGTCTGTAGCTGTTGATGAAGAGAATCCATACTGGATGTCATTCTCTGATGTCATGTCTGGGCTCCTCGTGATCTTCATCTTGGCTTCCGTGATTCTGATACTTCAGCTCATGGAACTTCAGGAGCAGGCAGAGCAGGAGCGTGAGCGGTTGCAAGAGCAAGTAGTTGAGGTCGAAGAAGAGATTTCCATGCTTCGAAAGGCAGAAGAGGTCAGACGCAGCATTTTGACGGAAGCTGCAGAAATTCTTCAAAAGCGTGGAATACAGGTAGAGGTCAGCGAGAACAGCACGGTTCTTCGAATTCCGAATCAGTTGCTTGGGTTTGATACTGGCGCAGATAAGATCGGCCGCCAATATCAAGAAACAGCCTATGAAATTGGTGAGGTGCTGCATCACTTGATTTCTAAAGATGATCGGTCGGAATATCTGGATACAGTTTTTGTTGAAGGCCACACCGATAACCGACCTTTCTATGGCAAGCTGTGCGGAGCCAAAGGGAACTGGTGTCTTTCCACATTCCGTGCAATTTCCCTTTGGCAGTTTTGGGAACAGGCTCTTCCAGAGAGAGAGAAGCTTGGGGAGCTTAAGAATGGTGAGAGTAAGACGTTGTTTTCTGTTAGCGGTTACGCAGAGACTCGCCCTGTTGTTGAAAACCAGAAAACAGAGTCGGACTTCAGCAAGAACAGACGAATTGATATCAGATTCACGATCCGGCGTCCGAGCAGTGCGGATTATGAAAGAGTTCGGGCGAAAGTGGACCTACCGCAATGAAATTGCCCCAGTTGCCAGCGTTACACTTTGAGTGGCCAGACCATGTAGTGGAAGATTGGAAGCGAATATTAGCCGATGCCGACAAGCTTGAACAAAAGGCGGGCGGGGGTGATGTTTTTGAGGCTATGTGCAAGCGTTTACGCACAGCTGTAAATCTCAATGATTTAACTGATTTGTTCAAAGCGCTGGATAAGAGGCTGGGCGCCCGTGCTCTTACCTGGCTATGGAACAATGAAAGCGACATTCTGAAAAAGAGTTGCAGAGTATCTGTGGTCAATGAGTTGTTGCAGGCGCAGCAACCGCGGCTAACTCGAACGACGTTCCTCCAGCTTTGTCAGCTCTATTTTCAGGAGTTTGATCAGCTGAAGCTCTTGGATGAGAACCTGTTCGAATGTATCGAGGCAGCTATCCAAGCTCAAGTTTTAAAGATGTCCCCGGCGCCGCGAACAGGTTTTACTCAGGACCCTATCACTTCTATCCAAAACAACGTTGACTGGCTTATTAACCTTGAAGGCCCGGCAAGGTTTGCTGAGAAGGTTCGCGAGAGCGGCGTGGAGCTAGAGGGGCGTTTCAAAGATCTTGGTCTGGTTGGTTACGACTCAGGCCGATACGGAGAGATTTGTCGAGCAAATTATTATATCAACACTCTGAAAGGTGTGGAGCTGGGGCAGTGGGATCCTGTATTTGATGAGCTACTGAAACCCTCTGTAAGCAAAGCGCCTTTCAAGGACGGGAAGCGCATTGGGCATGCTGCCCTAGAGATATTGATCGATCGTGCTGGAGCAGAAATAACGGAAGCGTGGCAAGATTTTGTGATCGGTATAGCGGGCGACCCACGAATTCACAGTTCGGCTCGTAGCTACCAAGAGTGGTGGAAACCTTTAGGTGATGCCCGCATCGAGAAGGTTAGAGGATGGCTCTCCAGAGAAGATCTTAAGCTCTTTTTGCAGGCTCTCGAACAATACGGAGTTGAGAGTGGGAAAGCAGATCTGAAAAGGATGTTCCCCGCGAGGAAGCGATTCCTTGAGGGCTTATATAATCAAAAACTCATTCGAAATACCCGGTTAATGCTGGGACGTTCTGCGGAAGGGGTTGTGAAGAGGCTGCTTGGTAACGAGATTAAGACGAACTTTGCCACCCTTGAAGGGCAGCTCTCCGATAAAGCAATTATCTATCTGGATTGCGGAGATTTTTATCTCGTTGAGGGGTCCCATAGTTTTAGGATTTGGGTATATCTGGCTCCGCCTGGAAAGATGGTCACATCCTATGACTTTTCTTCCTTTTCCCATGGTGACCTAACCCACACCACTCCTGCTCAGTATCAGGCCATGTATCAACTTCCCTATGAAGCGGTAACACATAATGGCCCGTGGCAATCTAAAGTCATCGACTTTTTGGCAGAGCATGGGATTGAGGTGGATGTTGAATCACTGCTGACTCCTGTGGAATATCGAGGTTACCTCGCGCGCTATGGCGTTCCGGTCGTTAAATCAACGAAAGTTCAGGTTCCTTCGCCAAGTGAATTGCCTGGGCATCTGGAAAAACGCCCACCTCGACAGGCACCAGAACGGCCGGTTTCAAGGTCCAGAAACGTGTTTGGTCAAAATCGTCAGAACAGTGCAATAAGTCAATTTTTACATCGGAAAGTTGCAGCATCAGAGGCACGACAGAGTGTTGTGGGCTCTCCGGAACGTCCTAGAGAGAAACAGCGTGGCAATATTGATCACTTATCTTCGCAACATAAAGAAGTGCTTCGCTATCTTGCAAACGACCCAAATACCAGAGCGCGGTATGTTGCAACTTTATTGAACATTCCATTAAAAAAACTATCGGCAATGTTTTTTGGGCCGTTGGCCCCCTATGTCCGCAGAAAAGATGATGAAACATGGGTGATAGCACCCGAGTATAGGGATAAGTTCAAATAAATAACGAGGACACACATGGGCTTTATTGATTTGTTACGCTCAATGGTCTCTGGCGAGAAAGAAAACATCTCCGGCCAGCCTGGTTTTCAACTTCGCGCTGACTCCGCCGGATTACTTTTTTTCGTTGATCTCCAGAAGTTCACAGAGCTAAAACAAGGCAAAGGCCCTGCACTCAAGAAAATGCAGCTGATTGCCCTGCGTATGCTTGAGGAACAAGGCTTGGCACTGCCCGTGGCTAACGGTTACCACGTTAGTGCGGAAAACATTGCAGGGCTGGACGACGAACAGGCAGAAGTTCTCAAGTTACCTGAAAGATTTTCAGGGAGCTTTTCCGCCGACATATCCGGGCGAACCGGTAATAGTGGGTTTCGAGTTCATGCAGCAGCAACTGTTGACGGCCAGACAGCTCCCTTCACACGAAAAGGTCCCTTCCTTTGTTTAACGTCCACAGAAGTATATCGGCTTACACAGGCTGAGCTCTTCGCACTGACTGCGCTGGAACATCACCAGCGGTTGACTCCGGAAGAGCGAGGTGAAGGCGAAAATTTGCGTTTGATGGCCAAGCTTCAAACAGCGCAACGCAACGGTATGGCACTTGATTTGGGGCATTTTCAAAAGTTGGATGTGTCGGTTCCTGAGGGTGTCGGTGTTACTGCGACCAGAATGCCTGATGGTAGCCTCTTTTTGAGCCCTAGCCTTGGCGACGGCACGTCACAGGAGGAGTTAAGTCGGCGTTGGGATCAGCTGGACTTTGACGCAACAAGCGGCGGCGCTCTTCGTATCGGTAAGAGAGTTGTTCTGCTTGAACCAGAGAAAATAGAAGCCGTTAAAGAGGTGCTTGGCAATCGGAGAATCCCTGCGGATAAGGTTCAGGAATTTATCGAATCCCCAGGTGCGTTTTTAGATGCCACGCTTGTTAATCTCGAACTTGGTTTTTCCATTAGAGTCGAAGGCGTTGGCAAGCTTCAGCACATGGAGTTTGGCGAGACAGATGCAAAACAACAGGACTGGTTTGCTCTCGATAAATTGCCAGCACCACCCGAGGCGTTACCCAAAGTTATTCAATCAGAAGAAGAGCTAGCTCAGTTTCAAGAGGAGGCAAATGCTGCCTGGGGGCAGGGCGCAGAAACAATTGCCTTTGGCGGTGAAGTTTTTGATATTTCTGATAAGGACTCAGTTTCAGCGCAGCTTGATAAAATTGGCCACAATCTACGAGATCCTGATTTACAAGACCGTGTAACCAGTGATGACCTACCTGAGAAAAAAGAGAAGCTTAGTCTCATACTGAAAGATGCAGCGGAGCTTCGTGAGGAGCTTAAGCAAAAAGCCAGCGATGCATCGAACAATGCTGAGCCAGACTGGACTCAGTACGCAAGAGAACCGTTCCCGCATCAAAAGGAAGGCATCTTATGGATGCTGGGGTTGATTGAGCGTGCCCGAAAAGAGCAAACAAGCGACCTTTACCGCTTGCAGGGTGCACTGCTTGCAGATGATATGGGATTAGGAAAAACCTACATGGCCTTGGTCGCAGTAGGCGAATATCTGCGACGTCAGAAAGCCGCAGAGAAGCAGCAAAAACCAATATTAGTAGTGGCGCCGCTCAGCCTACTGGAGAACTGGGAAGATGAGGTGGCAGTTACCTACAATGGCATTCCGTTCAAAGATATTGTTGTATTGCAGTCTGGTCGAGACTTAAAAAAGTTCCGCGTACAAGGGGAAAAGCGCGAAGCTGCACAGATGGCTGAGATTCTCGACAACGATGACATTCTAGATGAAAGCGCAATCCGCTATGCGCTGCACATTGGGCCGGATGCAGGGGCTAAACGGCTTGATCAAGAACGAAGGCTAGTTCTTACAACGTATCAGGCACTGCGAGACTACCAGTTTTCTCTGTGCCGTATTGACTGGGGTATGGTGATTTTTGACGAAGCACAAAACATCAAAAACCCTAATGCTTTGCAAACCCGTGCTGCTAAAGGCCTAAAAGCCGACTTTAAATTATTGGCAACCGGCACTCCAGTCGAGAATAGCTTAGGTGATTTTTGGTGCTTGGTAGATACAGCGCAGCCAGGCTTACTTGGCGACTGGAAAACCTTCCGAGATACATGGATAAAGCCTATTCTTGCGGCCGATGAAGACAGCAGAGATGAGGTGAGAGCCTCACTAGGTCAGGGCCTCCGCGACGCTGTTGGCTCGTTTATGCTTCGTCGTGTTAAGGAAGACCAGCTGAAAGGCCTGCCTGCCAAAACCATTCGTTGCGGCGTTCCGCAATCAGATCGTGGCAACTTGGTATACACACCAACCTTAACAAGCACAATGAAGGGCCTGCAGCTCAGTGCCTACGAAGACGCTTTAAAGGGGTACCGTGAGCAGCAGGCAACGGAAGACATGCGAGGTAAGGCGTTGTCTGTGCTACAACACCTGAGAGAAATATCGCTTCACCCCCGTCTACGGCAAGAAACCGAATTGATGACAAACAGTGCAAGCTCGGCGAGGCAGGTTATGGGTGAGTCCGCAAAGCTGACTGTGCTCCTCAACACGCTTGATTCCATCAAGAGCCGCGGTGAAAAGGTAATCCTGTTCATGGTGACCAAGCGACTGCAGCGACTTCTAAAATTGTGGCTTGATCAAATCTACGGGCTGGACATAGCAATCATTAATGGTGACACCGCTGCAGTACCCAAAAAATCTGACGTGTTGAGTCGCAAGCAGCTCATTACACAGTTTGAGGCAGTCTCTGGCTTTAACGTCATCATTATGTCTCCTGTTGCAGCCGGTGTTGGTCTGACAGTGGTTGGTGCCAACCACGTAGTGCATCTGGAACGGCACTGGAACCCGGCCAAAGAAGCACAAGCTTCTGATCGAGTTTACCGAATAGGGCAAAAAAAGCCGGTCAGCATTCATTTGCCGGCGGTTTTACATCCTGAATACGATGCATTCGATGTGCATTTAGATAGGTTGCTTCGGGGTAAGCTCATGCTTAAGGAGGCGGTGGTAACACCAGAAGCTGTGTCTGAAAGCGAAGTGATGAAGTCTATGGGTTTATAATTACGTTGATGTTCGACGATTCTGTTAGGGAGGCGGTTTTAGAGTGTTCTTGAAGGTTTTAATGAGAAATTAAATTAAGAGGCTGCATAGGTAATTCCTGTTTTTTTAAAGTGCGTATTTTATATATTATTTTCGAATTTAATAATCTTTATTAAGGGCTGTTGTATGAAATTAATTTTATCGTTTTTTGTTTTTCTAACTTCGACTTCTGTTTTTGCAAACAGTTGCGATAATCCAAGAGATGATTTTGATGGTCTGTACTGTCTGAATAAAATATATCAAGAGGCTGACAATGAACTAAATATTGCTTATAAGAATTTACGGAGTTTTCTCACAAGTTCAGAAAAGCAAAAATTAAAAAATACCCAGGTATCTTGGATCAAAGAGCGAAACTCTAAATGTAGCTACAGAGCGGACAATGATTTTTATGTAAGCTTGAGTTGTGCGAATGCCACGACCATAAAGAGAACCAATACTCTGAATGATCGTATTAGAGAGTGCAGGGCCACTGGTTGTCAGTCAAGTAAATTGTGAATTCGAACTAACCCAGGCTATATTCCTTGGGCCGTCGTTGACGTAATTCCCATAGATTTCTAGTGGGGGGTGCGTTCCATTCCACCTTTGACAGATTCGGGAGTTGTAACCACCTCCTAGAATTAATGCCTCTTCTGCTGAGGGCATAGGTCGAAAACCATTATTATCCAGAGAGCTCGAAAGGTAAAGCGAGCCCGGGCAGTTAAAAATAAAATTCAAAACCGGTGTAATAAATTTCTGTATTGGTTAGCAAAAACTCGGGCTGAAAACTGCTTTATTGTGGTAGATGAGGCCGTCAGTTCCGATCTGAAAAAATGAGCATACAAGTCGGTTCATGGCGACAGCAGTTTGCAAATAACGCATTTTTCCGACATTCATACCCATATTCAGCTCGGGCCAAACAGTTCTTGGTAAGAACACCATTCAGTAAAGCTGGCCTGTAAAACAGGTCTCAAAACGCTGTTGAGAATTATAGCTGCAGCCGCGGATGATATGTTGATCCAGCCGGAATTGTGGTGTCATATGTGATAAATTGTGGCACTAATGTGAATTATTGTGCGAAATCTTACGCCATAGTGGTCAGTTGTGATCTGTTCGTCCATTATTACACATACTTTTAACCTGAAGGAACAGACTCTTATTATGCGCCACTATTGTTTTTTGTTTCTGTTTTTCCTTTACTCGGCAACCACTCTGGCTGCCGCTGCCCAGCAGTCGCTTTGCTCGTCGCCTGGTTGCGTTAGCGAAGCGCAGCTATCGCTGGTGCAAAAAGAGCTGGTGGGTAAGCCGCTGCTAGACGAATATGCCGAGGGCCGTGGCCGCGCCGAGATTCGTTTCCCGCTGGAAACTCAGCCAGATGTAAGTACTGACCTGCGACCGTTTATTCAGGTGGTAGAGATACAGACCGGTTCAAAGGTCGCCTTTGGTGTGCTTACCCGCGATAAGGAATTAAGGATCACCGGCCTGGAGCCGGTAACGAAGTATAAAGTGAGCTTCCGTAAAGGCTTGCCCTTTCGCGGGGCAGGTAGCCTGGGGCAGATGCAGACATTTGAGATAACCACCCCGGCGCTGCGGGACAGCCTTAGTATTACCAATGGCAGTGGTGTCGTCATGGTGCCAGCCGGCAGGGCGCCGGCGTTGCAGGTGCATGCTGTTGGTTATCAGCGAGTTCAGGTGACAGTGCAGGCTCTTTTGCCGGCGGTAGCTCGACGTTTGCTGGAGTCTGAACAGCTCAGTGAAAAGGATTATTTCGATAACGGCGACAGCAAGCTTTTGTATCAGCATGTGCTGGAGCTCAGCCCCAATTTGTACGGCGAATCAACTCTCAATATAAATCTAAGCAAAGTTGACGTGCCGGCCGGTTCCGCTTATCTGGCACGAGTATCCCCCTGCAGTGACGATGACTGCAAGCTTAGCCGCTATCGGCGCCACAACGACCAGCAGGTGGTGGTTCTGCATTCCCGTTACGCTTTCTCTGCCCTAGTCGCCGATCGCGAGGCGTTGGTGTCTATGCGCGACTTTGATAGTGGAGATTTGATCACCCATGGCCGTATCGAATTACTAGCGAAAAACTCCGAATCTCTGGGAGTGTTTGCCATCCAGTCTGACGGCTATGCCCGTGTTCCGAACGCGCTGATGCGCGGGGATGGTGGCTCGGCACCGGCACTTTTGATCAACAAAAACGACGGTAACCTGAGTTATTTGTCCCTTCATGAAGCGCCGTTGTCGCTGGCGCAGTTACCGGTAGACGGTGCTGATACCGCGATGCTGGGTGATGGCTATTTGCGCACAGAGCGTGGTGTTTACCGTGGCGGTGAAACGGTGTATTTCAGCGCCATCGCGCGGGAGTCGGACCTAGCGCCCATGGCAAAACAGAACTTCACGCTGAAAGTGGTACGTCCGGACTCCAAGGTACTGACCACCCAACCACTTACTAGCGATCGAAATGGGCTCATCAGCACGGAGGTTGTATTAGGGGCAACCGCACATAAGGGGCGTTACAAAGCTCTATTGTTGCTGGGCGACATTCGCCTTGCACGCACCAGCTTTCAGGTTGAAGACTTTGTACCGGAAACGATGGAAGTGAAGGTCGCCGGTCTACCCACATTTGCTGCGATTGATCAGCCCTTGGTGTTTTCCACCCAAAGCCGATTCCTGTTTGGCGCTCCCGGTGCTGATAGGCCGATCTCCGTTCAGTTGCGCGCGAACCCGACGCGAACACCTTTTGAGGGCTTCGAGGGCTTCGAGTTCGGGGGCCTTGATGATAACCATCAGCAGCAGGCTCTATTGGATTCGCAAACCCTGAAAACATCAGAAGCAGGAATTGCAGATTTCGAATTCAACGCCAGCGCATTTGAGCCCCTTACCCACAGCGCGTTGCCCCAGAGGGTGAGCATCGCGGTGGAGCTGGAAGAAATTTCGGGCCGGGTCACTCGCCATAGTGAATCAGTGCTTGTGGCCACTCAGCCTAGTTGGGTCGGTGTAAAACCTATGGAGGCTCGAAGGTGGTACGGCCGAGAGAGCGCCCCGGAATTTTTACTGACCAGTGTTGATACGATTAACAGCCAGCCTACATCGGAAACTGTGCGTTGGCAGTTGATTGAAGAAGAATGGGATTACTTCTGGACTCGCAGTGACAATGGCTGGGACTACCGCGTTGAATACTACGAGCAGGGTGTGCGCGCCAGCGGGACCGTGGTTGTCAACGTCGATAAAAATAACGGACAGGCCATCTTGACACTGCCCGCCTTGAGTAACGGCCGCTACAAATTGGAGCTATTGCCAGAAACCGGCCAACCAACTCACACTCGCCTACAAGTAGGTTGGTGGAGCACCTCTGGTGCAAGCGCGGCGGTGCCCGATATGTTGGACGTTGCCGTGTCTAATCCACAGCCTGATGCCGGAGACAGTGTGAGTGTAACCGTCGAGGCACCCTTTAACGGTACAGTGGAAGTAATGCTGGTAACAGATAAAGTGCTCAGTGTGCAGCAGGCAGTGCTGATGGATCGCAAAGCTAGCGTTACGGTTGAAGCTCCAGAGGGTGCGAGCCAAGCCTATGTGCTTGTAAAGGCCTATCGTAAGGCGCCCGCCGGTTCAGCAGGTGCCGCCCGGGCGGTGGGCGTGGCTCACTTTTCCATCGAGCCTGAGCGCTTTCGGCGTGTAGCTAATCTGGACCTGCCAGAATTTGTTCGCCCAAACCACCCGTTGCGGTTAACCGTGAATGTGCCGAATGCATCTGATGGCGCTAGCCTGGTGGTGACGGCGGTGGATCTGGGTATTCTGAACTTGACCCGACACCCGAAGGCGACTGCGTTTGAGTGGTTTACCCGCAAACGTAGCTTTAAGGTTGACTTGTTTGATCCTTATGGTTTGGTGTCGCGACTCAGCGACGACATTGCCGGCACTAATCTGGTGGTGGGTGGCGACGAAGCCGCGGCCGACCAGCCTAGCCGAAAAACTTTTTTTGAAACCATCGCCCTACAAAGCAAAGTGGTGGAGGTGCAGAATGGTAAAGTCGAAGTTGAGCTTGATATTGGCCAGCTTAACGGCCGTCTGCGCTTGGACGTGACCGGCTCTGACGGTCGTCGTTCTATCCAGGTCAGCGATGAGTTGATTGTGCGTGAACGGGTTGCTGTTACCTCATCGGTGCCGCGAACCGTCACTAAGGGGGATCAGTTTCAGGCCGGAGTTGGGCTGACGCTCACGGAAGGCGAAGCACAAAGCGCTACGCTGGAATGGTCGGTTTCGGGCCCGTTTGAGTTGCAGCAAGTTCGCAGCAAGGTGAACTGGAGCGCCGCCGGTCAGACCCTCGAAGCTGCGGTACCGGTGAAGGTAACCGAACACGGAGAGGGTACTATCGGTATGCGTTTGATACTTTCTGGCGGCGTTGAACAAACCTACAGTTGGCCGCTTGTCGCGCGCCCTGGTGGGTCATTGGTTACCCTGACCTCAACCTTTGAGGTGGCTCCCGGGATTACAACGGAGATACCTCTTGATTTGCTTTCAGCGCTGGATGAGGGCAGGGCAAGTTTATCGGTCAGCCGTTTCCCGTTACCGGATCGAACGGCGTTAGCAGCGGGATTGTCGCGCTACCCTTATGGCTGCTTGGAACAAACGGTTTCCCGTGCATTCCCGTTGATTGTGATGGATCAGCAATTGGCCACTCGCGGTAAATTCTCCGAAGCACGCCAACGGTTGGGCAAAAGCTACCGTCGCATAGCGGATCTACAACGCTCATCTGGCCTTTTCAGCATGTGGAGCGACGGCGGCGATTCGGAAGAGTGGCTGAGCCTTTACACATACGAGTTTCTGCTACACCCAGTGCCCGAGGGCATATTCGACAGCGACGAAACCCAGCGTCTTGATCGTCTGCGCCAACAAATGTTGAAAGATATGGCGCCACATTTGTCGCGTTTGGCTCGTTCGAGTAATACTGCGGTCAAAGTGTATGCGCTGCTGCTGAATGCCCGCGAAGGCACCGTCGATGTGGGGGAACTTCGTTACTTGCTTAGTCAGGCTGATGAATTGACCATGACTAGCGCTTCCCAACTAGGCATGGCGTTTAGCCTGCTGGGCGACAAACTCCGGTCCGAACAGGCCTTTGCCATGGCAGCGCAGCTAGACGGCAAAAGCTACAGCTATTCCACTTATGCCACCCCAGTTCGCCACCGGGCAGCATTGGCCCGTTACAGTGCTGAAGCCGAATCATATACAGCGGAAGC
Source organism: Marinobacter sp. (assembly GCF_052094685.1). GTDB lineage: Bacteria > Pseudomonadota > Gammaproteobacteria > Pseudomonadales > Oleiphilaceae > Marinobacter. Next base: position 19,748 of record NZ_JBQDKB010000050.1, read on the forward strand.
GGCGCTGTCGGAGATGACCACCGCGGTCAATAGTGACCCTTGGCTGAATACTCAGGAAAAAGCTTGGGCTTATTTAGCTACCGAGGCTGCCCACGCCAGTGCAACGCCAGACAAGGGCGCGTGGTCACTGAGTCCGGTGCTGAATGAAATGGACCTGACAAAAGATGACAACGGCCTGAGGCTTAGCAACCATTCCGACAGCCCGTTGCATCTGTCACTAGTTGCCACAGGGCATCGTGCCGAAGATTTAAAATCCTGGAAACTGCCGCAAGCCATAGCAACATTATTACAGGGTAAGGCCGAGATAAAACCAACCGACGTCGGCTTGATTCAGAAGCTTTACGTCGTGGGCTCTGATATGGAGCTGCGGGAGGCCCAGCGCAAAGGTGGAGCGGTAGATCTACAGCAGGGAGAGCTTTTGATCAGTATTGTAATTGCAAAAATAACCCAAAAACATGCTGGTGGAGAGTGGCTAATCGAGCAGAAAGCCGCTGGTGGGCTGGAAATTGAAAACCCGAACTTGGGCGGCCTCAGCGCAGAAACTCTATTTGAACTACTGAATGTGCCCTGGGACTCAAAAAATCGTGCGCATTCACTTTACCTCGATGACCGATTCACCCAGATCATGACACCGCACTACCGTTTTGGTAAAAATGACCGATTGCAGTCGGTTTCAGTGTGGCGTGCGGTCACTCCCGGAAACTACCGGATGCCTGCGACCTACATGGAAAACATGCTGAACCCTTCGTTGAATGCGTCAACCGAAAGTGTGCGCATCAATGTTACGGCCAAATAGCGCGATAAAGCGCCGTTGGCTGGCGTTGGTTGCCACGGTGTTTATTGTAGGAGGGCTGCTGGCGCAACCGGCGATGCAGTGGGCGGCTTTGCCTATGGATCGCCTGCATCAGCAAAGCCTGGTGCTGGCGGACAGACAGGGCCACTGGTTGCATGTGCGCCTTCTGGGCGACAGCTATAGGTTACATCCGCAGGGTGAAATCAGCCCGGTCTATATCAACTTGCTGCTGGCTTACGAAGATCGGCGCTTTTATCAGCATCTGGGCATTGATCCGTTCGCAATAGGTCGGGCAACTTTGAATAATCTGCGACACGGTAAAGTGGTGTCGGGCGCGTCTACCTTGTCCATGCAAGTTAGCCGGCTGTTGCGTCCGCACTCGCGCACGCTGACAGGCAAGGTACGCCAGTCTGCGGGAGCGCTCTGGCTGGAAGCTAACTATTCAAAACAAGAAATTCTGCACGCCTACCTGACACTCGCTCCCTTTGGCGCAAACGTTGAAGGCATAGAAATGGCCAGTCGCTACTGGTTCGACAAGCCGCCGACCGTGCTGTCCCACGCCGAAGCCGCGTTGCTGGTAGCCTTGCCCCAGCGTCCAGCCAGGCATCGCCCTGATCACTTTCCCAAGCTGGCCCGCGAGGCCCGTGATCGGGTGTTGCGCAAGGGCTATGAAAGCGGCCTGTTAAGTCATGATGAATATGTCGATGCAACGCTGAGCCCGCTGCCGGCTAAGTCGGTGAGTTTTAGCCAGCTAGATCATCATCTGGCAGATCGGGCGATGGCCCGCGAATTGTCCGGGCTAGTTGTGACAACGTTGGACGGTGTCTTGCAACGCAGCCTGAACGCCATGAGCGAGAACTGGGTGCTGCCTCTCGGTGTAAATTTGTCCGCACTAGTGTTAGACCGAAATGGCGCGATGATCGCACATTTGGGTTCACAAGATTATTTTAACGCCCGTGCGAGTGGTGCAGTGGATTTCAGTGTACAGGCCCGCTCGCCTGGGTCGGCTCTGAAACCCCTAATATACGCCTTTGCCGAAACTGCGGGGGTGTTGCGTTTTGAAGAAATCTACGACGACAAACACACTGATTTCGGTGGTTATACGCCGGATAACTTCGATCACAGCGAAAAGGGCCAGCAGACTTTTGGTGATGCATTAACTCGATCCCACAACCGTGCAGCGGTCGAGGCTCTTAAGCGGCTATCACCTGCGGTGTTTGAATCCGAACTGCGAGCCCGTGGTGCAACCCTGTATGGCGATATTGGTTTGCCGATTGCGATCGGTGGTATTGGCCTTACCTTAGAAGATCTGGCAAGCCTATACACCGGTCTGGCTCACGGTGAGCAAAGTACCGAGGCTTACTGGCTAAAAGGTACTGCCCCGGTGACTCGACCGCTGAATGGCCGCAGTGCAGCTCGCACCACTTACCACTTGCGCCGCGTGGCGTTACCGGGGAACAGAGCGCGTTCGGCAACACTCAATGATTTTGCCCTGAAAACCGGCACCGGCCCGCGCGGCAGTGATTCGTTGTCACTGGTTTATACCCGCGACAACGTGATTGCGGTGTGGGTGGGAAGTCCGGACAACGCCGAACTACCCAGCCATACCGGCTTGCAAACCGCAGCCCCTATTGCGTTGGCGATCCTGGATGCATTGGGGGCGTCACGACCACCGCTGTCACTAGCTTCGGGCCCAGCCGTAAAGCCAGACGCATTACGCCGGCAGAGTATGAAAGTTGTGTTCCCTGCGGACGGAGATGAGCTAGCGTTCCCACCGGGTCGAGATGCCATACGTCCTCGCCTGACCGGAGCAGAGTACCCGGTAAGCGTGGTGCTGAATGGGCAACAGGTGATTACCCTAGAATCACCGCGGGAACTGCTTCGTTTTCCATCGGCTGGCTTCTGGACTGTGAATATTCAGGATGCTCTTTCGCAGCATGCAAACTTGAAGCTGCGAGTGCATGGTTATGATGAAAGTGGACAGTAAAGAACGGCGTAGGAGTACATGGCCTGAGAGTTCACGAAACCTTTCTGTTCTCTGGAAAACCTGCTGAAAGGGCTTAAGGTAAGCCTTAAGGCCTGATGCTTCACTCTGTAGATAGCTCAATAATAATCGCTGTGTGTACAACTAGTTCATTTATGCAAATAACTAACAAATCAAACAGTTAAATAACAAGTTTTTACAGCCCCTCCCTTCCACTTTGCACCAATCTGACGCATCATCCTAATCATAACTAAATTGTAATTTCGTACACAGCGACATCGGATGTCGGGTTCCACGGTTAGTATCCCGCCCGAATCGATAGAAGTCGCCGCGGAATCTCTCAGGGGCAAGGAATGGAAGCACTCTACGCACCAGGTGCGCGCGTTGTAATACGGGATTGCGAATGGATCGTCCGCAGGGCCGATCCCAGCGATGATGGGGGTTACATTCTCACTGTCGATGGCCTGTCTGAACTGGTGAGCGGCAAAAGCGCCCAGTTTCTGACCCAGTTGGAAGAAGCCGCCGGTGCCATTCGCGTATTAAACCCAGCCGCAACCCGCTTCGAACAAGACATGAGCCCCGGCTTTGAGAAAAGCCGCCTGTTTATCGAAACTCAGCTCCGACAGATTACCCCTGCGGACGATCGTATTCACCTTGGCCATCATGCGGCCATGGACCCGGTTCCATACCAGCTCGATCCAGCCCTGCAGGCATTAAAGCAAAATCGTCAGCGCATTTTGATCGCCGATGCCGTGGGCCTGGGTAAAACCCTGGAAGCCGGCATCCTGATGACGGAGCTTATGCGCCGGGGCAGGGGCAAGCGCATTCTGGTGCTTACGCTCAAAAGCATGATGACCCAGTTCCAGAAGGAAATGTGGAACCGCTTTACAATCCCGCTCACCCGGCTTGATTCCGCGGGCCTGCAGCGGGTGCGCAATAACATCCCGGGCAACCACAACCCGTTTTACTATTACGACAAGTCGATCATCTCCATCGACACCCTCAAGCAAGACAACGAATACCGTCGCCATCTGGAGCAGGCCTATTGGGACATCATCGTTATCGATGAAGCCCACAACGTGGCCGAACGTGGTAGCAGTTCTCAGCGTGCGAAGCTGGCACAACTGCTGGCCGGCCGTTCAGATACGTTAATCATGCTCTCCGCAACGCCCCACGATGGCAAGGCGCGCAGCTTCGCCAGCCTGATGAACATGCTAGACCCCACGGCCATTTCCGATCCGGACGACTACGCCAAAGAAGACTTCCGCGACAAAGGCCTGGTAATCCGTCGGTTCAAGAAAGACATCCGTGATCAGGTGCAGCAGGAATTCAAAGAGCGGGTCGTGAATGACATCTATCTGGATGCCTCACCGGAAGAAGAGGCGGCTTACCAGGCTTTGCTGAATGTGCCGTTCACTTATCGTGGTGAACATAATGCTGAGCGCAATGGCCAGCTGGTGCGAATCGGTCTCCAGAAGTCTATTTTCAGCTCGCCGGCGGCCGCTCAGATCTCAGTCGAGCAACGCATTAAAAAGCTGCAAAACAAAGAGGAAACCAGCGAAGACGAGCATCAGGAGATTGAAGCCTTAAGCAGTCTGTTGCTGTCCCTCCGCAATGTGGATACGCCTCACTTCAATAAATATCAGGAACTGTTGAAGCTGCTGAACAGCAAAGATTTTGGCTGGAAGAAAACCGATACCAAAGACCGCTTGGTCATCTTCAGCGAGCGCATTGAAACCCTGAACTGGCTGCAGAGCCAGATGATGGGCGACCTCAAGCTGAAAGACGACGCCGTACAAATCCTGCACGGCGGCATGAGCGATATCGAGCAGCAGGAAATCGTCGAAGCCTTCGGTAAACAGGAAAGTAAACTGCGCGTGCTGCTCTGTTCCGATGTAGCCAGCGAAGGCATCAACCTGCACTACCTGTCGCACCGGTTGGTGCACTTTGATTTGCCCTGGTCGCTGATGGTGTTCCAACAGCGCAACGGCCGGGTGGACCGTTATGGCCAGACAAAGACGCCGATCATCACCTACCTGATCAATCGTAGCGAAAACCCCACGGTGAAGGGCGATCAGCGCATTCTCGAAATCCTGAAAGAGAAAGACGAGCAGGCCTACAAGAACATCGGCGATCCGGCCACCTTCATGAAAGTGCACGACTCGGATGAGGAAGAGGGCCTGACGGCAGATGCCATGGCCACCGGTACTCAGGCAGAAGATTTCGACCAGCAATACCAGCCGGATGACAGCAACGAAGGCGATGATCTTCTGGCCCTATTCCTCAACCCCGAGGCGGCACAACCCAAGACAGAAGAAGAGGCTGAACAGAACACCGCGGAACGCTACAGCCTGTTCCCCAGTGATTACGAATTTGCCCGCCAGGCGTTGGAAGCCATCAACCGCGATCGTAAACAGGTGAACTTCACAGCGAATAGCGAGAAGCAAACTCTCTCGCTAACACCGCCGGACGATCTTAACTACCGGTTCCGCTTTCTGCCATCAGAAATCAACCCGGAAAACGGCAGCCTAGTGCTCACGGCCGACAAAGCCCGTTTTGAAGAGGAAATCCGCCGTAGCCGGCAGGACGAAAACGCCTGGCCCAAGCTTCACTATCTCTGGCCACAGCACCCGGCCATTCAGTGGCTGGAAGACAAACTGCTGGCCCAGGTGGCCCGCCACAGCGCGCCGGTTTTGGCCTTGGCGAATACCGAGCAGGTGAACGCCACTCTGCAACCGGGCGAAAGCGTGTTTCTGGTCAGCGGCTTGATCCCCAACCGCAAAGCTCACCCGGTCATTTGGCAATGGTTCGCCATTCGCTGCATGAATGGTTCCGTGCTTGGCGTGGAAAAGGCCCAAGAGTGGCTGCAGCAATTGCAGCTGGACACCAGGCTGCCCAACCGGGCCCAGCCCATCAACGTGACTGAGCTGGAGGCCATGCGCAGTCCGGTAATTGATGCCGCAAAAGTCGAAATGGCGCAATATCAGCAGGTTTACACCGCCGCGACCCAACCGGAATTGACGCAGCAGCTTGCGGAGCTGGAGGCCCTGAAAGGCCGGCAGGTCAGCCAGTTGGATTTTCAGTTTGAACGCTCCGCCCAGGCTGAGCATTTCAAGGCCGCCAAAAAAGAAGAACGCCTGAGCCGAATCGAGCGGGTTTTTAACGAGTACGAAACCTGGGTGCAGGACACCCTCACCATTGAGCCGGTTCCGTTTATACAGATCATCGCCGTGTTTACCCGGGAAGACGACTAAACGCCCGGGTAGGGCAAAGGAGTATTACCAGATGGCCGTTCAGGATACCGCTGCCACGTTCATTGGACTGACCAACGAAAACGAATTCTTTAGCGCCCATTACCTGGCAGAAGTTTTCCAGGGCGACTTTGCCGATACCATCAAAGACTGGGATGCTCGTGAAGAAGCTGCTAAAGAAGAGGGGCGCGATTACACCACGCCTCAGCGTGCCCTGCGGAATCTCAACCAAAGTTACTTCGCTCTGCGGCACAGGCTCAAAACCGAGCGCAGTGCAGCCGAGCGAATTCGGCTTCAGCGCGACTTCTTCAAAGATCTAACCTCGGTACTGGGTATTCCTTATCAGCCTGAAAATCGTGAGGTGGCCCCCAACACCGAACTGCCGGTGCTTTCCGCTCTCGGTGACCAGCTCTGGGTGCTCGGCGCGCTGGATGCAAACAACGAGGGTGAAGACCCTCTGTCCCTGAAACTGCACAGCAACCAGTTCTTCGGCCCCGGCCCGCACCACGACAAACTCAAAAACACCGACTGGTACAGCATCCTCAACGAGGCCGTTTTCCGGCAGGACAATCCACCGCGATGGGTGCTATTGCTGTCCGACCGGCAAGGCATTCTGATCGACCGGTATAAGTGGTCGCAGAACCGCATGCTCCGCTTTGATTGGGAAGAGATTCTCGGCCGCCGCGACGATAAAACCCTCAAGGCCACTGCGGTTCTTTTACACGGGGAAAGCCTTGCGCCCGAGGAAGGCCAATGCCGTCTCGACAGCCTGGACGAAAACAGCCACAAGCATGCCTTCGCCGTATCCGACGATCTCAAATATGCCCTGCGGAACGCCATCGAATTACTGGGCAACGAAGCCGCCGAACAACTCATTGCACAGGCCCGGGACCGCAAGGAAGGCATCTACAGCGGCAGCAACGCCCTGGATGCCGACCAGCTTTCTAAAGAGTGCTTGCGCTACATGTACCGCATACTCTTCCTGTTCTATATCGAAGCGCGCCCTGAACTCGGTTATCTGCCGGCTGAAGACGAAACCTGGCGCATGGGGTATAGCCTGGACAGCCTGCGTGACTTGGAAAGCGTACGCCTGACCACTGAGGAAAGCCGCCGAGGCGAGTATTTTCATCAAAGCCTGCAGCGCATGTTCAGCCTTATCTCCTGGATTCAAGTATTAAGTGCAGCACCGCTCGTATCCAAGCCTCCTGAGTAT
>NZ_JBQDKB010000051.1:0-26765 GCF_052094685.1 Marinobacter sp.
TTCAGCCGCAGGATGCTCCGCTGGGTCGTCTTCCCTTTACCTTTGCAAAGCGCAACGGCGTTATTCTGACTCGCTCAGAAGAGGGCAACCCGGTTATTTTGGTCAGGCCCGGTGCTCCTCACACTGCATTGGCGGAAGCTAACCGTATAAGTGGTGGCCGCGCACGCTTTACAACCATTGAGCCAAGCCAGTTTGACCAGGCGTTGAACGCGGCTTACCAGAACGATTCTGCAGAAGCCATGCAGATGGTTGAAGGCATTGGTGACGACATGGATTTGGCGTCGCTCGCCGACTCGGTTCCAGAAACAGAAGACCTGCTGGAGCAGGAAGACGACGCCCCGATTATTCGCCTGATTAACGCCATCCTTACCGAGGCCGTAAAAACCAGCGCCTCCGATGTGCATATTGAAACCTATGAAAAGCGTTTAGTGGTGCGGTTTCGTGTTGATGGGGTGCTGCGGGAAGTGGTTCAGCCAAAACGGGCGCTGGCGCCGCTGCTGGTTTCACGAATTAAGGTTATGGCAAAACTCGATATCGCCGAAAAACGGGTACCTCAGGACGGTCGAATCGCACTGCGTGTAGCTGGCCGCGAAGTGGATATCCGGGTTTCCACCATGCCTTCATCCAGTGGCGAACGGGTTGTGCTGCGTTTGCTGGATAAGCAGGCTGGGGCGATTCGCTTGGAGTCATTGGGTATGGCGCCAGACGACCTGAAAATTCTACGCCGGCTTATCCACCGGCCATACGGCATATTGTTGGTTACCGGTCCGACTGGCTCGGGTAAATCCACAACACTGTATGCCTCGTTGCAAGAAATAAACGACCGTAGCCGCAACATTCTTACGGTTGAGGACCCCATCGAGTACAACCTGCCGGGTATTGGCCAAACTCAGGTAAACCCTAAGGTTGAGATGACGTTTGCCCGCGGTCTGCGGGCCATTCTGCGCCAGGATCCTGATGTTGTAATGATCGGTGAAATTCGCGATCTTGAAACCGCCGAAATAGCCGTACAGGCCAGTCTCACTGGCCACCTTGTGCTATCCACTTTGCACACGAATACGGCAGTGGGCGCGATCACCCGCCTTATGGATATGGGCATTGAACCCTTCCTGATTTCATCAAGCCTGGTCGGGATCGTGGCCCAGCGCCTTGTTCGGGTGTTGTGCAAGGATTGTCGGGAAGCCTATACGCCTACCGAAGAACACTGTGAATTTCTGCAACAGAGTATCGCCGAGCCGCCAACCATTTATCGGGCGAAAGGGTGTGAGCATTGCAACAACCTTGGCTACCGGGGGCGAATTGGTATTTATGAAGTAGTAGAAGTAACCGAAGAGATCAGCGCGTTGATTCACAAACGTTCAGGTGAATTGGATCTGGAGCGAGAAGCGCGCCTTAAAGGCCCTAGCATTCATGCAGATGGTGTCCGGAAGATACTTGAAGGCATCACCACCGTGGAAGAGGTGCTCCGCGTAACGCACCGAGGCCAATAAGCTATGCCTGCTTACGAATATAAAGCTCTGGATGCACGGGGAAAGCAGAAGCAGGGCGTGGTAGAAGCCGATGCGCCTCGCGCCGTGCGCCAGCAGCTAAGGGAAAAGGGCCTAACACCGCTGGCGGTTGAACCGGCTGTTCAAAAACGAACGCCCAGTAGCCCGCTGAGCAGTGGGGGCTCCTTGGCAGCCTCCGATCTTGCGTTGATTACGCGCCAACTGGCAACATTGATCCAGTCAGGCATTCCTATTGAACAAACACTTTCCGCAACCGCGCAGCAAACCGCTAAGCCTCGTATTCGAAGCATGCTTATTGCCATTCGCGCCAAGGTTATGGAAGGCTACACGTTGGCGGACAGCCTTGGTGAGTTTCCAAAAGCCTTTCCACGCCTCTACCGTTCAACCGTTGCAGCCGGCGAACATGCCGGACATCTGGATTTGGTTCTAAACCGACTAGCCGATTACACCGAGAACCGACAGGAAGCGCGTCAGAAAATCCAGTTAGCTGCGATTTACCCCATCATTCTGAGTTTTGTAGCGATTGCCATTGTGGTGTTTCTGCTGACTTACGTTGTGCCAGACATCATTGATGTGTTCTTGAAGCAAGGCCAGGAATTGCCCGCGCTGACCCAAGCCATGCTGGCCATGTCGGAGTTTCTTTCCAGTTACGGTATCTATCTCGTCATCTTGTTATTCGTGGCCTTCATGGCATTTCGCTATGCGCTCACGAAGCCAAGCTTCCGGATGCGCTTTCATAAACGACTGCTGCATTTGCCCCTGTTTGCAGGGATGGTTCGGGGCGTTAACACAGCCCGCTATGCCAGCACGCTAAGCATCCTGACAACCAGTGGTGTGCCGCTGGTTGACGCTATGCGCATTGCAGGCGAGGTGCTGTCTAACGATTATTTGCGCCAAGAGCTCAAGGAAGCCGCGCGCAAAGTCAGCGAGGGTGGCTCTTTGCACCGGGCGCTGGATCAGTCCGGCTATTTTCCACCGATGATGCTACACATGATTGCCAGTGGCGAGGCCAGTGGTGAACTGGATAGCATGCTGGAGCGCACCGCAACGATGCAGGAAAATACACTGCAGTCCAAAATGGCCGCAATTGTTGGGCTTTTTGAGCCGATGATGCTGCTGGTGATGGGCGTGGTGGTTCTGATTATTGTTATGGCAATCATGCTGCCGATACTGAACATGAGTAACCTGGTTGGTTAACAGCCCAATGTAACCCTTTAAATTCACAGCAATAATGAGTGGCATAATGACGATGAAAAAACTGAGTACACTGCAAGCCAGTCGAGGCTTCACCCTGATCGAAATCATGGTCGTGATGGTCATTCTTGGCTTATTGGTGGCCATTGTAGCGCCAAACATCATGGGCAGAAGCGATCAGGCCAAAGTAACCGTTGCAGAAACGCAGCTTACCAATATTTCGAAAGCGCTGGATATCTACCGCCTGGATAACAGCCATTATCCCTCTACCCAGCAGGGCCTGGATGCTTTGAAATCCAAGCCCACAGGCAACCCAGAGCCAAAAAACTGGAGCCCGGATGGTTACATGAAAAATATCCCGCAAGATCCCTGGAATAACGACTTTCAGTATGTGAGCCCAGGTACTGAAGGCGCCTACGATCTGTATTCCTACGGTTCCGACGGGCAAGAAGGCGGTGATGGAGACGCAGCTGATATCAGCCTCTGGACCATCGGCAACTGATTTGTGATGCGAGCCCGATCAGAACACAAAAACAGCGGCTTCACGCTCATTGAAATACTGGTTGTCCTGGTTCTGATCGGGCTACTCGCAGCGCTTGCAGTATTCACCATGGGTGGGAATTCCCAGCAGCGGGAGCTACAAAATGAGGTGCGGGAATTGTATTTGCTGATGCAAACCGCATCGGATCAGGCTGTGTTGAACAATCTCGAACTCGGCCTGCTGTTTGAAGAAAACGGGTATCGTTTTGTGGCTTTTCAAGATGAAGAAAACGATTGGAAGGCTTCTGGAGAGCGTATATTCCGGGCCCGAAAATTCCCTGAATGGCTGATCACAACACAGTTTATTGAAAGTGATGCTCCCCGCCTAGCGTCGGCTGAAGACAAGCTTCGGCCAGATGTGGTGTTTTTTTCCAGTGGCGAAACCACCCCTTTTGAACTCGAATTTACCGTCGGCAGTGAGACGGATTACACCCAAACTCTTGCGTCCGACGGGATCTCTACCATTGAGTGGCGACAGCCCGGCGATGAGGGGGAAGACTGGTGATCCGGCAGAACCCGTCAAGATTGCCGAAAACCGCAAGAGGCTTCACGCTTATTGAGGTGATGGTTGCACTGCTGGTGTTCGGGCTGATTGCCACCGCTGCGGCCGAGGTGGGTGGTCAGTATATTTCCAGCTACGAACGTATTCGTGACAAAACCCTCGCCGGTTGGCTTGCTGAAAACCGCATAAACGAAATTCGGCTGGAGAATACCCTGCCAGGCATTTCCGAGAATGCAAAAGACAAGGACTACGGTCCCTTCCGTTGGCAAGTAACCACAAAGGTACTGGCTACCGCCGAGGCTAAAATGCGGCGCATTGAAGTTCAGGTGTCCCGTTATCGTGAGGGCCGCACAAAGCCATATCCTGTGCACACGCTTTCTGCCTTCGTGGGCGTGAAATGAAGAGTCAGCAAGGCTTTACGCTGCTTGAGGTGCTGGTGGCCATTACCATTACCGCTGTGATTGGGATTGGTGTGTGGCAGGTGCTGAACGGAGTGATTCTTTCCCGGGATCGGGTTGATGAACTTGCGGAACAATTTGATGGCCTCCAGCGGGCAATGTTGCTTTTGGAGCGGGATATTACCCAGATAGTAAACCGGCCAGCCCGGGATATTTACGGCGACTTCAAACCTGCGTTAACCAGCCGTGAAGATGAGTTTGTGCTGATGGTCACGCGGCAGGGCTGGCGTAACCCGCTGGGCATCCGGCGCAGCAGTTTGCAACGGGTAGGCTGGGAATATACCGGCACCGAATTACGCCGCCGGTACTGGCCAACTGTGGATCAGGGCCAGGAAGACAATAGCCGGGAGTTGCTATTGCTTGAGGGTGTTACTGCGTTCGATATCAAGTTCCTCAACGACCAAAATGCCTGGGAACCAGAATGGCCTTCAAGCGATGCTATGGCGTCATTGAGCCCCAGCAGTCGCCCGGATATACCGTTTCCTCTGGGTATTGAAATTACGTTGGAGCACGAACGTTTTGGTGAATTGGTACGCACCTTTGTCTTGCCAGACTTTGATTCGTCGGGGGCTCAGGGCTTGGTAAATCAAATGAACGAAGCCAGTAATCCGAGCGATGAAGAAGAAACTGATGAAGGCGCTGTTCAAAATAGTACCGGGCAGGGAGGCTAAAAGGCTATGACCACTCCCGTCTGTCATACCATGCCAAAAAAACAGCAGGGTGTTGCGCTGATTATGGTGCTTCTAGCTATGGCGCTGGTGGTTATGTTGGCCTCAGGGATGACCCAGCAGCAAAGTGTGCGGGTGTTTAAAGCCGGGCACTACTTAGCGCAACAGCAAGGCCGGAGTATTGCTTTAGGTGCAGAAGCCTTTGCCCGTCAAATTCTGATACGGGATTTTGAACAAGATAAAGAAGACGGCCTGATGGTCGACAGCCTTGATGAGTTCTGGGCGATGAATGCAGCTGTATTGCCGCTGGATGCCAATGGGGTGGCAGAAGTTCAGATAGACGATTTGGGTGGGCGGATAAACCTCAATGATCTGGTTACTGCCAATGGCCAAGTGGATCCCATAACCAAGGACCGCCTAACCCGTTTGCTGATCGCTCTTGGAATTACCGGCCTTTCGGTAGATACCCTGGTGGACTGGATTGATCCAAACGATCAAACAATCAGTGCCTATGGTGCAGAAGACGGCCAGTACCTGATGGCCGAGCCCGGGTTCCGGGCCGCAAACCAGCCATTTGTTAGCGTATCGGAACTCCGGTTGATTGAAGGCATGACTGAAGAAATATATGTGGCCCTGCGGCCTCATGTGGCCACCTTGCCGGTGAATGGGTTGGGGATCAATGTGAATACTGCAACTGCCGAAGTGTTGATGTCTTTACATGAAGAGCTGACGGCAGCCCAAGCAGCGTCTATTCTTGAAAGGCGCAAGGAAGAGCGGTTTGAAAACCTTCAGGACTTTATGGCACTGCCAGAATTCGCAGCGTTGGGCCTGAAGCCCATAGGGCTGGGGCTGCAAACCCGTTTTTTTGAAGTTGTATCACGGATTACCTACGATAACCGTGTTGTAAATATGGTGAGTACGGTTTTTCGCAATCAGGAAGGTAATGTCCGGACGGTTCACAGGGATACCGGTCAAAAGAATCGCATTACCAAAGAGCCCTACACCATCTCGGAAGGATAACCATGTCTTATCGCCTTTATGTGCGACCCTTGCCTCCCTTTTCGGATCCCGGAGAAAACCCGGAAGACCGTCTGTTCAACTGGGTGTTGTACGATGCCGGCGGTGATGCCCAAGCTCAGGGCAGCCGCGATCGCCGCAGCACCATTGAGCAGACACTTAGCCAAAATGGGCTTGAAGGCGTATTGCTTGCAGGCCTTATTCCGGGTGATGAAGCTCTGTTTTGTACGGCCGACATTCCTGCCAAACAAAGCCGTTTTATAAACCAGGCGCTGCCTTACGCAGTTGAAGAGCAGATCGCCCAGGATATCGACAGCGTTCACCTGGCACTTGGCCCACACACCCCAGAGGGGTATCGGGTGGCTGCGGTGGATCGAGACAGAATGGCTACATGGCTTGAGTTGTTCCGTGGTTGGTCCCACGCCAGGCTCGACGCCATTTATCCTGATGCGTCACTGCTCCCCATGACCGAGGGCGGTTGGTCTATCTGTCTGGATGGCGAATCAACCATGATGGCCAGTGATCGTGGCGAGTGGCTGAGTATGCAGTCTGCTAACCTTGGAATGTTTGCTCATACTTTGGCTGTACCGCCTTCGGAAGACGTAGTTGCTGAAGTACCCGTGGTGATTTATGCAACGGACACCGAATTTGAAGAGCAGCAGGCGGTGCTTGGAGAGCTTATGGCGCCGGGCCGGCTATCTGTTCGCCGGGAGTCTTTGGCGCTTATGCCGTTGGAGCTACTGGCGCATTCTCACCACCATCATCTTTGTCGCCCAATCAATCTGTGTCAGCGCGAATTCTCCGTTAAAGGCGGCAAGGCAAGCCCCTTCAAACCTTGGAAGCCACTCATCGCTGTGGCTGCCGTGTGGTTTGTGGTGCAGGTGGCGCTGGAAGCTGGAATGGGCTTTTACTATCAGCAGCAGGCAGACGATATGCGCCAGCAGGCTATGGCGGTATATAAAAATGCCTTTCCAAACGACAGTAGAACCCACGCTGGTAACGTAAAACGGGTTATTGAAGGACAGTTACGTATGGCTGGCTCTGATGGGCCTGATGTGGATTTTGTAACGCTGATGAAATACACCGGTCAGCAGTATTCAGAGGTAGCTGGTTCGGTTACGTTCAACTCGATCAATTACAGCCAATCTCGTGGTGAACTGGTGGTTGATGTACGCGCACAAAGCTACGACCGCCTCAGCGCGCTACGCAATGGCCTATCTGGCCAAGGGCTAGAGGCCAAAATTGGCTCAGTCGTTAACGAATCCAGCGGTGCTCGTGGCCGCCTGACCGTATCTGGAGGCTAAGCCCATGTTGACGAAACTGAAAGAGCAGCCCTCGGTTGGAAAGCTGGTTGCGCAATATGACCAGCTTCCTAAACGGGATCAGCAGGCACTTACGGTACTGGCTATAGCCGTGCTGCTTGGGGTTCTGTATTTCGCTGTGTGGCGCCCGGTTGCGAATTTTCACGATCAGGCCGCTGCGAATAAAGAGAACGCCTCAGAGCTTGTGGCCTGGATGCAATCCAACGAGCCGGTTATCCGTCGCTTGGGTAGCAGTGGAGCAGGGCCGGCAGCTACATCTGCCGATGTTCCTGTCGATGGCCGCGCGCTCATGGGTCTGGTAACCCGCTCGGCCAGGGCATCTGGCCTTACACTGCAACGGTTTGAGCCCAGCGGTGACAGTGCCATTCGGGTGTGGCTTGAGGCGGTTCCTTATTCAGAGGTTGCAGCTTGGCTTGAAATGCTCAATGGTAAGCATGGTGTTGTAATTGACCAGGCAGCGTTGGATCGCGCAGGCGAACCTGGCCGGGTATCTGTCCGTTTAACACTGGCAATCTGATTCGGATTAACTGGGTTCCGGGGTGGTCTCTCCGGACAGAGGCAGGAGCGAAAGCATGAGTAACGACAGCGATAACAAACCGGAACCGGTTATTGTCCGGCTGGATATCAGTGCTTTGAATGAAGCCAGATCCATTCTGTATGATGCCTATCGGAACGAGCCAACGTTTCAGTACCTGTTCAACCACCGAAAACCTGGCTACAAGCAGCGTGTTCGAGCCACTGTGCGTGAGCTTGTTGATCTCTATTTTGATCTTGATCAGGAAGTGGTTGGCGTTATGGTCGATGATTCGCTGGTTGCCGTGGCGTTCATTGGCGACCCGGACCTTCGTTTGAATTTGGCGGATCAGTTCAGTTGGAGAATCCGCATGGTGCTGACGGCAGGCTTTGCCTCTACTCGCCGTTATCTGGATTATCACGAGAAAATACGCGCAATGCTGCCTCAACCATTGGCGCACCAGTTGCCATTGATGGGAGTTAACCCAAAATATCAGAACCGCGGTTATGGTCGCCACCTGCTCAAAGCTGTTCAGCGGCTTTGTGCGGACAACCCGCGGGGAACCGGGTTGGTTTTGGATACCGGCAACAGCCGCTATCTGCCATTTTATGAGTCGGAAGGCTTCCGCAGCCTTGGAAAGGTTCGTCTCGGTGGTTTCGAGGATCACATACTGTTCCGCGAAATCCATCCAGAGGCCAAAGCTACCGCTAATCAAAATTAACGTTGTAAAAAACAACAGGAGACACTGTGTCTGACAGCCAAGATTATGATCTGATTGTTATTGGTGCCGGTTCCGGCGGTGTGCGCTTGGCGCGTATGTCGGCTGGCCGTGGAGCGCGGGTAGCGGTTATTGAATCCCGTTATCTCGGCGGTACTTGCGTTAACGTTGGCTGCGTACCCAAAAAACTGTTTGTTTATGGGGCTCATGTCAGCGACGAACTGGAAGATGCAGCAGGCTATGGCTGGGACGTACCCATGGACGGTGTCAGCTTTGACTGGCCCACACTGGTCGCCAATAAAAATACCGAAATTGAAAGGCTGAACGGCATTTATGGCCGCCTGCTTGAGAATGCTGGCGTGACCGTTATTGAAGGCACTGCCTCCATTAAGGACCCCAATACCATCGTCGTTGGTGATAAAGAATATACAACCGCTCACATAACCGTTGCCACAGGGAGCTGGCCGGTTGTACCGGATATTCCAGGTAAGGAATGCATTCTTACGTCGAATGAGATGTTTTATCTGTCTCAGCTACCTAAGCAAGCGGTGGTGTGGGGTGGCGGTTACATTGCCGTAGAGTTTGCAGGCATTTTGGCCGGCCTGGGCGTGGAGACTACACTTCTGTACCGAGGCGATCTTTTTCTCCGCGGTTTTGATGGCGATGTGCGTAAGTTTGCCAAGCAGGAAATGAGTAAAAAAGGCGTTCGGCTTGAGTTTGGCGTGACCATTGAGTCTGTTGAAGCCGAGAATTCCCACTATCAGGTCAAGCTCAGTAACGGCAATGTTATGGAAACCGGGCTTGTTATGGCAGCAACGGGCAGACGGGCGCTGGTAGACGGCCTTGGACTGACCGAATTGGGTATCGAACTTAATGCATCCGGGCATGTGGTGGTGGACGATCATTTCCAGACTTCAGTACCTTCGGTCACTGCTCTTGGGGATGTTATCGGCACACCGCAGCTTACGCCCGTGGCGCTTGCGCAGGCGATGGTACTTTCCCGCAGATTATTTGGGGATGGTGAGGGCGATATGGATTACACTGCGATTCCGACCGCTGTTTTCTGTCAGCCCAATATTGGTACGGTGGGATTAACGGAGGAAGAGGCGCGGGAAGCAGGCCATACTCTGAGAATATATCGCTCTGAGTTCCGGCCCATGAAGTATATTCTCAGCGGCCGTGACGAGCGCTGCCTGATGAAGCTTGTGGTCGACGACGCAACGGATCGGGTGCTTGGCGCCCACATGGTTGGGCCTGATGCTGGCGAAATCACTCAGGGGCTTGCCGTGGCCATCAAGGCCGGTGCAACCAAGTCTCAGTTTGATTCCACCATGGGCATACACCCAACATCTGCAGAAGAATTTGTCACCATGCGTGAACCTGTCGCCTGATCAGAACTAAAGCCCAAGGAAGGGCTTAGCTTTCAGGGAGTTTTACCCAGCGCTCCATAACATTTCGCGAATGTTCCTTTCGTACCGGTTTGAATAGATAGACGTCCATGCCAATTGTCTCTAAAAAATGTAATGAATCTATAGGGTGGGAGTAAGCCTGATATGAGTTTTAGCGAAACCGACCGAGAACTGGATGCTTCAGAGGGCCAGGTTGTCCGTGAGGTGATGATTCAGGTCAAGGCGTTGCTGAATGATCCCGGCCGATGCCGGGATGCAGGTATATGGAAGGCCATACTGTGTGAGCCCCCCGCCGATGAATTGCCTTTGCGTCGGGAAATTGGCCGGCAACTCGAGCCACAGCTCAGGCCCATGGCTGAAAACGGTAGCTTTCCCTCACCGGTTGTAGGATTTCTGGGTGAGTGGTTTGATTGGCACAGCCTGCAAGAAGTGGTCGCTCAGGAAGAGGAGCAAGACCATCCGGAGCAAAATGTAGCTGATGAAGATTTCGAACCAGAGACACCACAAATGGTCAATTTTTGGCCAGCAGTGATAGGTTGGATTATAGGGCTGGCTGTACTCGCCACGATTTTCGGTGGGATGAGCGGCGGCTGACGCCGCCGCCTGTTCATCAGGCTTTTGCGTCCACTGATTCAGACTGAGACGCTGCGATTTTTTCACGGTACTTCTGAGCCAAAATAGCGCCAAGAATAACCTGAACCTGGTTGTAGCACATGATCGGCAAAACGATCATGCCAAACCCGGGGTGCCCAGAAAACAGCACTTTTGCCATGGGCAGCCCGGAGGCCAGGCTCTTTTTTGAGCCGCAGAATACAACCGCCGCCTCATCTTCCAAACTAAATCCGAACCGCCGCACAAGAAATCTCGCAAAGAACATAAACAGCGCTAACAGCCCGATACATAGCAATATAGTCAGAGCAATGGCTTTTATCGGCAGGTTTTGCCAAAGACCGCTTTCTACCGAGTGCGAGAAAGCGGAATACACAATCAACCAGATAACGCATTTATCGTAGCGAGTCATAAGGCCTTCATGACGACCCAGAAAGCCTCCAATCCAAGGGCGCATGGCGTGACCAACCGCAAACGGCAACAACAACTGCAATACAATATCTTTCAGGGCCTTGCCTATAGCGAAATCCCCGCTTCCAGCCGAACTAACAACCAATAGCAACAAGAACGGCGTCAGCATCATGCCGAACACGTTTGAAGCTGCCGCACTGCAAATGGCGGCCGGCACATTGCCCCGGGCCATGGCGGTATAAGCAATGGATGAAGAGACTGCAGACGGCAACACCCCCAGATATAAAAAGCCAAGCCCCAGATCGGCGGGCATCCAGGATGGCGCAAAACTGCTCATACCATTAATGGGAAGCACAATAAGCGGAAAGAACCCAAACGTAAGCGCAGTAATCAGTATGTGCAGCCGCCAGTGGGATGCCCCTGCAACGATTTGTTCCCGGGATAGCGCAGCACCGTGGAAAAAGAAGAGTAGGGCGACGGCTACCGTTCCGGCCGTCGCCAGAAGATCTCCGGCGGCGCCCGTAGCTGGCAAAAAAGAAGCAAGGACAATTGCGCCAAGCAGCAAGATTGTGAATATGTCTGGCCTGAACTTCATGATTAAGAGCTCCTGTTCCGGAGAGCGCTAAGGCTGGGTGCGAGGAGATTCTGCGCGAGCTTTTCAGCTTTAGCAGAATCCCGGCGACGAACAGCGGCCAGTAGCAGTTCATGGTCTTCTTGCGATGGCTCTGGCAAGTCCGCGTCGTTTTCTGTGCGTTCAATGGTCTGGGTGATGGCGTGGGAGAAGTAATCGTAAAGCTCCGCAAGGGCAGAGTTATGGGATGCAGCAACCAGCGCGTGGTGAAAGGCCTCGTCGTGATGAATACGAGCCGCAAGGTCTGCGTCGGCTTTTCCCCTGGCATCAAGAGCCATAGTCATGCTCCGCAGATCCTGCTCGGTACGCCTTTGGGCTGCGAGCTTTGCCGCTTCGGTTTCCAGCATGATCCGCACCTCCAGTTGATCTTTTAGCTGGGTGCGAGCGATGCGTTTGAGGGTTTCTCCTGCATCGCGAGTTGCTCTTACATAGGTGCCGTCTCCCTGCCGGGTTTCCAGCATTCCTACGTGGGCCAGTACCCGCACAGCTTCGCGCACAGTGTTTCGGCTCACCCCTAGAGCCTCGGAGAGATCCGATTCCACAGGCAGTTTGTCACCCACTAGCCATTGTTCTGTTTCTATGGCGTGTCTCAGGCTTTCTATGGCGGTTTCCACAAGAGAGCCTTTTTGGATTCGTTTCAGCATTGGCCTATCACCCCATCACATGATCATCCAATCATCCTATGAATTTGTGCAGGATGCAAATCCTCTGAATAATGAGCGCGCGAAGCTATAGAAACGGTGTGCTGAGTGCATGTTGTTTAGTGAACGAGAAGCCGGGGATTACCCGGCAGGATCGAGGAACTGATAGTCTGCTGTATCCACGCTGCGAGTGGAAAAGCGGTAGGAGAAAGTGAAACCGGGCCAGTTTAGTGTATTTTTACCATTGGCATCGAGATACCAGGATGAGCACCCGGAGCTCCACACGCTGCCTTCAAGGCCATCCTGAACGACGTTGGAATACTGCTCCAAACGGTCTTTACGAACATCCATAGCTGCGCCGGGGTGCTTCTGCAGCGCATTCAGGCAGCCGAGCACATATTGGAACTGAGATTCCAGCATGTAAAGAATCGAGTTGTGCGCCAGATTGGTATTTGGCCCGTAGAGCATAAACAGATTCGGGAAGCCGGAGACCGTAATTCCTTTGAATGCAGTCGCCCCATCTTTCCAGGCTTCGTTCAGCGTTACGCCTTCGCGCCCGGTTACACTAATGGGCGACAGAAATTCTGAAGCACGAAAACCTGTGCCAAAGATAATAGCGTCAACGGGGTAATGCTGACCGGAGCGTGTCTTAACCCCTTTGCCGTCGATTTTTTCGATCGAGTCTGGAATCAAATCTACGTTAGAGCGGTTTATGGCAGGGTACCAATCGTTGGAAATCAGAATCCGCTTACAGCCGATCTGATAATCCGGAATGATGTGCTTGAGCTTTTTCGGATCACTTACGTGTTTGCGCGCTTCGGTTTTGGCTTGCCAGGCAAATATATCCAGAAGGCGGCTAAAGCGCGTGAAGGCCAAAGCCCGACTTTCGTTCTTCCAGTAGATCATGTAGCGGTAAAGCCTGTCCCACGCCGGAACAGCTTTGAACAGGGAATGCTCCCAACGCTTGAAAGGCCTGTCTGGCTTTGGCAGAACCCAAGCCGCCGAGCGTTGAAACAGAGCAAGGGATTTAACTTTACGGGCAATTTCGGGCACAAACTGAATGGCGCTCGCGCCGGTACCAATTACGGCAACGCGCTTGCCCTTTAGATCACAATCATGGTTCCAGCGTGCTGAGTGAAAGATAACACCTTCAAAATCACTCATGCCTTCAATGTTGGGCCAGGCGGGCTGATTCAGTTGCCCGGTTGCCGTGATGACCACGTGTGCTGTCAGGGTTTCATCATTGGTAAGCGTTAGCGTCCAAAGGTTGCGAGCGTCGTCGAACACCGCCTCAGCCACTTCGCAGTTAAAGCGGATCTGTTCCTCAAGGCCATATTTTTCAACGCAGTGTTCCATATAACCAAGGAGTTCATGCTGAAGCCCGAATTTTCGGGACCAATCATGCTTTGGCTCGAAAGAATAGGAGTAAAAGTGCGATTGCACGTCGCAGGCTGCACCTGGGTAGGTGTTGTCTCGCCAGGTGCCGCCAACGCGCTGTGCTTTTTCAAGCAAAGTGACATTTTGGAACCCGGCTTTTTTTAGCTGGATGGCCATGCCTATGCCGCCAAATCCAGTTCCAATTATGATGACGGAGGGCTGCGTACTGTTTTTGTGTTGAGTCATGCTTGGTGATCCGACCTGATTACTTTAGTGACGACTTGTTCACTATACGTAATTGAGTCGGTCAGAGGCATGGCTGCTCAGGCTATTCCTGAGCAGTGTTTAGCAATTCTGGCTTTTTCAGAGCCTTTTGGAAGAGGTCTTTGTCTTCAGCGATGGCCATGGCGCACTTTTCGGCTATATCATCACCCAACCCTTCAACCTTCCGGGCCAGGAAAACCTGAATTTCTTCCGCTAATTCAAGTACTTTATCCCTGGCATCGGCATCTGCTTTTGATGTGAAAAGCATGGTCTCAGGATTTTTTAATGCCATATCCAGGCCGTCCCTATCGGAAAAATAGACTGCTTGTACCGCCATGGTCATTCCTCGCAGTGAATGTCTGCTTTACTGTATAAAGATACAGTGTAGCCGACTCGCATAGAGAAAGACACCCAGTTTCCGTAAAAGCAGTCGCGGCGCGGGGCCGCTCCGATCAGTAGCGCAGCAGCGCCGAACCCCATGTAAAACCACCGCCAAAGGCTTCAAGCAGCACAACGTCGTTACGTTTGATGCGTCCGTCTCTTACCGCAACATCCAGGGCAAGAGGAATAGAGGCCGCAGAGGTATTGCCATGTTTGTTGACCGTAACAACTACCTGATCCATCGGCATGCTCAGTTTTTTGGCTGTGGCCGAGATGATTCGCAGATTTGCCTGGTGGGGAACCAGCCAGTCGATGTCGGACTTTTTCATCTGGTTGGCGTCAAGCGTCTCATCAACGATTTTACCAAGTGTGTTTACCGCAACTTTGAAAACTTCGTTGCCTTTCATCTCAACAAAAGCTTCACCGGCTTTGACCCGGTCGAAACCATCGGCAATGCCGCAAGGTACGTGCAGTAACTCTTCGTACTGACCGTCTGCGTGAATGTGCGTGGAAAGAATACCGGTTTCCTCGGTTGCTTCCAGAATCACAGCACCCGCGCCGTCCCCGAACAGCACACAGGTGCCTCGATCAGACCAGTTAATGATTCGGGAGAACACTTCTGCGCCAATAACCAGTGCCTTTTTACTGGTTCCTGTTTTGATAAACTTGTCTGCGACCGATAGCGCGTAAACAAAACCGCTACACACAGCCTGAATATCGAAAGCTGGACAGCCGTGAATACCCAGCCGGGCCTGCAAAATGCAAGCAGAACTCGGGAAAATTTTGTCTGGAGTGGATGTGGCAAAAACAATCAGGTCAATCTCGCTGGCATCAATACCGGCCGCTTCTATGGCGTTCCGAGCGGCCTGTTCAGCAAGATCTACGGTTGTCTGGCCCTCAACGGCGATATGCCGCTGCTCGATACCAGTGCGTTCACGGATCCACTGATCCGTGGTATCAACCATCTGTTCGAGGTCTTTGTTCGTAACAATATTCTCTGGCAGGTAAGAGCCAGTGCCGGCAATGCGTGCAAAGGTCATTCGCGAAAATCCCACGGTGTATCCGATTTAGGAGCATAACGCTCCTTTGGCTTTCGGCCATGCTATACCTCTGAACCTTTGTCTGTTATTAGCGGTTTGTCAAAGGCGCAGCTGAAAACTCTATCGTGGCTGGCCTTTTCCGCCATACATAACGCCCGGCGCCTGCATTATTCTGCAATACACTTTTCTGTTTGAAGCAAGGACATATTCCGAATGCCTGATCTGATTCTCTATCAATACCCGCTGTCGCCTTTCTCCGAAAAAATCCGGGCAATGCTCGGATACGCGAATCTGCCTTGGTGCTCGGTAACGGTGCGTGAAATGCCACCACGACCAGAGTTGAATGTGTTAACCGGTGGTTATCGCAAAATACCGGTCGCCCAGTTAGGTGCAGATGTATTTTGCGACTCGCGCGCTATTGCGGCCGAAATCGCCCGCCTTGCCGACAAACCAGAATTGGTACTGGAAGATCAGTCTGAAGAGATACAGGCATTTGTTCGAGAAGCCGATCTGGAGATCTTTCTGGCGTGTGTTATTGCTGCCAGCGATGGGCGCATGTTGTGGCGGCTGATTCGTGAAACGTCCCTGATCAACACGTTCAAGTTTCTTAAAGACCGCATTAACATGGGGCGGAAATCGCGGGTGAAGGCTCTGCGAGGCGCAGATGCTAAAGAAAAAGTGATGACGCATATTTCGAATATGGAACGCCTCCTTGGCGAGGATTTTCTTTTTGGCCCTGCACCCTGTATCGCCGATTTTTCAGCCTACCACGGCCTGTGGTTTGTCTGCGATCTGGCAGGAAAGCCTTGGTTGGATGGCTACCCGAAAGTGAACTCCTGGATGTCGCGAATGAAGGCATTTGGACATGGCAAGCCAGAGAGCCTTAGCGCTAGCGACGCAGCTACGCGAGCCAAAAATGCCCAGCCAAGGGTACTGCCACACATCGAAGATAAAACCCAACTGGATCAGCAGGTAACCACTTCTCCCGACGATTATGGTCGCGACCCGGTAACTGGAACGCTTATCTACACGGATAGAAACGAGACCATTATTGCCCGAGAAACTCAAGAAGTGGGGCTAGTGCATGTCCATTTTCCGAAACAGGGTTTTCGTGTACGCCCCGTTGAATCGCTTTGATGGGGTAAGAGCCGCCTGAAATGGTTGGGTGGCTATTTAACAATTTTTTACTATATTTAATGCGGATCATCACGGCGTTCCCGCTCAAATAATAGTCGCCAGAAAACGCCTTAATGCACTCTGCGCGTTCAATTATTGCGGAAAGTACCGAAGCAGAGATACCCTGACTGCTTAATATAGAAAGCTAGCTAACTACGGAGCTTAATGGATGATTGTATTCTCGATTCTTTTGCTGCTACTCGGTTTGGTTTTACTTGGCGGTGGCGTCTGGCTTGTATCGCTTGGAGGCAGCCTGTTTTACGCAATTGCCGGCATAGCACTGATTGTGGCCGGGGTTGTTGCTAAAGGCCGCAGGCCGATTGCCCGCTGGGTTTATGCCGTGTTTCTGGCTGGTGCCGCCGCCTGGGCATTGTGGGAATCTGGGTTTGATTGGTGGCCCTTGGCTACACGGTTAGGGCTGTTTTTATTGTTGGCTATACCGCTTTTGTTTCCCGGCCCAACCTCCCAGCGGGGAGGCGTTATAGCCCTTTTCCCTGTATGGGTTGTGGTGGGTGTCATCACGGTATCAAGTCTTGCCTTTGATCAGCACCGAGTCGATGGGTTGCTTAATCAGGACATCGTATCTGCAGATCCGGAAATGGGCGACATGTCAGATGAGGATTGGCAGGCCTACGGCAGAAGCAACCTGGGGCAGCGTTATTCACCACTGGATCAGATTACCGTCGATAACGCCGGCAATCTCGAGAAAGCCTGGGAATATCAGACTGGAGATTTGCAGGGTCCGGACGACGTTGGGGAGATAACCTATGAAGCAACACCTATAAAAGTGGGCAATAGCCTGTTCCTGTGCACACCGCATAACTGGCTGGTGGCATTGGATGCAGATACCGGCGAAGAGCAGTGGGTTTACAACGCAAAGGTACCGATGGAAAGCCAACGGCAACACCAGACTTGCCGAGGGGTGTCGTATATGCCTCCGTCTGAAAGCGACGCGAATGCGATAAACGTTAAGGCGGTTAATGAGCCTGCAGAGGATCTTGCCAGCGTTCAGTGTGATGCCCAACTATTCATGCCGACATCCGATGCACGGTTGTTAGCCGTCGACCCCGAAACGGGTGCACGTTGCAGTGATTTTGCCGAAGACGGTTCGCTCGACCTGATGCATAACATGCCGTTCAAACAGGACGGTTTTTATTATTCAACGTCGCCGCCCGTGGTTGCCAATGGGTTGGTCGTAGTAGCAGGCGCCGTTAACGATAACTACGATATTGACTCGCCCTCCGGCGTGATTCGTGCGTACGACGTCAAAACTGGCGAACTGAAATGGAATTGGGATCCTGGCCATCCCGAAAACACAGCCCCAATTGGTGAAGATGAAACCTACAGCAAAAGCTCTCCCAATAGCTGGGCAGTCGCAAGTGCGGACGAAGAACTCGGGCTAATCTATTTCCCCATGGGCAACCGGGTACCGGATCAGCTGGGCATGTATCGGTCTGAAAACGACGAAAAATATGCCTCATCTGTGGTGGCGTTAAGCCTAGAGACCGGGCAAGTAGCTTGGGTGCATCAATTTGTTCATCACGATCTGTGGGATATGGACACGCCAGCCCAGCCCAGCCTTGTGGATCTGAAAACCGAAAACGGCGAGGAGCCCGCACTGGTTGTTCCAACCAAGCAGGGCGATGTCTATGTACTCAACCGGAAAACAGGGGAAGCCATCATTCCGGTTTCTGAGCAAAAGGCGCCTCAAGGCACCATAGAAGGCGACTACGCCTCCGCTACACAGCCTATTTCCGGCCTGAATTTCCGGCCGCCAGCGCTAACGGAATCGGACATGTGGGGAGCAAGCGTAGTAGACCAGATGATCTGCCGCATCAAGTTCCGTTCCTTGCGCTACGAAGGGCAGTACACGCCGCCTTCGGAGCAGGGAACTCTTGTGTATCCGGGTAACTTTGGGGTCTTTAACTGGGGTGGAATTGCCGTTGATCCTGAAAGGCAGGTGATGTTCGGGATGCCACTGTACCTGGCGTTTACCTCCACGCTGGTTCCGAAGGAAGGTGCTGAGCTTGGCGAAACCAATCAGGGAGAGCAGGGCGTTAATGAAAACGCAGGAGCGCCCTATGCCGTTGATATGAAGCCGTTCCTGTCACCCTTGGGCATTCCTTGTCAGCAGCCTCCCTGGGGTTACGTAGCAGGTGCCGATCTTCGTACCGGCGAAGTAGTCTGGAAGCAGAAAAACGGTACGGTTTACGATATGACTCCACTGCCATTGCCCATTGAAATGGGCGTGCCAGGCATAGGAGGGCCGATTATCACAGGCGGCGGTGTAGCCTTTTTGGCAGCGTCCGTCGATAACTACCTGAGAGCCTATAACCTGACCACAGGTGAGCAGATATGGGAGGAACGCCTTCCAGCGGGTGGCCAGGCAACGCCTATGACTTACCTGAACAGTAAAGGTGAGCAAATGGTAGTTCTTGTTGCCGGTGGCCACGGCTCGATTGGCACGACATTCGGCGACTACGTTATTGCCTATAAGTTGCCGTAGGTAGGCTGCACAGATATACACAGGGCTCGGGGGTAGATCAGGAACTCGAGCCCTGCGTACAAAGCTTGCCGGAATTGCCCGCCTGGACTCAGTCCACAAAGTTTGACTGGCTGGCAATTAACGGCGAGAGGTTTATGTTCCAGTGCTCCATACCACTTTTGCTATACACGTAGTGCCCGCTGAGGGATTTAATCTGTGGCACACGGTCTGGCGCTATCCCATTAAGAATCAAAGACGCCAAGCGGGCACCCGTAAGCCCTTCCTGATAGGCTGAAACCGTAAAACCACCCACGCCTTGCTCTCGGCCAATGGAAATATCCCAGAACGAAAAGATCGGAATTTGCGAGCTGTAATACGCCTGATTGATAAGCTCGTTTGGCGGCACATAGTTATCTTCGCTGTCCCGAACGGTATGATGAGTACCCACAATGACGGCGTCATACTGTAGGTGCGCACTGTCGACAGCGCTTAGCCAAGCGTCTTTGTCGTTGGTGAGCAAGATGTCAAGGCGTGATCCGTAAAGCTCAGCCTTGCGGGCGTCTCCAAAATAGTCATTTACGGCATTGCGCATCGTAATCGAGTCATCCATCAGAATTAAGAAACGCTCCTTTTTATCGAGAACTTTACGTAAGTGACGAATGCTCTGTTCAAAAAACGGGCGTTCCAAAATCCCGGTAACCAAAGGGTGATCAAGGGCAGGGTGCTGCACCGGAGTCCCGTTCACACCGAAGAAGACAACCGGAATGTTTTGGTCAACTAAATGCTGTGCCATCAAAGAAAATGCATTATCGTCGCCTAAAATAGCGACATCTGGCTGAATCTCCGCCACGGATTTTTGAATGCTGGCCACTTGCTGAGGCCATTGAGATGGGGTTAGGCGTTTTGTATCCAACTCAAGGAACGTGATGTTATGTTTTTCCCCCAGTACGGACTGGATGGCCACAATATAATCACCGTCCCATTTATATTCAGCATGATAGCTTTGGATGACGACCACGGTCTTGCTGAAACACAACGGACTTACGAATAGTAAGGCTAGAATGAGCAGACGCATGTACTGTCCCTTTTTTTTGTTTGAGTGTTGAAAAGGCTGGTAGCCTAAAGGCCTGCGAGCAAGAAATGCACCATACTTATAAGTGTCTGTTATTTAGAGCTTATTTCTCAGACAATTAATCGATGTGTCTGGTTTTTCGAACACTGCTGTTTGTTTTTCCGGACAACGCTCTATAAGTGACCTTTGTTCCGGACAGATTGAGGGTCCGGTCATTAGCCAGTAAGGAAAACTCCATGGATTCGCAACAAAAATTGCTAGAGCAACTAGGTGTTCGTTACCCCATTATCCAAGCGCCCATGGCCGGCGTTGCCACGCCTGAACTGGCGGCGGCCGTAACCAATGCCGGTGGCCTAGGCTCACTTGGGATTGGCGCCAGCACAACCGCTCAGGCCCGGGACATGATTGAGCAAACCCAGGCCCTCACCACAGGGCCATTTAACGTGAATGTGTTCTGTCACCGACCTGCATGCCGTGATGCGAAGGCAGAGGCAGCCTGGGTGCAGTATCTGGAGCCTTTGTTCGAAGAAGCTGGCACAGAACCACCGAGCTCGCTCAACGAAATCTATACTTCGTTTATTGAAGACGAAAACACGCTGGAAATGCTGCTTGAGTTGAAGCCTGCGGTGGTCAGCTTTCACTTTGGAATTCCGTCGGCGCAAGGCATCGCTGCGCTGCAAGACGCAGGCATTTACACCATGGCAACGGCTACATGCCCGGCTGAAGCAGCAGCGATTGAAACGGCGGGAATTGATGCCATTGTGGCGCAGGGCATAGAAGCCGGCGGGCACAGAGGTATGTTCAACCCGAACGAAACCGATGAGCGCCTGAGCACCATGGTGCTTGTTAGACTGCTGGCAAGCCAAACGGCACTGCCCATTATTGCTGCCGGCGGGATAATGGATGGTTACGGTATGAAAGCTGCGCTGGAATCTGGTGCAACTGCAGTACAGATGGGCACGGCCTTTGTTCTGTGTCCGGAGTCATCAGCAAACAGTGCCTACCGAGAAACGTTAAAAAGTGAGAGAGCTTCGGAAACACGGTTAACCAAAGTGCTTTCAGGCAGGCCTGCGCGGGGGATCGTCAACCGGCTGATTTCGTTCGGCGAGGGCAAAGGGAGCGTGCCGCCTGCGGATTACCCGGTAACGTATGACGCAGCCAAGCACCTTAATACGGCAGCTTCCAAGCTTGGCAACCACGAGTTTGCCGCCCACTGGGCGGGCCAGGGCGCACCTATGGCACGGGAATTACCCGCAGCAGATCTGGTTGCGCTAATGGTGGAAGAGAGCCGCCCCAGAATCGAGGCTAAAGGCTGCTAGTCAGGCCAGCCATTTCAGTATCTGCTCGTGCACCACCTTGTTGTCGAGCAGATCCAGGTGGTTCAACTTTTCAAACACACGACAGTTTTCCGGGCGTATGGATAGTTTTTTCAACTCATCGGAATGATGCCCTTTGGCGCTATCCAGCCGAACCAGGAGATCACCCACCATCGTGCTGGGAAAATCCGACACCTGATTGCCGATAGCCGCGGCTATGAAATAGTGCTGAGTTCCTTCTCGCAGTGGCACCGGCTTGCGGTAGTCTGGGTGAAAGTCATCCTGATCTATGCCCTCCCAGTCTTCGTCCAGTAAGTTGCCATGTCGCAAGTCCTTAATGCCTGCGCTGGTGTGCTGGCCGAAGGCAAACGGGCTGGCGTAGCGGAACTTCTTCATAACGAAGGTTAACAGATTTCCGGCTTTCGCCAAGGCCGCACCATGGTGAGGTGAGCCAAGGTAAAGGGCACTCTTCAACAGCTTCACCCAGCCCATGTTGAGTTCGCTGCCGTACCAGGTGGCGCTTCGGATAACGAGCCCGCCCATGCTGTGGCCAATCAGGGTTAGCTCTTCGACCTCAACCGGCCAGGCCTCAACCAGTTCCTGAAGTTGTTTACTCAACTCCTTGCCGTTGCTAGAAATATGCCTTCCAGTATTGTAATTTAGATACACTGGAGTGTAACCAGGTGCACGCTGCAGTTCCGTACCCAGGTTCCCTTTACTGTGTCCCTTCCAGTATTCATGAGAGAGGCATAGGCCGTGAACCAAAACCACGATCCGTGGGCTGGCGTTCGGAATCATGGCGTCGATATTTTCTGAGCCAAACAACACCTTCTCGCCATGACTGTCTCGGAAATGCATGGTAATCGCCAAGGGGTTGTTGCTGGCTTCCAGATGATCCCCGCACACTCCGTTCAATGCAGCTGCGGCTCTCACACTGTTTGAAAAATGCTGCGGCTCTTCTTCCACTGAGAACCTATCAAGCGACCGATGCAATCCCCGCTGAAGCAGAGACGTGGACGACTGGATTAACTGGTAAGTTCGTCCTTGCCGCTCCTCAGGAGGCACTCCTGCGATGTCGCGCAACCGGTTAAGAGGATTCACCTCTCTCGCAATCGTGCGGTGTGTTCTTTCCACAATCTGAGTAACGCCACCGGCAACATCCAGAAGCAGTTGAGCAGAACCGTGTACCGACTTCACTGATACCATTTTATTGTGCTCCAAAAGATCTCCAGAACCGGCGGATCAAACGATTAAGTCATTATGGTAGAAATACCAACGCTCGCACATGGCTTGTTTGAAGATAGAAGACGGCATATCGGTATTATTCCATGCGGCACGGCCTGTCATAAGTGGACATATATTGCTATATTGTTCACATATGAACATGCATGCATTGGAGGTGCACCATGACAGCTGTCGTTGAGCGTAGAAGTGCAGAAGGTGATCGCGAGGCTGAGAAAGGGCGCGTAGCGCTTAAAGGGTTCTTTCGAGTAACGGAAGAGTGGGGGTGCAGTGCAGAAGAGCGGGCAAAACTTCTTGGCGGCCCCTCCAGGACAACGCTCTATAACTACTCAAAACTCAACCCGACCAAGCTCTCCAACGACACAATGGAGCGCATCAGTTACATGCTAGGTATTTATAAGGCTCTTCAGGTCTTGTACCCAACCCATGAGCGAGCTAACCGAAGAATCCGTCTAAAGACATCTGAAGTGCCGTTTTGCGGAAAATCCGCAATGGAGTTTATGACCCAAGGCTCCATGATGAACCTGATGATGACCCGCCAATATTTCGACGCCAAGCGAGGGTGGTAATGTTCTCCACCCCTTCGCTGGAACTGCCCGAGTGGGAAACCTACCGCATTATCCCAAGCCATTACCCACCAATAGACCTTTTTGAGCGCATTTATGAGCCGAACGAGTTTGAACTGGCTTTTGAGATTGAAGGCATGACAAACCCTCGGTTGCGTGATGAGGCAGGGGATATCGAACTGGTAATACCTGAAGATCGAATTAGCGGGCCTGGCAGTACACCCGTGATGGCGTCATTCACGCATATTGGTTTTGGTAGCCGTTTTTCTGACAAGAATTTTGGGGTGTATTACGCCGCTAACACGCTTGATGCGGCTATCCGAGAGACCGTATTTCACAAAGAACGTGAAATGGCAGCCGCCAAAGAAGACTCTATCGCGCTCACCATGAGGGCTTACATAGGCAAAGTGGCGCTAAGCATGCACGACATTCGGGGTGCAGAGTTTGCCGATCTGCATAACCCCAACGCGGATGATTACGCCTTAAGCCAGAAGTTTGCACGCCGCTGGCGCACCAAAGGCTCAAACGGCCTGCTGTATAACAGCGTGCGGCACCCAGGCAGTGAGTGCATAGCCGCGTTCAAACCGAAATCTGTGACCATCCCGGTGCAAGGGCCGCACTTAAAATACTTTTGGGATGGCGACAAGCAGCGCATTACTCACTGGGCGGAGATAGGGCAGGCTCATTCCTTGAATGGCTGGTGAGCACTTTTATACAGTGTTATTGAAAGCACGTTTTGTGGAAGCCAACATGAAATACCTGCACGAACGCCAGATCAATGGCTACGTGCCAGACAATCGGTTTCGCAGCCGGGACCCGAAATTCCAGAACCAGAAAGACAAGTACGGCAAGCGCCATCAGAACCTGCCGGACAAGGGCTGGAAAGACACCATTCCGGCCAGTGAATTCCAGTTCGATCCGGTCAACCTGACCTGCATCTGCCCAGCGGGTAACGCCATCAGTTACCAGGGCACACGGGAAGCGGGGAATGGCAAAATCAGGGTGCACTTCGAAGGCCGACTGCTTCAATGCCGCCACTGCCCGAAGAAGCACCAGTGTATGCAGAATCCCGCTTCCGCCGACCATCGCAAGGGCTCGGGAAGGCAGGTGTCGTTCACCATAGAGAACAAGCGCCTACCCAACTACACGGACTGGATGAAACATCGGGTCGATAGCCCCCAGGGCAAAGAAATTTACAGCCACCGCATGTCGGTGGTGGAGCCGGTGTTCGGCAACATTGGCACGACCAAAAGGTTGAATGGCTTCAGCTTACGGGGCAAGAAGAAAGTGCAGGGCCAATGGCAGCTATACTGCCTGGTACACAATATCGGGAAGCTGGTGAACTATGGGCAGTTGGCGGCATGATCCGGGATCAGTCTCCCTCGGAAGCAGCCGCTGTCGAGTCAGCAATAGCGTCACTGTGAGCATCGAAGTACCAGAGCCCGCGATTGACCAGAAAATCAGGATAAGCGACCGGTCGATGGCCGAAACAAAAATCTGGAAATCAGGCGGTGGGAACGAACCCCGAATCGGGTTTTTCTACAGCCTCGTTAGCTTCCTTTGGAGTCGGAATGTCACTACAAGTCATCTCATCAGGCGAGCTCACGCAGCGTTGCAAGTTGTCGGACGGCCGGCTAGTTGATATCGAAATTGATAATGCTGGTCTGGAAATAACCGTCGCGGTGGTTGATGGTCCGAAACTTGGTTCAATCGAGTTGCAAAACACTGGGTCTGGCCATTACTACCTGACGCGGATGTATCTTGATCAGGATGGAGGCGCATTCAAAAAGTGCGGCATCGGGCGCCAAGCCCTGAAATTTCATAATGAATCTTTCGGCTGCCTATTTACGGCGGCTCCGAATGATGGGCACCGGAGAGAGGACGCCAGCCACCTGACCGGCGATGCCCGCGGCTTCATTGAGAAAATGCGGGATGAAGGCCTTGTCCTGCGGTCCGACCCTTACTTGTAATTTGAAGGCTAACCATGCCAGGCACAGCGACGTCTTTTTCGCTCCGGCTTCGCCTCCATTCCGCAGCCGCGCGTGCTGAGCGGCGTTAGTTGGACCTACTATTTGAAATATAGGAGATTATGATGCCAGGGAACTACCCAGATAAGATCCGAACCCTACCGATGTTCGATGGCCGCTTTGACGCATACAAGTTGGCGGCTGAAGGCGCCGATGTTTTGTTTGCCTCCTATCCTTCTGGCACTAGCATCCCTTCCCATACTCATGACACCGATAATTATGGCGTTATTATTCGCGGAGAGTTAATCCTCACCATGGAAGGGCGCGTGGAGCGCTATGGCGTCGGTGATTGGTATCATGTCCCAGCGGGGATTGAGCATTCCGCCGAATTTGAGCAAGCGTCTGATGAAATTGAGTTCTGGTTTACGCAGGCTAACTAACCAGTATAGGCACAGCGGATACTCAAGGAGTAAAGGCTCAAAATGGCAAGAAATCGTAGCCAAGTTGGCTTTCTAGAATCGAGGCTGATCAGCCTCTTTGCATCTCTGTTTTTCTCTGTTCCTACCGCTGCGTTGATTTGGCTTGGAGTCAATAAGCAGCTGGCATACTTTGAAGCGGGGTTTTTCAGCAGCACCTATCTTATTGCCTGCATTATCGTATTTTCTGCGCTTGCGTTGCTGTTCCCGAAACTCTTTCCATCGATTCTTGGAGGTATTTGGCGCGGCATACTCAAGATCGAGCGTTGGTGGGGCTGGTAGTCTATTGAGGGAACACCACTCCCGGTAACGGCCGCGCACGCTGTTGGCGTAACAATCTGAATTTTCAACGTTAGTTATAGGAAATATTTCATGTCGAAAAAAGCAGTAATGTTTGAATACGAGAAAGAGACAAAAAACAGTGTTCGCTATAAAGAAGTCCCTGATGAAGGAACTGCTCCTATCGTGGGCACTTTGTATGTTCAGAAGTGGTTTGCTGGTGATAGCAAATCTATTGAGGTAACAATCGACAAAAAAGACTAGCTGGCTCCCCAAAGGATGCCTCTCGCTATGCCAGAGCTATTTGAATTTGAGACCAAACGGTTACGTTTGCGCCAATGGCAAGAGAGCGACCTTGAACCTTTCGCGGCTCTTAATGCTGATCCCCAGGTTATGGAATTCTTCCCCGAACCGCTGGGTCGCCAGGCGAGTAATGATATGGCGGAGAGAATCCGAACGCTCATCGAGCAACGCGGGTGGGGGTTCTGGGCGGTAGAAGTTAAGGGTACAGAACCCTTTATTGGTTTTTGTGGCCTACACATACCTACTGCAAGGCTGCCTTTTTCTCCGTGTGTAGAGATTGGTTGGCGGTTATCGTCAGCCCACTGGGGGAAAGGCTATGCATCAGAGGCTGCTCGCGGTGCGCTAGTTGTTGCGTTTCAACAGTTAGGGCTTCCCGAGATTGTCTCCTTTACCACAACTGGCAATCAGCGATCGCGTCGAGTCATGGAACGCATAGGCCTGAAGTACAGTGGCGAGTTTGAGCATCCCAGCTTACCTGAGGGCAGCCCATTGCGGTCGCATGTACTTTATCGGCTGCAGCGCGATCAGTGGGGTACAAGAGCTTAATCATACATTGAAGTATGTTCTGCACTTCCTACACTTCAGTAGACACCGTCTATAATTAAAAGGACTTCTTAATTAGACGGGTGTCAATGGCCATTTATTTTGACCCACCTTTGGCCAATAAAATTGACCCACC
>NZ_JBQDKB010000052.1:0-26590 GCF_052094685.1 Marinobacter sp.
GGCTAGCCACAACCCCCCGCAAGAACATCCATGTAGGCTCGGCTCCGCCATCCAGGGCTCCGCACGGTTTTGCCTAGCCCCTCCACCCTCAGCCGCTTCGACATCTTGCGCGCCTGCCAAACCAACTCTGTTCAGCTTTCTTTTCGTGGCCAGTGGCTGGTCACACGCTTGTAGTATTGTGAACCACAGGCGTCACAAGGTTCCAGGTGACTGGTGGATGTCAGGCACAGCATGTGTTCGCAGTTCAGGCACTGGAACATACCGGCGGTTGCAACTTCACCGGCGATGTATTGCCCGGCTTCATGGCTTTCCAGTTTTTGCCTCAGTGCTAATGTGTCCACCAAGGTTTGATCGGCAACCGATAGCAGGCGTTCAGTTAGCCGTTGTTCCAGCAGCGACATATCGAGTTGCAACCACTCTGACAGACCTTCACCGGTTTCATCCACAAAATTTATGAGATGCTCCAGATCCCTTTGAAGGTAGGCTCCAAGGAGGCTAACTTCGTCCCTGGTCATTTCCTTCAGTTCCTGCTCGACCTCGATGGCGTTATCAACCTCTCCTTCCAAGGTTTCCACGGTGGTTTCTTGCATTGTGCGCAGGCGGCTCTGAACCTGCTCGAGCATGCGATCATAGGCTTCAAGGGCTTTTCCAGATAAATGGTTTCTTTCGGGGTCTGTCATTGAGGGCTCCTCATAATTTGCGGGGTGTCAGCCGGTGGGTCTCCCCGGAACTGTCTGCAGCATGGATGCTGCAGCCAAGCCTGCATGGACGTATTCACGGCGTGTTCCGGGGAGACCCACCGGCTGGCAACCTTCACCATATCTACAAGCATGGCACAGTATCAGAATTTTGGCAGGCTACCTGTTACGCCCTGTGTGCGTTAGAATGTTCGACCGCTTCGCACATCATTTTTATACAGGGTAACTTTGGTAATGGCAGGTATGGACGAGCAGTACAATCCCCGTGACGTAGAACACAATGCGCGCACCTTCTGGGAAGAAAACAAAACCTTTGAAGTTCGGGAAGAACCGGGTAAACCGAAATACTACTGCCTCTCCATGTTCCCGTACCCCAGCGGCAAACTGCACATGGGGCATGTGCGCAACTACACCATCGGAGATGTGATCTCCCGCTATCAGCGCATGTTAGGCAAGAACGTGATGCAGCCCATGGGCTGGGACGCGTTTGGCCTGCCCGCTGAGAACGCCGCCATTGCCAACAAAAGCGCGCCAGCGAAGTGGACTTACTCCAACATTGAATACATGAAAAACCAGCTCAAACAGCTGGGCTTCGGCTACGACTGGAGCCGCGAGCTGGCTACCTGTAAGCCAGACTATTATCGCTGGGAGCAGTGGTTCTTCGCCCGCCTTTATGAGAAAGGTTTGGTGTACAAGAAGATGGCCACTGTTAATTGGGACCCAGTCGATCAGACTGTTCTGGCGAACGAGCAGGTTGTTGATGGCCGCGGCTGGCGCTCTGGTGCATTGGTTGAGCAGAAAAAGATTCCCCAGTGGTTCATTCGTATTACCGATTACGCCGAAGAACTGCTAAACGACATGGACGATCTGGATGGCTGGCCCGAGCAGGTCAAGACCATGCAACGCAACTGGATTGGCAAATCCGTGGGTACCGAGCTGACCTTCCCGCTGAAAAACAGCGACGATGGCCTTACGGTTTACACCACCCGCCCAGACACTCTGATGGGTGTGAGCTACATGGCGGTTGCCGCAGAGCACCCACTGGCCAAGGCGGCGGCAGAGCGCCACTCAGACGTAGCAAGCTTTGTTGAGGAATGCCGCAACAGCAAGGTGGCCGAAGCTGAGATGGCCACCATGGAAAAGAAAGGCGTAGATACAGGGTTCATGGCTATCAACCCACTCAACCAGGAAGAGATTCCAGTGTGGGTCGCCAACTTTGTGCTCACAGATTACGGCACCGGCGCCTTGATGGCTGTTCCGGGGCACGATGAGCGCGATCACGAGTTTGCGGTTAAGTATCGCTTGCCGGTCAAGCAGGTTATTGCCGCCAGCGATGGTCGTGAAATCGACGTTCAGGAAGAGGCGTTTCCCGGAAAAGGTGTTCTGGTTTCCTCCGGCAAATACAGCGGCCTGACCAGCGACGAAGCTTTTGAAGCCATTGCAGATCACCTGGAAGAGACTGGCATCGGCAAGCGCACCGTCAACTATCGCCTCCGCGACTGGGGCGTATCCCGCCAACGTTACTGGGGCGCGCCGATTCCCATGATGACTATGGATGACGGCACCCAGCGGCCAGTACCGGATGACCAGCTACCGGTACGCTTGCCAGAAGACGTTGAGATGGACGGTGTTCAATCGCCCATCAAAGCCGATCCCGAGTGGGCAAAGACCTCGTTTGAGGGTCAGCCAGCCACTTTGGAAACCGACACTTTCGACACATTCATGGAGTCGTCCTGGTATTACGCCCGGTTCTGCAGCCCAAATTACGACAAAGGCATGCTAGACCCGGCCGCAGCAAACTACTGGCTGCCAGTAGACCAGTATATCGGAGGCATTGAGCACGCCATCTTGCACCTGCTGTACGCCCGCTTCTTTCATAAGCTGCTGCGTGACGTTGGCTTGGTGGACAGCCCTGAGCCGTTCAAGCAACTGCTAACCCAAGGTATGGTGCTGGCAGACACTTATTATCGTGAAGACGGCAAAGGCGGAAAAATTTGGATTGCCCCGGCGGATGTTACCGTTGAGCGAGACGACAAAGGCCATGTTATTGGCGGAACGCTTAAGGAAGATGGCCAGCCAGTTATTGCCGGCGGCGTTACCAAAATGTCGAAGTCGAAAAACAACGGCATTGATCCTCAGTCGATTATAGACGCTCACGGTGCAGATACCGTGCGTTTGTTCATGATGTTTGCTGCCCCACCCGAGCAGTCCCTCGAGTGGTCAGACAGCGCCGTAGATGGCGCCCACCGCTTCCTCAAGCGATTGTGGCGACTGGTGAACGAACAGGTTGCAGGCGGAGCCGCACCGGCGCTTGATGTGGCCGCGCTGAATGACAAGCAGAAAAACCTTCACCGTAAAACCCACGAAACCATTACCAAAGTGAGCGACGACGTTAGCCGCCGCCTCACATTCAACACAGCTATTGCTGCGGTGATGGAACTGCTGAACGAAGTCAGCAAACTCAATGGTGATGAGCCACAAACCCGCGCGGCCCGCCAGGAAGCGCTGGAAACAGCGGTACTGATGCTGTCGCCGATTGTGCCTCACATCTGCCACACACTTTGGCAGGATTTAGGCCACACAGACCCAATTGTAGACGCAACCTGGCCTGTCGCCGATAAGTCCGCCATGGTCCGTAGCGAGATTCAGGTGGTTCTGCAGGTGAATGGCAAGGTGCGCGCTAAGGTAGACGTTCCGGCGGACATCAGCAAAGCTGATTTGGAAGCGCTAGCCCGGGAGAACGAGAGTATTGTGCGCTTCACGGAAGGCGCCACCGTTCGCAAGGTTATCGTAGTACCGGGCAAACTGGTTAACGTGGTGGCTAACTGATATGCGCCCTCGCACCCAGTACAAAAACGCAGCCCAAGTGATTGCTGTCAGTGCGATCGCGTTCAGCCTGGGGGCCTGTGGTTTTCAGTTACGGGGCGCACCACCGGTTTCTTCAGCTTTGGAACCTCTGAATCTTGATTGCGAGGCGCCTGTGCCCGCGAGCGTTTGCCACTCCGTTCAGGAACAACTTGAGCTAGGTGATATAGAGCTGGCATCTGGTGAGGATGCAAACTATCACCTCAGAATCCGAAACTTTAAGCAAGATCGCCGAGCCTCAGCAATTACCGTTCAGGCGGCGGCTGCCGAGTACACACTTAGGCACTCAGTAGATCTTGAACTGATCAGTGCCGACGGTGTTCCGATTATCGCCAGTACTAGCCTCACGACCTCTGAGAGCTACAGATACGACGAGACCAATGTGCTCGCTAAGCAGCGGGAAGAGGAAAACCTTCAGCAGCAACTGAGCGACCGCTTGGCACAGCAAATCATCTTCCGCCTGGCGCCCATTACGCCGGAACGGCTTCAGGACGTCCGGGACAACCATCAGAAGGCAAGCGCCCCGGGCGACTCGCAGCCCTCAAAGCCATGAAGACGAACCCGAGCCAACTTCCCCAGCTTCTCCGTAAGGGCCTTGCGCCCGTTTATTTGGTGTCTGGGGATGAGCCACTTCTGGTGCAGGAATGCTGTGATCAGATCCGATCGGCCGCCAAGGAAGCTGGCTTTCATGATCGTCTCACCTTTCATGCCGATCAGCAGCTGGATTGGAATGCCGTCGCCGACGAGTTCAGCGCTATGTCTTTGTTCTCTGATCGGCGCCGGATTGAGATCCGTCTGCCCACGGGAAAGCTCGGCGATGGCAGGACCGTTTTAGAGCGCGTTCTTCAACAGCCACCCGAAGACATTGTTGTCCTACTTATCAGTGCCCGCTTAGACGCCGCCGAAACACGACGTAAATGGTACAAAGAACTGCAAACCAAAGGTGTTCATATACCTGTATGGCCGGTGGATGCAGACAAATTTCCGGGCTGGCTTCAACAGCGGGCAGGTAATCAGGGCCTAAGCCTGACCCGTGGTGCGCTGACCATGCTGGCCGAGCGACTGGAAGGTAACCTTCTTGCCGCCAGCCAAGAACTGGATCGCTTATCTCTGTTCTCCAACGGAACCACCATTGATGAGGAAGCGATTGAGCAGGCAGTTCAGGACAGCTCTCGTTTCAATGGTTTTGAGTTGGTTACTGAGCTCATTAGTGGTCGCGCAGCCCACGCCGGGAAAATGATTGGCGTACTGCAGCAAGAAGGTGAAAACTCTCTTGGGCTGTTGGCAGTATTAACTCGGGACTTGAACCTGTTACTCGAGCTGAAATCTGGTAGCAATAGGAACGAAAACCCATCTGCTTTTTTCAAAAAACGCGGTGTATTTCAGCCCCAACGCGCCAAGGCGCTAGAGCAAGCCGCTCGGAGGTTGAACCCGATGCAGCTACAACAGGCAATCAACCTTTGCAGCCAGGTTGATCGGGCGGCAAAAGGCTTTGACGAGCTGTCCCCCTGGCATTATTTACGGGATATGTCCGCCCTGCTGTCAGCCCAGCGCTAAGCTAACTGGAACTTCGAGCAAACATTAAAAAAGCAGGCCCGAAGGCCTGCTTTTTTGTTTACAAATACTGCAAAAGAATCAGAATTCGTCTGCAGCCAAAGCCATCATTGAATCACTGCCACTGCGAATACCTTCCGCCAACGAAACCGTTTTCGGCAACAGACGATCATAGTAGAATCGCGCGGTTTTCAGCTTGCCACTGTAGAAACCAGATGTATCATCGCCAGCCTTGGGTGCAGCCGCTTTCACAATACGCGCCCACATGTAGCCCAGTGCAGTCAGCCCGAACAGATCCAAATAGTCTACTGAAGCCGCGCCAACAGCATTCGGATCCTCAGACGCCTGCTTGATAACGTGCTCGGTAACGTCTGACAAACGCTCAAATGCTGCAGCCAGTGGCTCCAGATAAGGGCGCAGGTTTTCGTCACTGCTGTTTTCTTCAATGAAGGTTGCCACATCTTCGGCGAACAACTCGAACAACTTGCCCTGACTACCAACCACCTTGCGGCCCATCAGATCCAACGCTTGGATACCGTTGGTGCCTTCGTAGATCTGGGTAATACGGCAATCCCGTACCAGTTGCTCTTGGCCCCATTCACGGATGAACCCGTGGCCGCCGAGCACTTGCTGGCCCATGATGCAGGCGTCCAGACCACGGTCGGTCAGGAATGCCTTAGCAACCGGAGTCAGCAGCGCAACCATGCCTTCTGCGCGCTTGCGAAGATCTTCTTCAGCGGCATCTGCATATTTTGCGATATCCAGCCATTGAGCCACGTAGGTGGAGAAGGCACGCCCTCCTTCTACATAGCCTTTCATGGTCAGCAGCATACGACGCACATCAGGGTGCACTAGAATCGGGTCTGCCGCCTTCTCAGGCTGCTGTGCGCCGGTAGGTGCACGGCTCTGGATGCGATCCATGGCGTATTCCCGTGCGTTCTGCAGGGAAGCCTCAGCGGCCCCTATACCTTGGATGCCTACGCCTAGGCGCTCGTAGTTCATCATGGTGAACATGGCATTCAGGCCTTTGCCCTCATCACCCACAAGCCAGCCTTTGGCGCCATCAAAGTTCATCACACAGGTGGCGGAACCTTTGATGCCCATTTTTTTCTCAAGAGAGCCACAGCTAAGGCTGTTGCGCTCACCCAGGGAGCCGTCGTCGTTCACCATGAACTTGGGAACCAGCAACAGGGAAATACCCTTGGGGCCTTTTGGCGCGCCCGGTAACTTGGCCAGCACCAGATGAATAATGTTTTCTGCCATGTCGTGCTCGCCCCAAGTAATAAAAATCTTGGTGCCGGTCACGTTGAACGAGCCGTCGTCATTGGGCTCGGCTTTGGTGCGAATAATACCCAGATCGGTTCCCGCGTGGGGCTCTGTCAGGTCCATAGCCCCGGACCAAACGCCCGAGTACATATTTGGAAGGTACTTTTCTTTCAGCTCTTGGCTGCCGTGGGCATCTACGGCGAGGCAGGCACCGGCAGTAAGCATAGGTGCAAGACCAAACGCCATGTTAGCGCCCTGCATCATTTCCTCAAACTGGGCAACGAGCGTTTTGGGCATGCCCATACCGCCAAATTCGGTATTGCCACCCAAGCCGTTCCAGCCGCCTTCTACAATCGTTTGGTAGGCTTCTTTGAAGCCGTCTGGAGAGGTAACTTCGCCCTCGTTCCACTTGCAGCCTTGCTCGTCTGCTTCGCGGTTCAGCGGTGCCAGTACGCCACTGGTGATTTTTCCCGCTTCCTCTAGGATCGCATCGGCGGTCTCGGGGTCCACGTTCTCCGCTACTTTGGGCAATGTTGCCCAAAGTGCTGGAGCATCAAAAACTTCGTTCAGTACAAAACGCATGTCACGCAAAGGTGCCTGATAATCAGCCATTCAAACTCTCCAGGTTCCAAAATCAATCTGTCTATGCCGGCGATAAAAAGGTTAATACCCATTCGCCTGCCCGGGCTGTGTGTCCGGTTATGCTATTTTTTATGGCGACTATTCTACCGCAAAACAGCCTATAACTCATGAAAAAAGCCCGGCTCCTAAGAGCTCGGGCTTTCATCTACCGGTTAACCTTCAGCACTCTCTACAATCAGAGTGCAAAAGCTTCTTCCGGCATGTCTAGCAACGTGTCCGCTCCAGCCATCATGCTTACTGCGTGACCCTTGGTACGTGGCAGCATACGAGTAAAGTAGAAACGAGCAGTCTGCACCTTAGCGGTATAGAACAGCTCTTCACTGGTACCCTCAGCCAGCTTGTCCTGAGCGATTTTGGCCATACGAGCCCACAGGTAAGCAAACACCGCGTAACCGGAGTACATCAGGTAATCCACAGATGCGGCGCCGACCTCTTCGCGATTCTTCATGGCTGTCATGCCCACTTTCATGGTCAGATCGCCCCACTCTTTGTTGAGCTCTGCCAATGGCTCGATGAATTGCTTCATCTGTTCGTTATCGGCGTTCTCTTTGCAGAATGTGTGCACCTGCTTGGTGAAGCCCTTGAGAGACTCACCCTGGGTCATCAATACCTTGCGGCCCAACAAATCCAGCGCCTGGATCCCCGTAGTGCCTTCGTAGATCATGCCGATACGGGCATCACGTACGTTCTGTTCCATGCCCCACTCGGAGATGTAACCGTGGCCACCAAATACCTGCATACCCATGTTGGCTGCTTCGTAACCGATTTCGGTCAGGAATGCCTTGGCAATCGGGGTCAGGAAGCCCAGAGCCTCATCTGCTTCTTTGCGCTCTTCTTCTGTTTTGCCACGCTCAAGAAGGTCAGCCTTCTGTGCGGTCAGGTAAATCAGTGCACGGGCGCCTTCTGCAACGGCTTTCTGAGTGAGCAGCATACGACGAACATCTGGGTGAACGATGATCGGATCCGCATAGCTTTCGGGGTTTTTAGGCCCGCTTAACGAACGCATAGCCAAGCGATCTTTGGCGTAAGCCAATGAACCCTGGAAACCCAGTTCGGCGGCACCCAGACCCTGGATGGCAGTGCCGATACGAGCCACGTTCATAAAGGTGAACATGCAGTTCAGACCACGGTTCTCCGGCCCAATCAACCAGCCCTTGGCGCCATCAAAATTCATGACACAGGTCGCGTTCCCGTGAATACCCATTTTGTGCTCGATAGAGCCGCAGGATACCGCGTTACGCTCACCAGCAGAGCCGTCTGCAGCAGGCAAGTTTTTAGGTACGATAAACAGGGAAATACCCTTGGTACCTTCTGGCGCACCCGGCAAGCGCGCCAGCACAATGTGAATGATATTGCCCGTCATGTCGTGCTCACCGGCGGAGATGAAAATCTTGGTGCCGGTAATGCTATAAGAGCCATCTGGAGTAGGCTCGGCCTTGCTGCGCAGGGTGCCCAGATCGGAGCCGCAGTGGGCTTCAGTCAGACACATGGTACCTGTCCACTCACCGCTGATCATTTTGGTGAGGTAAGTCTGCTTCTGCTCTTCGGTACCGTGAGCTTCCAGCGTGTTAATTGCGCCGTGGCTCAGGCCTGGGTACATACCCCATGACCAGTTGGCCGTGCCGTTCATTTCGCTCATTACAATGCCAAGCGAATTCGGTAGGCCCTGACCGCCGTAGTTAGGGTCTGCTGCCAGAGACGGCCAACCGCCTTCAACGTACTGGTTGTATGCTTCTTTGAAGCCAGTCGGCGTTTTAACGCCGTTTTCGCTCCAGGTGCAGCCTTCTTTGTCACCAACCGCGTTCAGCGGAGACAATACCTGCTCAGCAAACTTTGCACCTTCCTGGATGATGGCATCAACCATATCCGGAGTGGCATCTTCAGCGCCTTCCAGACTGGCGTAGTGGGCTTCGCTGTCGAGCAGCTCATTCATTACGAATTTGATATCACGCAGGGGCGCTTTGTACTCAGGCATGTAAACCACCTCGGTTTTCGGTCTCAGCTGAAAAGATAAAACAGCTTGTGGCCTTGGGGTTGTTCAGACACTGCAACACTAATGTGCGCTGCAGAATTAATTAAACACTTGTTTGAAACATACGTTTAGAAGCACAGAACTGTCAATAGCTGGACACACAATTTGTGTAGAGTTTGGTCACCAGTGCACGTTTCGGGGAGGTACTCAAACGCCACAACATACGCATACCAGCGCCGCTTAGCCTGGCTCAGCACGTTTTGGGTTATCTAAAAAGAGGTAACAGTATGAGCCCGGTAGTTAGCAGGCTAACAGATAGCGAGATTACACTGATATAGATAGAAACCCATCCATCCCAGAGGCTGGCTCTGGCCCGAAAGCGGCAATATCCTGATAGGTATCTCTGGCTTGCT
This sequence comes from Marinobacter sp., assembly GCF_052094685.1. Classification (GTDB taxonomy): domain Bacteria; phylum Pseudomonadota; class Gammaproteobacteria; order Pseudomonadales; family Oleiphilaceae; genus Marinobacter. Next base: position 9,411 of record NZ_JBQDKB010000052.1, read on the forward strand.
GACCGGCCAAAGTAGGTCGCTCCAAGGAAAGCTCGGACTGAGCTTGCAGCATAACCTGCATCGCCTGCGCCGCAACGGCACGATCCTGGCTGGAAGGTTCCGCAGGAGCCATCGCCGCGGCACGAACCGCTCGCATTTTTTCGATGGTTGCCTGGGGGTTGCCATCAACCGATGACATATCAATAGACACCTCGCCACCCACCGCGTACTGGGCGCCATCTGGGCCCCGCTGATAGGTAAGCGACATGGCGCCAGCGTGTTGGCCGCCGGTTGCCTGGTGCGCAGCCTCGTGGGCGCGCACTTCTCGGTCTCTGGCTTTAAGCTCGGTGAGCTCTTTAAGCTGCGCCTCATCGAGGCCGCCAACTTTTTTGCCAGCATTATGCGACTCAGCAGCAGGGGTTGCCGATCTATACTGAGAGCTAGTTTGAGAACCAGATGGCGAGCTAGCAGAAGAGCTACTCGAGCCGACTCCAGAGGAGTACGCAGAGACAGGAGGAAGTGACAAGAGTGGGTTCACGGGCTTTGAACTCAGACCATAATATCTAAAAGCGTACCGAGGGTTTCATCAGCCACCTTCACCACCTGTGCGGAGGCCTCCACACTGCGTGCGTAGAGTTTGAGATCAACAATCGGCTCAACAAGGCTACTTCCGGTTTCGGCACTGCCCTGGGGGCCATCAACGCCGGCACGGGCAATTTTGCGGGCGGCATTTTCCATGCCGTACATGCTATCTTGAATGCCTTGAACACCCACTGCGAGGGTATTATTGATCATGACTGCCGCTTCCCGTGACCATTAACTAAGATCATTAGGCCACATTGTTGTTCAATTTTCAAACAACACATCAACGCCTACATAGCTACCCAGAGCTTCGGGCTCCGCACCTTCAATCCAAGGCAATACGCCAAGACAAGGAGCAGGGATATGCGCCATAAGGTAATTGAGGGTTTCCTGCTCACAGCTCATTGCGCCTGGCTCAGCATGATTTGCCACCCATCCGGCTAACGGCAACCCATCATTACGGATGGCCTCCGCGGTTAACAGCGCATGGTTAATACAGCCGAGCCTGAGCGCAACCACAAGAATCACCGGCACACCGAGTTGCCGGGGCACCGCTGAGTAGGTTTCCCGGTCATTCAACGGAACCCTCCAACCGCCTGCGCCCTCTATCAGTAGGAGATCCGCCGGACGCATTTGCATACCACGGCAGAACCCCACCAGCCGATCAGCAGAAATAGTTCGCCCGGTTTGTGCGGCCGCAATATGAGGGGCAATGGCGGGTTCCAGCGCAACGGGGTTCACAAGGTCGTAAGCTAGGGTTTCACTGGCCGATTGCTGAAGAATGAGTGCATCCTCATTGCGCAATCCTTCCGGCGTATTTTCACAGCCCGAAGCAATAGGTTTCATACCCAACACGCGCTTGCCAGCCGTTTTAGCCGCCTCCAAAATCGCAGCAGACACCATGGTTTTGCCAACCCCGGTGTCCGTGCCTGTCACAAAAAACGTTTTTTTAGCCATATCAACAGCTTTACACTCTTCTCTTGTTCGTTTATGCCTTATCGCTTAGTTCACTACAGGTCCAATAAACCCAAGCGGCCTCATAGCTTGCCATCACGCCACTCTCAGGTTCCGCGGGGCTGTTTTCATGTTTGGGGTAATACTGGCACATGGCTCGCAAACGGCTCGGCGCGGTTATGGTTCGACGCCTGCCGGCATCTTTGTAACCCGCACCCAGTTGTTTGAGCTCTGCCGCCAATGCAAGCGGCGAAGTATAAGGCAAGCGCAGGTTTTTAGTTTGTATTTCGGCGCCTGGTAATTCATCGGACACCGCCTCCCGAAACACTGCTTCCGGCTCAAATCGGTTTATGTGATCCTGACCAGGATCGGCTAGGTGCCATGCCTGACCGAGCTCTCTTAGGGTGCCTTCAAGCAGCGTTGAAATCGCCAACCTACCTCCCGGCTTGAGTACACGCCGGCACTCTCGCAAAACCTGGGCCGGATCCGCACACCACTGAATCATGAGATTGCTGAATACCAGATCACAACTCTCGTTCGGCAGGGGAATCGCCTCCGCATCCGCAACAACCCAAGTGATTTGTTGAGACGTGTTTGTGCCTGCATGCTCAATCATGCCGGGTGACAAATCCATACCCGTAACAGACACAACAGGCCCTGGTTCAGCCAGTCTACGGGTGTACCAGCCGGTTCCACAGCCGAGATCCAGAATACGACCCGACAAACCGCTTTGCCCCGCCGGTTTCTGAAGTGTTTCTAACATGGCATTGCCCATCAGGCGCTGTAGCCGGGACGCGCTCTCATAAGTAGTCCGCGCGTTGCCAAACCCACGAGCTATGTCCGCTTTACTGGCCATGTGCGACGCAACTACCGGTTGAGCGCTCACAACACGCCTCTGGTCAACGGCTGCAAGAATGTCTCGATTACCACACGGCAGTCTTGTGCGAACACACCACCTGGCCAATGAGCCATGCCAGGTATACTGACTTCAATCGTTGAGGGCGGCGCTTCCAAACCACCAGCCCATGAAGACACAACCTGATCGCGCCCGCCTGTAACATGGAGCACTGGAAGGCCAATATGGGACCACAGCGAGCGCTGATCCGCATGTCGGAGCCATTCCAGACTTTTGGCCAGATTATCCGTTGATACAAGTGGCCCTTTATCGAGCCAGCCTTTAAGCCGCTGGCGCTCAACACGCGCTTCGGCTGCACCGCTGATCATCAAAAGCAAAAAATGTAGCCAATAGCGCTTACTCTCTCTACCCAGGCCGCCACTAAATGCCTCAAATTGGTCCGCTGACATGCCATAGGGCCAATGCTCATTTGCAAGAAACCTCGGGAAACCGGCAAGGGTGATCACTCCAGAAACCGCGCCTGTATCCCGGCAAGCCGCTTCCATAACAACCTGAGCACCCAGAGACCACCCCATCCAGATCGATGGTTCGGTGTAGCGTGACAACAATTCATCTGCCACCGTAGAAACCGAGTCGCAACGGGATACAAGCTTGTCGTCCAGAGAGACCAATTCCACTTTCCCGGGCCAGAACTCATAGAGCTCCGCCAACATTTCCACGGGAACACCCCAGCCGCCAACCACAACCAGGCGCGCGGCCTCTCGCGAAAAGCTCACGACGCGACATCCTTTTTATCCAATAGGTGCCGGCAATCCGCCAGAGCCTGCATCAGGTAATCCAGATCCTCATGGGAGTGAGCCGCACTAAACGTAACCCGCAAACGCGCCTCACCTGCAGGCACCGTCGGCGGCCGAATGGCGGTTACCAACAGCCCACGCGCCTCAAGGGCCTGACTCAGCGCCAACGCCACCCAATTGTTGCCGATCATAATCGGCTGAATGGGCGTGCGCGAGGGCATTAGCTCGTAACCCAAAACGATAGCCTCTCGCCGGAACCGCTCAATTAAGCCTTCCAGATGCGAACGCCGTTCATCGCCTTGCTCAGTCAAATCAAGACTGGCACAGGTAGCCAGCGCCAACGACGGCGGCATCGCCGTGGTGTAAATATAAGTACGGGCCTTTTGCACCAAATAATCCATTAGCACTTTTGGCCCAGCCACAAAGGCACCGCTGGTGCCTACAGCCTTACCCAGTGTTCCAACGAGAACCGGCACATCCTCCTCAGACAACCCAAGTTCCGCCACGCTTCCCTGCCCTTGCGGCCCAAGAACACCGAAGCCGTGGGCATCATCAACCACCAGCAACGCATCGTGACTTCGGCAAACCTGCACCAGCTCCCGCAGGGGCGCCACATCGCCATCCATGCTGAACACACCGTCTGTCACCACCAGCTTGTGACCAGACGTCTCAGAAAGCATGGCCGCAAGTTGCGCCACATCCCCATGGGCATACCGACGCACCTTCGCGCGACTCAAAATACAGCCATCGATAATAGAGGCATGGTTCAGCCGATCTGAAAAAACCGTATCCCCCCGTCCCGCCAGCGCGGAGATCACACCTAAGTTGGCCATATAACCGGTTGAGAAAAACAGCGCCGAACTGCGCTTAGTGAACCCCGAAAGACGTTCTTCCAAGCGATGATGTGCTTCATGGTGTCCACAGATTAGATGGGATGATGCCCCCCCAAGCCCGGTTTCAGGCAAGGCACATCGGAGGGCTTCAATATTCGCGGGGTGGCTGGCCAAGCCAAGATAATCGTTGCTACAGAACGATAACAACCGCTTGCCATCGGATGTTAAAACCGGCTGTTGAGGGCCCGAAATTTGCCGGCGTGTGCGGTAGAGCCCAGCCTGTTTTCGCTGTTCTAGTTCAGACGCGAAATCCCGCATGTTACTCGCTCCAATGCAGGTCAGGCAGATTCCCGAGTAGCGTCATAAAACATGTGTCGAGTCGCCTCATGCTCCAAATCGCCGGCAATCACCTCTTCCTCTTGAGCCTCCGTTGCACACTGCTGCCGCTGCTCCGGCCGAATTCCCAAGCGACGGAACAACTCCATATCCGCATCCGCCTCCGGATTCGATGTCGTCAGCAGCTTCTCGCCGTAGAAAATTGAATTCGCACCGGCAAAGAAACACAACGCCTGCATCTGTTCATTCATCATTTCCCGACCTGCAGAGAGCCGCACATGAGAAGCTGGCATCATGATCCGAGCAACCGCAAGAACGCGGATAAACACAAACGGGTCCAGATCCTCCACATTCTCCATAGGTGTCCCTTTCACCTTCACCAACATATTCACCGGCACACTTTCCGGGTGATGCGGCAAATTCGCCAACTGAGCCAGTAGACCAACCCGGTCGTCTTCATCTTCGCCCATACCCACAATGCCGCCACAGCACACCTTCATGCCGGCATTGCGCACGTTATCAAGCGTATCCAGACGATCCTGATAGGTGCGTGTGGTGATGATGTGGCTGTAATACTTCTCAGAGGTATCAAGGTTATGGTTGTAGTAATCCAGCCCTGCCTCTGCCAGCTCTTCCGCCTGCTCTGGCTTCAGCATGCCGAGCGTCATGCAGGTTTCCAGACCTAACGATTTCACCTGCTGAATCATATCCAGAACATAGGGCATATCCTTCGCCGCCGGGCTGCGCCACGCGGCACCCATGCAAAAACGCGAAGCGCCTTTTCCCCGGGCAGCACGGGCTTCAGCAACCACCTTTTCAATTTCCAGCAGCTTTTCCTTTTCCAGACCGGTGTTGTAGTGGCCACTCTGAGGGCAATATTTGCAGTCTTCCGGACAGGCACCGGTTTTAATCGACAGCAAAGTACTTACCTGCACCTCATTGGGATCAAAATATTCTCGGTGTACCGACTGAGCCCGGAACAACAAATCATTAAAAGGAAGTTCGAAAAGTGACCTGGCTTCTTGAAGCGTCCAGTCGTGGCGTAATGCGGTGGCAGTCATGAAGAAGTCCTGTTAACCTTTTTCGGTCTCTGGGTTTACGGATGAAACAGATGATAAAGGGATCAAGCTGGCTGTCAACCTTAATGTCGGCCATGGTTAACAGGGAAGAATCCAAAGGCCTGTGCGTTGGTTGCCTTTGTGCCAATGCTATCAACGGTTTATGCAGCCTTTGCCAGGCAGACCTGCCGATTAACCGGTGGCACTGCCGATGCTGCGCCCTACCTCTAGCCTTCTCCGGTGACAATCACCTTTGCGGTGACTGCCTGAAATCACCACCTCCTTTCGATCGTTCTTTCATACCTTGGCGCTATCAGTATCCGATCGACAACATGATCAGCCGTTATAAATACAGCAGTCAGCATAAATTTGCCCGGCCACTGATTGCAGGCTTCTCACACCACCTCGAATCTGTTTTTTTGAATCGTAGCGATGAGAAACCGACCTTATTAATCCCCTCGCCCATGCTTCCTGCTCGCCGACGCGCACGGGGTTTTAATCAGGCAAGAGATATTGCCGAACGCTTAGGTGAAACGCTGGGCATCCCTGTTGATACGGGCGTTGTTCGCCGAGTTCGGAAGGTTCAGGCTCAGCGAGGACTGAGTAGGGAAGCCAGGCTGGCAAATCTGCAAGGCGTGTTTGAAGTGTGCACCGATGTACCAGAACGGGTAGCCATCGTAGATGATGTCGTTACGACCGGCGCAACCATGCGAGCGCTTTCGGAAACATTGCGAAATGCAGGGGCAAAGGACATTCAAGTTTGGGCACTGGCCCGTACACCCGGATAACTCTGCCTGGCTTAGGCCAACTTTTTCTGCACCAGATCGGCAATCGCCAGGCAAGATGTTAGCCCCGGTGACTCAATACCAAAAAGGTTCACCAACCCCGGAACACCATGCGCCTCTGGACCATCTACTCTGAAATCAAAAAAACCGCCACCGGCATCTGTTAGCTTTGGCCGGATACCGGCATAAGCTGGCTGAAGGCGCTCTGCGTCAAGGCTGGGCCACCATTGTTTGATACTGGCAGCAAACGCATGCACCCGCCTGGGATCCACTCTGTAATCTTCCTGTTTGATCCACTCTACATCCGGGCCAAAGCGCGCCTGACCGGCGAGATCAAGAGTCAGGTGAACACCCAGACCGCCAGATTCAGGAACCGGGTAGATCAGGCTACTAAAAGGATGGCGACCGCTGTAGCTAAAATACACGCCCCGGGCAAACCACTGTGTCGGTTTCCACTCTTCTGGGAGCCCCTCCCATTTTTGAGCAAGCGGAACGGCACCCAACCCGGCCGCATTAACCAGATTCCGAGCCTTGAGCCAGCATGGCGATGGGCCTGCGATCTGCAACGTGTGAGCGCCTTTCGTCGATTCTACGTGCTCAACCGGTGAACGCAGTACAAGCGAGCCACCCGAATCTTCCAATTCGCCGAGCAAAGCCAGCATTAGGCCGTGGGTATCCAAAATACCAGTCTCCGACGACCAGAGCCCGGCGCTCACGCTTACCTCCGGTAGCTGCCGGGCTACGGCAGCACCTTCCTTCAGAACCAGAGGCACTCCATTGATCGCAGCGTGCTGCTGAATGCTCTCAAGCATCGAGTTTTGTGCTTCATGGGTGGCGATAATCCACTTACCGCACTTGCGATGCCCTACTTTCCGGCGTTCGCAGTAGTCGTACAACTGCCGACGGCCCTCCACGCAAAGGTAGGCTTTCAGGGAATTCTCTGGGTAGTAAATCCCGGCATGAACAACCTCACTATTGCGTGAAGATATGCCCTCACCAAAGCGGTCACCCGCTTCCAAAACAATCACCTCCCGACCAGCCTGAGCAAGTCGTCGCGCCACCGCGAGCCCGACAACACCGGCTCCGATCACTACGGTATCTACTTCCAGAAAATCGCTTGTCACGTGATAAACCTGCTACCTGTTACCTGCCGGCTAGCCGTTTCCGATAACCGGAAACCCATGGTGTTTACGTTAACCCAATACCGCGCAGGCCGGAACCCATGGAAACATCCCCGCCTCGCATTACGAGAGCACTGCCAAGCAGGTATACTTGGGCCCACATTTACCACCCGGCTTCACTTTATGATGAACGTATCCACACATCCATACGATGCTCTGACTCCAGACGCGATTCTGGATGCCATGGAAGAGGCCGGTTTCGCAGTCAGTGGACGCCTGTTTGCTTTAAACAGCTATGAAAACCGCGTGTACCAAATAGGGTTGGACGAAGGCCCTCCGGTGATCACCAAGTTCTATCGCCCTGGACGCTGGACCAACGAACAGGTACGCGAGGAGCATGAGTTTACCCGGGAGCTGCTGGAAGCCGATATTCCGGTGGTAGCACCCTTGGTAATGCCATCCGGCGACACCCTCGGGAAACACGGTGATTTTTTGTTCGCCGTCTTCAACCAGCGTGGCGGCCAGGCACCAGATACAAGTGTGACCGACACCCTATACCGGCTCGGTCAGTGGCTAGCACAGATTCACAACATTGGTGCCCTTAAGCCATTTCAACACCGCTCAGCCCTATCGGTTATGGGTGGCATTGAAGCTAGCAATGCCCTGTTGCTAGAAGGGGATTGGATTCCGAAAGATCTTCGGCCGGCATGGGACAGCCTGATACCAGATTTGCTTACTCACTGTCATGCCCGCATTGAAGACGCCGGGACGGTGGAAACACTGCGACTGCACGGAGACTGCCATGCCGGCAACATACTATGCCGAGACGAGCAGATGCTTTTTGTGGATATGGACGACTGCCGCACCGGCCCTGCCATACAGGATATGTGGCTATTGTTGAACGGCGAAGATAGCGAACGCGGCGCTCAACTGGGGGAGCTACTGGAAGGCTACGAAACCTTCAGGGACTTTAATCGCCGCGAAAGACATCTGATTGAGCCTTTGCGTTGTTATCGGCAGATTAGCCACTGCGCCTGGCTCGCGAAACGCTGGGACGACCCTGCTTTTCCGCGTTTTTTCCCTTGGTTTGCCCAGCCCAGATTCTGGTCGGATCAGGTGTTATCACTGAGAGAACAACTGGCGGCTCTGCAAGCTCCGTCTATTACTCTTCCCGGCCAATACTGATTATTCATTCACGTTCAAAATGAGGTAAGCATGAGCCAGAACGAGGCCCGTTACACCATCCGCAGCCTGTTTGTGACCGGCTTGGTCGCCATCGTAGGTACTGTAGTCGTGCTGGAGCTCAGCGGAAGCATCAAGCACTCAGACAACAAAGATCACGTACCTGTGGGCGACTTCCAGGCGATTCATATCACACCGGGTGACACTTTTCGCATGTCTCCAAAGTCCTCGGAGCTCCACGGTGTCTGCGAAAACGGCTACATGGCCATCGCTTCCGACGTAGACCCAACCTTCCGCGGCATTCTTGTGGATTACAAGAACCGTGGTGTGCGCTGCCACCAGCCCGCACCTCAGCCTGACGAGCCAGCACAATCAGAAGAGGAAGCTGGGGATGAGTAAAGCTGACCGTTCTGTAGAGCCGGTAACAGACCGGCTGTTCGCCACGGAGCGGCAGCCAGAAGATTTTCGTTTTGACGCTGCCGTGGCGCGCGTATTCCCAGACATGATCCGGCGCTCAGTTCCCGGCTACACCACCATTATCCCGATGATTGAGGTGATTACCGAACAGTACGCTCAGCCGGGCTCCAACTGCTATGACCTAGGCTGTTCGCTCGGCGCTTCCACTTTGGCTATGCGCCACGGCATTGCGTTCGACAACTGCTCGCTCGTGGGTGTGGATAATTCTGAGGCGATGCTAGAACGTTGCGAACATTACATAGCGCTGGACGATCACTCACTGCCGGTAAGCCTGCGCTGTGAGGACATACAGGAAACAGAGCTGACGAATGCCTCCGTTACAACTCTGAATTATACTCTGCAGTTTGTTCCGCCAGAGCAACGTAGCAGCCTGTTGAGCAAAATCGCCAACGCCACCTTGCCTGGTGGTGCGCTGATCCTTTCGGAAAAAATTCGCTTCGATTCTGAAGATGAACAGGCCATTCAGACCCGCCTGCACCACGAATTCAAGCGTGCTAACGGCTATTCCGACTTGGAAATAAGCCAGAAACGGAGCGCCATAGAACAGGTTCTGATTCCAGAAACCTTGGACGCTCATAAGCAGCGCCTGAAAGACGCGGGATTTGATCGCGTATTGGTGTGGTATCAGTGCTTCAACTTCGTATCCATGCTGGCCATCAAGGCCGACTGACCCGCATACGGAGAACGAGCAAAACATGGCAAATTTTGACTGGCGAAGCTGTTTCGGGCAACTGTTAACCGAGCTAGACAATACCGATCAGAGCAAATGGGCGGAGGTGATCAGAGCCCAGCTGGCTCATCGGTTTGACAACAACCCCCACGGCGACCTGGATCGCTGGCAGTCGGCAATGGACAGCCTCCCGGATATACTCGACGCGACAGCAGAACTCAATGCTTCTGCCATCACTCTTGGCTCGCCCCATGTCCTGAGCGTTAGCCAACAAGAGACACTTGAAAGCGGGCTCCGGGGCCTTATGCCTTGGCGCAAGGGGCCCTTTGACCTTTTCGGCGTCCACATTGATACCGAATGGCGATCCGACTGGAAGTGGGATCGGGTATCGCCTTATCTGTCGGATCTTTCCGGCCGACACATTCTGGACGTAGGTTGTGGCTCTGGATACCACTGCTGGCGCATGCTGGGCGACGGCGCTAAGCGGGTGGTCGGGATTGATCCCGGGCTACTGTTCATGTTCCAGTTTCTCAGCGTAAAGCGCTATCTGGGTAATGTGCCGGTGGATCTGCTACCGATACGCATGGAGGACTTGCCTGAAGGGCTTGAAGCCTTTGACACCACCTTTTCAATGGGTGTTTTGTACCATCGGCGATCGCCTCTAGATCACCTGTTAGAGCTCAAAGGTACTCTGCGTAGGGGCGGAGAACTGGTGTTGGAAACTCTGGTTGTAGAAGGGCCGGAAGGCCACAGCTTGATGCCAGAAGATCGCTATGGGCAAATGCGTAACGTATGGTTTCTACCCAGTTGCGACACGCTGCTGCGCTGGCTAGACCGCACCGGGTTCCGCAACGCCCGGGTGGTGGATGTGTCCGAGACCACCACAGGTGAACAGCGCAGCACAGACTGGATGCGCTTCAACTCCCTTCAGGATTTTCTAGACCCTGAAGACCTCACCAAAACCATTGAAGGCTATCCTGGCCCGCTGCGGGCAACGATCATCGCCGAAAAACCCTGAACATAAAAAAGGAGCACAAAAAAACCGCCGTGCCGATTAAGGCAGGGCGGTTTTTTGAAACACTAACCAACTAACCGCCAAATGGATGGCGCAGGGTAATGGTTTCAACACGGTCTGGACCGGTGGAGATAATATCGATGGGCGCTTCAATCTGCTTTTCCAGAAACTGAATGTACGCCTTAGCATTTTCCGGCAACTGTTCCAGCGTGGTCAGCCCGAATGTACTTTCGCTCCAGCCCGGCAGCTCAATGTAGATCGGCTCGATATCCTTGTAGCTGTCACAGCCAATCGGCGGGCGGGTAATTTCGCCATTAGGCGTTTTATAGCCCACGCACACCTTCACAGTTTCCAGTCCATCAAGAACATCCAACTTCGTCAGGCAAATACCCGACACACTGTTGATCTGGATAGCGTGGCGCAGCGCAACGGCATCAAACCAACCACAACGGCGGGAGCGACCTGTCGTGGTGCCTACCTCATTACCTTTAATGGCCAGGTGCTCGCCCATTTCATCAAAAAGCTCTGTGGGGAACGGGCCAGCGCCAACACGAGTGGTATAGGCCTTAGTAATGCCCAACACGTAGTCCAGATATAGAGGACCGAAACCAGAACCTGTAGCCGTACCGCCCGCTGTGGTGTTAGAGGATGTTACGAACGGATAGGTACCCAAATCTATGTCCAACAAGGAACCTTGAGCACCTTCGAACATGATATCGTCGCCGCGCTTGCGATATTCATGGAGCAAGTCGGTTACATCGGCAGCCATGGGCAGGATCTCTTCGCCCATTTGCTTCAGCTCTTCAAGGGCCGCATCGATATCTTCAGCTTCTTCTTTGAAATACTGCGTCAGCACGAAGTTGTGGTAAGACATAATCTCCCGCAGTTTCGCCTCGAAATCTGCCAGATTGTGCAGATCACCAAGACGTACGCCACGACGGGACACCTTGTCTTCATACGCAGGGCCTATGCCACGGCCAGTGGTGCCAATTTTGTCATTACCCTTGGCGCGCTCGCGAGCCTGATCGATGCGCACGTGGGTACGCAAGATGAGCGGGCACGCCAGGCTGATGCGAAGCCGATCTCGAACCGCCACGCCAGACGCTTCCAGCCCGCGGACTTCTTTCAGCAGTGCTTCCGGTGATAGAACAACACCATTGCCAATCAGGCATTGAACGTTCTGCCGGAGAATACCGGAGGGAATCAGGTGCAGAGCCGTTTTCTTACCGTCGATGACCAGGGTATGGCCCGCATTGTGGCCACCCTGAAAACGTACCACCGCTGCCACTTTTTCTGTCAACAGATCGACGATTTTACCCTTGCCTTCATCACCCCATTGGGTGCCCAGCACAACAACGTTTTTACCCATGATTCTCTCTCAATGCGCACACGGTTAGGCGTGCGTCTTGCAAATTTGGCAAATGTACCTGTATGAGTTCACTGCAGCTCACTGGCTTTAATGCAGTATTAACTCAGCTTCTGAACCACCCAGTGATCACCCTGCTGTACCAACTTTCGATCGCAGCCCCGGTTTGAGGGATCTACTTCGTTGTCTTCAGGTAATGCCCGCACAACAGTGTCGGTCACCCGTAGTTCTGAGATGGCCTTTTCTAAAGCCTCATCATTCACTGCAGGTGCCCACACTGCCTTGCTAGGGCTTACAGAGTGATCACCCAAAGTTACTAGGGCTCTTATGTCGAGGCTAAAACCAGTTGCAGGGCGCGCCCTGCCGAAATCACTACCAATTGCATCGTAACGGCCGCCTTTAGCAACAGCATCACCATGGCCAGGCGCATAAGCCGCAAACACCAAGCCAGTGTGGTAGTTGTAACCGCGCAGCTCGCAGAAATCGAAACCGAAACTGACTTCAGGGAAGTCTTTTTCAAGCATTTCTGCAACCCGATCCAACTGTTCGAGAGCTGCGCTCAAATGATCGGAGCCGCCGCTGAGTATTCCGCGCGCCTCGTTCAGAGCTTCCGGACCACCACTGACACGAGCAAGCTCACGCAGACGAGCACCCGCTGAACCCGCCGGGCAATCACCCAGTAGCTCGTCCAGTTCAGGTACAGATTTGCGCCCCATGGCGTCGAAGATCTTGGCATTCGTGTCTCGATCAAACCCAGCCTCGCCAATCAGGCTTTCGTAAATAGACACATGAGCCAAATCCAAATGAACTTTTGGCAGCCCGGCAACGCGCAAGGAGGCTAGCATCAGGCTGATAATTTCCAGATCTGCCGCTTCCGATGCACTGCCAAACAATTCACAACCGGCCTGAATAGGCGTGCGCCCTGTCAGCATGTGTTTTGGCCGGGTATGCAACACGTGCCCGGCATAACACAGGCGCGTAATCCCTTCCTGCCCTAGAGTGTGAGCGTCGATACGCGCAGCCTGAGGGGTCATGTCGGCACGAACACCCATCATGCGACCAGTCAGCTGATCCGTCAGCTTGAAGGTCTGCAACTCCAGGTCGTGCCCTGTCCCGGTAAAAAGGGATTCGAGGTATTCGATAAGCGGTGGAATTACCAGTTGATAACCCCAACGCTGGCAGGTATCCATTACATCCCGGCGCAGGGACTCTATCTGTCCGGCCAGTGGCGGCAAAATATCCTCCACCCCGTCCGGCAGCAACCAGCGATCAGATACTGTCATGAGATTCCGTTGTCCATCCTGTCCACTCCACTCATGTTGCAAAGGAAGCTCGCAGGTTTTATAGGGTGACATTCAGGGCAGAAAAACCCGAACCAAAACCTGAGGGATTTTACACTGTTGGCAGACACAAAAAAACCGGAATACCTAGGCATTCCGGTTTTTCGGTCTACAGAGCCGGTTTTAACTTCCGCCGCTCGAGTCCTTCAGGAATTTCATGAACTCGCTTTTGGAGTCAATAACCATTAGGTCGTCTTTGTTAGCGAAGGTGTTCCGATATGCCTGTAGGCTACGGTAGAAGCTATAGAACTCCGAGTTGGAGCCATAAGCGTCTGCGTAAACCCGTGCGGCTTCACCGTCGCCTTCACCCCGAGTTTCTTCAGAGGACGCAAAGGCCTCTGCCAAGGTAACGGTTTTCTGACGGTCTGCATCCGCGCGAATCCCTTCTGCTAACTCACGTCCGCGGGAGCGGAATTCCTGAGCTAACTTCTCACGCTCAGCCGCCATCCGGCGATACACGTTTTCGCTCACCTGCCCGGGAAGCTCTATGGCTTTAACCCGGATATCTCGAACTTCGATACCGAACTCTTTCACAGAGGTTTCATTAACTTGGTCACGAAGGTCGTGCATGAGCTGATCACGCTGGCCTGAGACCACCTCGTGCATGGTGCGAACACCAAACTGATTACGCAGCCCGTTGTCCACCCGGGACAACAGCAGCGACTGGGCACGAAACTCATCCCCGCCTGTAGCCCGGTAGAACTGATCCACATCGCGGATTTTCCAGACAATATAGGAGTCCACATCCAGCGGCTTCTTTTCAACCGTCAGGTACTGCCGTGAAGGCAGATCCATGGTCAGCACGCGGATATCAAACTCCCGAACCTGATCAATCACCGGCACCTTGAAGTGAATGCCTGCCTGGATGTCGGTTTCAACCAACTCGCCAAACCTTAGCATAACCCCACGATGGGTCTCCGGAATGATAAAAACACTCGACAGTACCAGCAGGACGACGATCAGGGCGCCTGCAAGGCCCACTACACCTTTAGGTCCCATGATTATCTGCTCCTCCGTACATTAGTGTCCTGTCTGGTTCGCAACTCCTGGATAACCTGATCGGTCAGAGCCTGAACATCCATTTGGCCGTCGCCGCCGGAGGATCCGCTTCCGCTTCGCGCCGACCCGCCCTGAGTGAGGCGATCCAGTGGCAAATACATCATATTGCCGCTGCCTTCGGTATCCACAAGAATCTTGCTACTGTTCGAAAACACAGTTTCCAACGTCTGCAGGTACATACGCTCGCGGGTTACCGTCGGCGCCATTTGGTACACGGCAAGCAACTCCAGGAAACGAGCTGTTTCACCGCGAGCACGCTCGACAACTTCCTGCTTATAAGCACTGGCCTCTTCGATCATGCGCTGGGCCTGACCACGAGCTTCAGGAACCACTTTGTTTCGGTAAGTTTCTGCCTCTTCTTTCACACGCTGCTCGTCTTCACGGGCACGCTGAACTTCCCGGAACGCATCTTGTACCGCTGCGGGCGGTTGGGTGCTCTCAACGTTAACCCGGACAATTTCAAGGCCGGTTCCGTATTCTTTCAGAAAGCTCTGAAGGCGCTGTTCAGTGCGAACAGCTAGCTCTATACGGCCTTCTGTGAGCACGTCATCCAGCGACGAACTACCAACTTCGTGACGCAACGCACTGTCGGTTGCAAATGCCAGAGCCTGGTTGGAATCGCGAACATTCAGCACGTAAGCACGCGCGTCACCGACACGATACTGCACCTGCAGATCGACCGTAACCAGATTTGAATCCTGAGTCAGCATCTGGCCGCTTGATTTGGCGGTTCTTACGTTGGTCACGCCCACCTTGCTCACGTCATCAATCAGCGGAACCTTGAACCTCAAACCGGGGCTTTCAGTTTTAGCGTATTCACCAAACCGCAACACCACCGCACGCTCCTGCTCATCCACCGTATAAAACGATTGGAAGACCACGTAGCCCACTACGAGGATGCCGGCCAGCGCAAGAATGGCGCCAATACCGCCCTTACCGCCAGAACTGGAACTGCCGCCACTACCACCTGATTTCTTGCCTTTACCACCCAACATTTTGTTGAGCTTGTCCAGGCCCTTCTTCAGTGCCTCATCAAGGTCTGGTGGCCCCTGATCATTGCCGCGACGACCACCACCATTTCCCCAGGGGTCATTGTCGTTGCGGTTTCCACCCGGTTCATTCCAGGCCATAATGCTCTCCGTTCCTAACGTGTCGAATGGCTGCAGATACTAGGGATTTATCATCGCCCCGGCAATAGCCTCTTTGGTTTCAAGTGCGCTCGCTGTCCAAGCGAACCGATTCTTCGCTTATGCCAGCCCGGCTCAGGAGCTGCAACCAGTCACGGTATTGCAGCCGCGTCTCGAGCACCATTTCTCCGTTTTCCCGGTGCTCTTCGCTGAGCACTGATCCTGCCTCGTGCATAAGCGCTCGAAGCTTGCCATCGGCAGGCCCAAGCAAAACAAAATAGTGTACAACATCTTCAGCCAAACGCTCGACGATGGCGTCGTACAGGCCGTCCAAACCTTCACCGGAAACGGCCGACACCCAGGCCCGCACAGGCACACCCTCTTCGTTGCGCTCTACCCGAGGGGTAAAGTTATCCAACAAATCGATTTTATTGAATACCTGAAGCACGGGTATCTCATCGGCGCCAATTTCAGTCAGCACACCTTCAACCTGCGCCATATTTTCATCGCGATGACTGTCATGACTGTCAACAATATGCAACAGAAGCGAGGCTTCTGTAGTCTCTTGCAGAGTAGCCCTGAACGCCTCAACGAGCTTGTGCGGCAGATGACGAATAAAACCTACCGTATCCGCCATTACGACCGGCCCGATATCTGGAAGTTCCAGGCGCCGAAGTGTCGGATCCAACGTTGCGAACAATTGATCTGCAGTATATACCGAAGAGGAGGTGACACGGTTGAACAGGGTTGATTTTCCAGCGTTGGTATAGCCGACTAGAGAGACGGTCGGGATTTCGGCGCGTTTACGCGCCCTGCGGCCTTGGTCACGCTGACGGCGAACCTTGCCGAGCCGCTTGTGGATAGACTTGATGCGCTCTCGCAGTAACCGACGGTCTGTCTCGAGTTGGGTTTCACCGGGACCACGCAGACCAATACCACCCCCTTGTCGCTCAAGGTGCGTCCAGCCGCGAATCAGGCGCGTTGACATATGATCGAGCTGAGCCAGCTCTACCTGCAGTTTGCCTTCATGGGTTCGAGCCCGCTGCGCAAATATATCCAAAATGACGCCGGTACGATCCAGCACGCGGCATTTGAGCTCGCGCTCAATATTTCTCTCTTGGCTGGGGCTAAGGGCATGATTAAAAAGGACAACATCAGCCTCATACAGCGCTACCGCGTCGCGAATCTCCTCAAGCTTACCTTCACCCACAAACAATCTTGGGCTGGGCTGCTTGCGTGATCCGGTGACAATCCCAACTGCTTCAACTCCGGCAGATGCCACAAGCTCCCGGAATTCATCTGGATCTTCAGAGCCATCATGGGACGAAAAATCGATGTGCACGAGTATCGCTCGCTCACCTACATCCGGGCGTTCAAACAATGGGCATCAACTCCGCAATAGTCGGTTTGTTAGCGTCATAAAAACAAACACCCGCGACCGTCTGAGCCCAAGGGCTCGTCAGGAACGCGGGTGGCAATACCGGAAATCCGGACGAATCAGTCTTCAGGCTCACTTTCTCCTGCTGGATCCTGCTGAGGAATGCGAACATTCCGAGCAGGCACAACCGTGGATATCGCGTGCTTGTAAACCATCTGGCTGACAGTATTTTTCAGCAAAATCACAAATTGGTCAAAAGACTCTA
>NZ_JBQDKB010000053.1:0-25015 GCF_052094685.1 Marinobacter sp.
CATTTGAAGCTCTGGATTTCGGTATTATTGGCATCAACGACATTAACCCAACCAGCGCAGCAGCTCCCTTTGGGGGCATGAAGAGCAGCGGTCTTGGTCGGGAGGGTGCTCAGGAAGGCATTGAAGAATATCTAGAAACCAAGCTGGGTGGCTTTGCCATTTGACAGCTTCGCTGCTCCTTGTGCCCGGCCTTCAGCCGGGTTTCAAGTTTCGTATCTAATTCGAGGCAAGCCAGCAGGATACTGGCCAGCTCTCCTTCTACTTCTCCACAAACGCCCGCTCGATCACGTAATGCCCCATGTCGCCACCTCGAGCTTCTTTGAAGCCCATGCTGTCGAGAATGGAACAGGTATCCTTAAGCATGCTCGGGCTACCACAGATCATGAATCGATCATCCTCAGGATTTAAGTCAGGCAAACCAAAATCACCGGTTATCTTGCCGCTCTGCATGGCGTGGGTAAGCCTGCCCTCATTACGAAAAGGCTCACGGGTCACCGTTGGATAGTATTCAAGTTTGCCCTTAACCATCTCACCAAAGAACTCGTTTTCAGGTAGCTCTTCAATTTCCTGCTGATAGGCAAGTTCAGAGGCATACCTTACGCCGTGAGTGAGGATAACCTTATCAAAGGCATCGTAAACCTCCGGGTCTTTAATAATACTCATAAACGGGGCAAGCCCGGTGCCAGTGCTGACCAGCCACAAATTCTTGCCGGGCAGCAGGTTGTCCAGAATTAGGGTTCCGGTAGGTTTTCGGCTTACCAGAATCTCATCCCCCACCTGAATTTTCTGCAGGCGCGAGGTCAGCGGGCCGTTCTGTACCTTGATAGAAAAGAACTCCAGCTCCTCTTCATAATTCGCACTGGCTATACTGTAGGCGCGCATTAAAGGCTTACCTTCAGTTTCCAGGCCAATCATCACGAAATGGCCATTTTTGAACCGAAACCCTGGATCTCGACTAGTCTTGAAACTGAACAGGGTGTCGTTCCAGTGGTGTACGCTGGTAACGGTTTCTTTTATCAAGTTGCTCATGTAAACCTCTTGCCTGTCCGAATCGGCGGCGAACGTTTAAAATATGGATTGCGTAGAGTCTACCGCATCACTAACCTATCGATGAAATGGGATATTCCCATAACCTTATTCGATAATGTCGATTTAGAGCGCTTTGTTATGAAGTACAGTTTCAGGCAACTCGAAGTCTTTCTAGCCGCCGCGCACTTCCAGAACATTACCCGTGCTGCAGAATCGTTGGCTATGTCGCAGTCTGCTGCTAGTAGCGCACTCAAGGAACTGGAAAACCAATTCGACATTCAATTATTCGACCGTGTTGGCAAGCGCCTACAACTGAATGAGCTTGGGCGGCTCTATCGCCCCAAAGTGGAAGCTGTGCTCGCACAAGCAACAGAGCTGGAGCAGGCCTTTAGCAAACACACCGAAGTAGGTGCCTTAAAAGTCGGGGCCACCTTAACTATAGGTAACTATCTAGCTGTTGGCGTAATGGCCCAATACATGAATACCCCTACCCAGCCCCGAGTATCACTAGAAGTAGCCAATACCAGTACCATCGCACGCAGGGTCAAAGATTTCGAACTCGATATCGGTCTTATTGAAGGTGAGCTGCAATCTTCAGAGCTCGAAGTTTTGCCTTGGCGCGGCGACCAACTGGTGGTCTTCTGCTCCCCCACACACCCGCTGGCAGCCAAGAAAGAACTCTCGGATGCAGATCTGCGAGACGCGACTTGGGTTATGAGAGAACAAGGTTCCGGAACCCGGCAAAGCTTCGAACGTGGCATGCACGGCCTGCTCCCAGACCTGAACGTACTGCTTGAGCTGGAACACACCGAAGCGATTAAACGAGCCGTGGAAGCCGACTTGGGCATAGGTTGCCTGTCAGAAGTCGTGCTTGCCGATGCATTCAAGCGTGGTAGCTTAGTGCCACTGAGCACACCAAAAAACAGGAACTTTGAACGGCAATTCTACTTCATTCTGCACAAGCAGAAGTACCGGAGTGCCGGCATTGACGCCTGGATTGGCCTGTGCCGCGCACTAGCCTAGCGTTCAAGCAACAGGCCCACTGTGAAACCGGAACTCACTGTCTGGCTCCAAAACAAGCTGTTTTTCTATAGCCAAAAACTCCGCAACTCGCTCATCTACGGGCCCTTCGTTGGCCTGTTCGGCCAGAGCCAGGTAATCCCGATAATGACGCGCCTCTGACTTGAGCAGGCTGCTGTAAAATTCCGCCAACTCATCATCCAAAAACGGAACAAGCGCGGCAAACCGCTCGCATGAACGCGCCTCGATGATGGCCCCCACCACCATTACATCCACCAACCGGCCTGGATCATCCGTGCGTACGTCTTTGCGCAGGCCTGCCGCGTACCGTGCGGGCGTCAGGTGACAATACGCTATCTCCCGCTTGTTAATAATGGCCAGCACTTGTTCAAAGTGACGCAGCTCTTCCCGCGCCAAACGAGACATTTTGTTAAGCAAATTGGTGTTCTCTACGTAACGGTACATTAAGCTCAGCGCCGTCGACGCCGCTTTTTTCTCGCAATGGGCGTGATCGATAAGCATCAGATCTTGATTGGCCAGGGCGTTATCAATCCACTGCCGTGGTGTAGCGCAGGGTAGAAAGTCATGGATCTCTTGCAGCGCCA
Source organism: Marinobacter sp. (assembly GCF_052094685.1). Classification (GTDB taxonomy): domain Bacteria; phylum Pseudomonadota; class Gammaproteobacteria; order Pseudomonadales; family Oleiphilaceae; genus Marinobacter. Next base: position 2,655 of record NZ_JBQDKB010000053.1, read on the forward strand.
GAGTCATGGAGTCTGTTTTGTGGTTCATGGTAAGCACAACGTCAATTCAATGGGTGGGCGATTATAACTCACTATCAGGTCTCTCCGACCACTGTCCAACTTAACTTTATAAGTGCTTTCCTATAGAATGCAGCGCCAACTTAAGGTCTTTCTCCCATAAAACTCCCGCTAGGCATGATGCCACGCTGCGGGACATACCAACTGATGAGGGTCCAAACCGTGTTAGAAGCCTACCGTGAACACGTTGCAGAACGTGCGGCTCTGGATATTCCCCCCAAGCCACTGAACGCCGAACAAACTGCCGCTCTGGTTGAGCTGCTGAAGAACCCGCCTGCAGGCGAAGAACATACTCTGGTCGATTTGTTGGAAAACCGCATTCCACCAGGCGTAGACGAAGCGGCCTATGTAAAAGCAGCCTTCCTCACCGCTATTGTTAAAGGTGAAGCAACGTCTCCGCTGCTGGAGAAGCCCAAAGCTGTACAACTGCTGGGCATGATGCAAGGCGGCTATAATATTGAAACTCTGGTGGATCTGCTCGACGACAGCAATCTGGCAGAACTGGCCGGTGAGCAACTCAAGCGCACCCTGCTGATGTTTGATGCCTTCAACGATGTGAAGGATAAAATGGACGCTGGCAACGCCATTGCCAAGTCCGTTGTTGAGTCCTGGGCCAACGGCGAGTGGTTCACCAATAAGAACAAGGTTGCCGAGAGCACCAAGATGGTGGTTTTCAAGGTAACCGGCGAAACCAACACCGATGACCTGTCTCCTGCTCCTGATGCCTGGTCCCGCCCAGACATCCCGCTGCACGCCCGCGCTGCCTATAAAATGGAACGTGACGGCCTGAAGCCGGAAGAGCAAGGTGTAACCGGCCCAATGAGCCAGATTGACGAAATCAAGGCCAAGGGCCTGCCCGTTGTCTTTGTAGGCGACGTAGTAGGTACTGGCTCTTCGCGTAAGTCTGCCACCAACTCGGTGCTATGGTTCTTCGGCGAAGACATTCCTGGCGTGCCGAACAAACGTGCTGGCGGTGTGTGCATCGGCAACAAAGTTGCCCCTATCTTCTTCAACACCATGGAAGATGCTGGCGCCCTGGTATTCGAAGCCCCCGTAGACGATCTAAACATGGGCGACGTGATTGAAATCCGCCCATACGATGGCAAGATCTTGAACGAAGCCGGAGAAACCATCTCCGAGTTTGGTTTCAAATCCGAAGTGATTCTGGACGAAGTTCAGGCCGGCGGCCGTATTCCGCTGATTATCGGCCGAGGCCTGACCGCCAAGGCACGTGTCGCACTGGGCCTGGGCGCAACGGATCTGTTCCGTCTACCCAAAGACCCTGAAGCCGGCACCAAGGGCTTTTCCCTGGGCCAGAAGATGGTCGGCAAGGCCTGCGGCCTGGAAGAAGGCCAAGGCGTTCGCCCTGGCACCTACTGCGAGCCACACATGACTACCGTGGGCTCCCAGGACACCACTGGCCCAATGACCCGTGACGAGCTGAAAGATTTGGCTTGCTTGGGCTTCCAGGCTGATCTGGTTATGCAGTCTTTCTGTCACACCGCAGCGTATCCGAAGCCGGTTGACGTTGAAATGCAGCACACCATGCCAGATTTCATCAAAACCCGTGGCGGTGTTTCCCTGCGCCCTGGTGACGGCATCATTCACTCGTGGCTGAACCGTATGCTGCTGCCAGACACCGTCGGCACCGGTGGCGATTCCCACACCCGCTTCCCAATGGGTATCTCGTTCCCAGCTGGCTCTGGTTTGGTAGCCTTTGCTGCCGCCACGGGCGTTATGCCACTGGACATGCCTGAATCTGTACTGGTTCGCTTCAAAGGCGAAATGCAGCCAGGCATCACCCTACGCGATCTGGTACACGCTATTCCGCTGTATGGCATCAAGCAAGGCATGCTGACTGTTGAGAAGAAAGGCAAGATTAACGAATTCTCCGGCCGTATTCTGGAGATCGAAGGTCTTGAACACCTGACTGCTGAGCAAGCATTTGAGCTTTCAGATGCTTCTGCCGAACGCTCTGCCGCAGGTTGTACTATCAACCTGTCTGAAGAGTCAGTAGCCGAGTACCTACGCTCGAACATCACCATGCTGCGCTGGATGATTGCCGAAGGTTATGGCGACCCACGCACTCTGGAACGTCGCGCCAAGCAAATGGAAGAATGGATTGCCAATCCGAAGCTGATGCGGGCTGATAAAGACGCCGAGTATGCGCATGTTGTAGAGATCGATCTGGCCGACATCAAAGAGCCAATCGTGTGCTGCCCGAACGACCCAGACGATGCCCGGACCCTTTCCGAAGTGGCTGGCGACAAGGTGGACGAAGTGTTCATTGGCTCTTGCATGACCAACATCGGCCACTTCCGCGCTGCTGGCAAACTGCTTGAGGCGAACAAAGAGCCGCTAAAAACTCGCCTTTGGATGTCTCCGCCAACCAAGATGGACCAGGCGCAGTTGATGGAAGAAGGCTACTTCAACATCTACGGCACCGCTGGTGTGCGTACTGAAATGCCAGGCTGTTCACTGTGCATGGGTAACCAGGCACGTGTAGCGGCCAAGAGCACTGTTCTTTCTACCTCTACTCGTAACTTCCCGAACCGTCTGGGCGATGGTGCCAACGTGTACCTGACCTCCGCAGAACTGGCTTCTGTGGGCGCGATTTTGGGCAAGCTTCCATCTGCGGCAGAGTACATGGAATACGCCAAGGATCTGAACAGCATGTCGAAGGAGATCTACAAATACCTGAATTTCGACCAAATGGAGAACTACACTACAAAAGCGGCTGAAGCGAACATCGCTTAAGCTCTAGCCTTTAAGGTTTAGCTCCACGAAAAACGCCAGCCGGAAGGCTGGCGTTTTTTTATGACCGTAAATCCCCCTATCGTTGCAACAGGATTTTACCAACGGCGAGACCGGATTCGAGGCGACGGTGAGCGTCGGCAATCCGGGCAAAGGTGAAACGCTCATAATCCAGTAACGGCCGGATCGTTCCCTGCTCCAACATTTCGCTCATTGCGGATATCAGACGTGGCTGATCATCCATACCGATACCGTGGAGCAACGGGATTGAGCGAAAAATCACATGAAGCGTCAGACCCTTGGCGTGCATCAAACTAAGGTCATGAGTAGAACGGGTATTGATGGAGCACAACCGTCCTGAAATGGCTGTTGCCTCAATGGCTCGATCCACGTTTTCTCTTCCTACCGTATCAAACACCAGACTGAAACCTTGCCCGCCGGTTAGTCGCTGTTTGTATGCATCAACCGATTCTTCACGGTAAAAAACAATATCATCCGCCCCAAGTTGCCGTGCCAACTCTGCTTTTTCGGGCGTAGACACTGTGGTAGCCACGCGCGCCCTCAGATACTTTGCTATTTGAATAGCGACGTGCCCTACTCCTCCCGTTCCGGCATGAATCAGAACATGCTCACCGGCCTGAATTTCTGCCCGCTCTACGAGAGCCGACCAGGCAGTTAGAAACACCAGAGGTAGCGCCGCACACTCAACCAGCGGTAGCGTCATCAACGAGGTGCGCTTAGCCAGTAAACGAGCATCTGCGACCATAAAGTCTGCCAACGCTCCCGGCCAACCTTTGGTACCACCGGCGCATCCGAATACTTCGTCGCCTTCGGAAAAACAGGTAACTCCCGCTCCAACCTTATCCACAATACCCGCGACGTCACCATTCAAGATTGCTGGCATGTCGGGCCCCGCTTTCACCAGGCCAGAACGGATCTTGGTTTCAATCGGATTAACGCTGGAAGCAACTACTTTGATTCGCACTTGGCCGGCAACCGGTTCCGGAGCTTTCACCTCCCGCTCTACAAAAACGTCGGGGCCGCCAAACTCCTCGATGACCATCGCTTTCATCGTAACTTCTCCCCAATGTCTGATTAATAGGCCACAAGCCGGACCAGTATTGCGCTTGCCATTATAAGGGTAATCCACGTTACCCAGTGCGTACCCTTCTCACTCAGGTTCACTCTGACAGCAACAAATGCCCCAGTGATATTACCAAGGGCCAAGACCAGGCCCACCCCCCAACGAACCTGCCCGTTTACCGCGAAAATTAGCAGTGCAGGCAAAGTGTACAAGAGGATAATCGATACTTTGAACACATTAACCTGGCGCAGGTCGATGCGCAGCATTCGGTATAAAACCACCAGAAACAGTGCACCTACACCTACCTGAATAAACCCACCGTATACACCGATCAAAAACATGGCAATGTAAATAACCGGGCCTAGACGATCTGGTGTTAACGGATTAGTGTCCAGCTTGGGCTGCGGCAGCAGCATAAATATGGAGGCACCGATCATGGCGATAATCAGCACCCACTCAAATATCGCGTCTGCCACCCAGGTTGCTATCCAGGCACCCAGAAGTGCCCCCAGCACCGCCGGAACTGCCAGGTGCAAACTCACCCGAAGATTGCCATGACCAAGGCGCTTAAAACTGGCCACGGCGGTTGTGCTCTGCAAAATGATTGCTACCCGGTTGGTGCCGTTGGCAACCTGCGTCGGCAGCCCCAGAAACATCAGAAGCGGCAGGGTGAGCATCGACCCACCTGCTGAGAGCACATTGATAAAGCCTGCAATGCCGCCCACCGCAAGCAGCACCAATACTTCAATCACCGTCATGCAGCGCCCGCAGTCTCCGCTTTTCTGTCCGGGTCACCCGAATCCAAACTACGCCCACACCGACTGCTCCATATCAAAACACAAAGAAAAATCACCAGCCCAGCGCCGTCTGCCCAAATATGGCCGTGTGGCCAAAGCATCAACGCACCAATAGGAAACATAAGCAGCCGCACCAGAAGATTGAGCTTGTGCTCAAGGTAGCCTTCAAGGCCTGCAATGATTGCATAGAGACCAAACAGGGCAAAACAGAATACCCGGATCATTTCAGTAAAATCGCCGGTAATGAGAGGCGAATAAGCAAACAGCAGCGGCACTATGTACAAGCCCTTGGCAAGCTTCCAGGCGGTAAAGCCTGTACGCATCTGCGGCGTTCCCGCAATGGCGGCGGCAGCAAAAGCGGTCAAACACACCGGCGGTGTAACGTTTGAATCCTGAGATAACCAGAAGATAACCATGTGGGCAGCCACCAGAAGCATCGAAAGGGCCGCAGGTGACAAGGCTTGCTCCAGAAGCTGGCTACTGAAGGTATCCGGCACCAAAGAAAGCAACTGCTGAGCCGTTGCTGCATCCATGGGCGCATCGAGCAACGACAGCTTATCGGGCGCGGCCAGCATAAAAATGGCCTTGGCCTGCTCTGGCAGGTTGCCATTCACCATCAACTCTACCAACTGGCTCTGCGCAATCAGGTTGTATATCGCTGGCGCTGAAAGCGTGGCAAGCACAATATAAGCTGCCGTTACGGGCAGCCCCATCCCCAGAATCAAGGAGGCCAAAGCGACCAGTAGAATCGTAATCAGCAAGCTTCCACCTGCCCAGTCGGTAATCATCAGAGAGAATGTATTGCCAATGCCTGTGGTGGATACCACCATCACAATCAGGCCAACCGTAATCAGCAATATTGCGGTGGTCGTTATGTTTCGCGTACCCATAACCAGAGCGTCGAGAATATCCCGAAGCCCCATAGGATGCTTTGAAAGCCATGACGCCACAACAACCGACAGAATCGCAATACCCGCCGCATAGGTGGGCGTAAATCCATGTACAAGCGCCGCGACAAGAACAATCAAAGGCAACAAAAAATGCCAGCCGCCCTTGAGAACTTCCTTGAGTGAGGGCGCCGCATCGTCTTCCAGCTTAACGGCATGGCTGCGCTTAGCCTCGATACGCACAAACATAGCTACCGAGACGAAATAGAGAAGGGCCGGAAGAGCGGCAACGCCAATGATGGTGAGGTAAGAAACCTGAGTATAGGAGGCCATGATAAACGCCCCCGCCCCCATCACCGGCGGCATTAACTGACCACCCGTGGAGGCAGCCGCTTCAACACCTGCAGCAAAGCGTGCCGGAAAACCTGCCTTTCGCATCAGTGGAATGGTGATAACGCCGGTAGACACCGTATTTGCAACGCTAGAACCTGAAACCGAACCCATAAGGCCGGAGGCAAATACTGCGACAAATCCTGGGCCGCCAACGAATCGCCCTGCGGCGCAGCGAGCCAACTCAATAATAAAGTACCCTGCCCCAGACTTAACTAAGAAAGCCCCAAACAGGATAAACATGAACACGTAGGTCCATGATATTCTGGCAATAGACCCCAGCATTCCCTGGCCGCCAATATAAGAGCGATAGAGAACCGTCTCCCAAGACAGTCCTGGGAAATTGAAAAGACCGTCTACATACTGCCCCCACCAAGCCACATAGGTCAGCGCAACAATACATAGAACGGGAATAAACCAACCAACGGTTCGCCGGGCCAGCTCCAGTATCAGCATCACCGAAACAATTGAGACAATCCAATCACCGGTATCAAAGTTAAACCCACGCTGATAAAGATCATCTTCGAAGATAATCAAGTAAAACGCACAGCCTAGTGCGGTCAGCCCCAGCATCACATCAACACCCAGCACCATCCGCTGCCCTCCTACCGAGCGAGCGTTGAACATGGGCGTGGTAAGCGTGCAAATAAGACCGAAAAGACCGAAGTGCAGAGCAGAGCTCCACAACTCCGACAACGTGGAGACAGTGTTGAAATAGAGGTGAATAACGGCGGTGACGATAGCAAGCCAAAAAATCACCGGTCCAATCAGCCGGTGACCCAATCGCTCACTCGCCTCTGCAGCACTCTCGTCGCGAACCGCAGTGGCCGGCTCGCTGCCTGCGTTACCAGTTACCATTACTGAGCAATCAGTCGCTCAGGTATATTAAGCCCCTGCTCCTTGTAGAAACGTGCGGCTCCGGGATGAAGCGGCAGAGGCAGGCCTGCAATCGCTTTTTCAAGCGCCATGGCTTTGGTTGCTGGGTGAATATTGTTCAAGAACGGCAGGTTGTTGTAGATGGTTTTTGTGATTTCATAAACGTCCTTCTCGGGTACATCTGCACGGGCTGCCAGGATATTAGGCTGGGCAATGGTATTGATATCCTGATCCTGCTTCGGATAGGTGCCTGCAGGAATGGTGTAAGGCGTCCACAGTTCGAAATCGCTGTTAACTTCTGCAACCTGCTCCGGTGTGAAGTTCAGGGTGGTAATCCCCTCACCCATATTGGCATAGGCTCGGGTTACCGCGGCAGCAGGTACCCCAGCGGGTATGTTCATGCCATCAATATTGCCATTCTGAAGAGCATCGGCACTGGGGCCGTAGCCTTGATAAGCCAGATTTACCTTATCCAGATCGATACCAACTTTGCCCAGAATAAAGCGGCCAGAACCTTCGGTGCCTGAATTCCTCGCACCAATGGAAAAACTCTCGCCGTAAAGGTTGGCCATATCTTCAATTGTGCCGGTTTTTGCAACATCTTTGGTCACCACAAAGTGCTCTACGTTTTGCCAAAGCATGGAAACCGAGCGCAAGTCTTTGTAGGCCTTGGGAACCGGGCCGGTGCCGTTCCAAGCGTATGCACCATAGAGCCCCTGCAGAATACCAAACTGAATCTGGTCTTCGTCCATGAGCTTTAAGTTCTCACCCGAACCGGCGGAACTGATCGCAGAAACCGATATATTGCTAGACGGCTCAAGCTTAACCTTGATGAGAGTTGAAATAGCGACACCCACGGGATAGTAGGTTCCCCCGGTTGTGGCTGTGCCCATCACATAATTCCCTTCCGCCTGAACGCCGGTGGAGAGGGAAACCACGGCAGCAGCTAATAGTCCCGAGGCGCATTTCAGCATTCTATCCTTACTCATAAAGTGGCTCCTTTTATCATTGTTTTGGCTCACACTTGGAAGTGTAACTCTCTAAAGATAGCTGCACGGCACAGGTTCTTCCAGCCGAGTACCAAGCTCGGGATACAAACAAAAAAAGGGGCTCCCGTAGGAGCCCCTTTCTTACCTCAAGCGCCATTCGCGCTATCGGTTATTGTCCAGTCTCTGCCTGGTATTCATTTGAATCGCCAGTGGCAAGACTCACCACCATGATCGCGATGAAGGAGGCTACGAAGCCTGGCATGATTTCATAAACACCAGGGCCACCCATGAACTCAGCGTTCCAGCCCAAGGATACCCAGATCATAGCGGTACCTGCACCCGCAATCAGGCCTGCCAGTGCGCCAGCGCCATTCGTGCGCGGCCACATGAGTGCGAGAATGATCAACGGACCAAACGCTGAACCAAAGCCTGCCCATGCGTTACCGACCAAGCCCAAAACATCTGAGGTGGGATCAGAGGCGATTACCGCAGCAACAAGGCCCACAAGTACTACGCATACACGGCCAACGTTTACACACTCACGATCACCTGCTTCTTTGCGCAGGAACAAGCGGTAAAAGTCCTCTGTCAGCGACGAAGAAGCCACCAGCAGCTGGCTGGAAATAGTGCTCATTACCGCGGCCAGCAGAGCCGCATACAAGAAGCCTGTGATCAACGGATGGAACAGCAAATCTGCAAGAATGATAAAGATGGTCTCCGGATCGTCAACTTCTATGCCATTACGCACTGCGTAGGCACGGCCGAAAATACCCAAGCCAATGGCGCCGATCAGCGAAATAGCCATCCAAGACATGCCGATATTACGAGCAGTCGGAACTTCTTTCACTGAACGAATCGCCATGAAGCGAACAATGATGTGCGGCTGACCAAAGTAACCCAAGCCCCACGTTACTGCTGAGAGCCATCCAATAAAGGTAAGTCCTTCCGTCCATGAGAGCAGAGTGGGATCTACCTCATTCAGCGTTGCTGTCGCCTGGGCGAAACCGCCACCGCCTTCGCCAAAGAGTACAACAGCCGGCATAAGCACCAGCGCAACCATCATAATGCAACCCTGCACGAAGTCGGTCATGCTCACAGCCAAGAACCCGCCAACCACTGTGTAGGCCAGCACCACGCCCAGTGTTATGACGATACCTACGCCGTAGTCACCCAAACCACCGAAGTTGAAAATTCCCGCAAATGCACTTTCAAACAGCTTACCACCCGCTACCAGGCCTGACGCCGTGTAAACCGCGAAAAACACCACGATAACGATGGCTGACACAGTTCGCAGCGGTAATGCCTGAGTAGGAAACCGGTTCGCCAAGAAGGCCGGGATAGTTAGGGCGTTACCGTAATGAACGGTTTGAGACCGCAGCCTGGGAGCAACAATAACCCAGTTAATAAACGCACCCACAAACAGACCAATGCCGATCCACGCCGAAGCAAGACCTGACACATACATCGCCCCAGGAAGACCCAGAAGCAACCACCCGCTCATGTCTGAAGCGCCAGCAGACAAAGCGGCTACCTTTGGACTGAGCCCCCTACCGCCAAGCATGTAATCTTCGGATGAAGAGGTAGATGTGCGCATCGCAAAAATGCCGATGCCAATCATCACCGCAAAATAAGCAAATAGACTAATCCAAACACCAATAGCCATGGAACTCCTCCGGTTTAATGAGTCGGATTATATCCGCTCTCAAAGCACAGGCCTGACAACGCATGCCAGCCTACTGTGTCATTCTTCTTGTTTACTTGAATTCCTTCCGAACTTGAGCAAGGTAACGCATCGCCCGACCTTAACTATAGTTAAGTATCCACAATTTGCGACCGAAACTGCAACCAAGTTGGTAGGCTGAAATTTAACACGACAAGACTAGTATCACTACGTATACCCCGCTTACAAAATCCTACGATTCTTTTACGGAATTCTACGGGACTGAGCTTTTGTCACTTAAAGTCAGGCAACGTTATCACTAATTTGCAGTCTAGCAGGGGTAGTTCCCTTGTGTTTGCGCAATGCATTGGTCAATGCACTCTGGGAGGAAAAACCGACCCTGTAACTGATTTCCGATACTGAAAGGGGCGTCGAGACCAAAAGAGTGATGGCCTGGTTAAGACGAGTCTGTAAAAGAAACTGGTGAGGGGTGGTTCCAACCACCTCGCGGAACACTTCATGAAACCTGCTGACACTTAAGCAGGCCTCACTGGCTAACTCCTGCACTGTAAGTTTCCGGTGCAGGTTGGCCCTGATATAGCGCTGCATTGCAGCCGGGCTGAGATTGTGTCGATTGGAGGTGACGGCCTTTTGGCTAATCATTCGATCGGCCATGCAATACAGAATACTGGCCGCCAGATGGCCGTGCATTGCGTGGTTATCGGGCGACCGGTCGAACTCGCCTGCTGCAAACTGAACCAATCCTTGTAAGCGGCTATCCATTTGGATGGTACGGGGCCTTTCGAACACTCGCACCATACGTTCGTAATCTGCGTGGGCTGGGGTAGAAATAGCTGGGTTTGAAGGGTCTACATTGATGACCAAAACATGATTCTGGTGATCGCCACAGTAATCGTGCCGAGCTTCCGTAGGCACAAGGCAAGCTTTCCACGTATCTAAGTGAGAGCCAGTTCCGTCAACACTCAAATCCGCTTCGCCGTGAACACCAACCACTATTTGGTGATGCTCATGGCGATGCTGGTGAGAGGCAGTTGGTAGTTTGAGTAATCGGGCATCCAGCATAGACGCAACCGGAACCTTTAATTGAGAATATAACTCGATTAAAGCAGATCTGACTGGAACTTGCACATAAGTTCGCTGATTCTGGCGCTTACCTGCTCCAGCGAAGCCGATGCATCAACGATATTGTAACGAGCGGGCTCAATCGCCGCGCGAGCCAAATATGTGTCGCGAATGCGCTGGAAAAAAGACACGGTTTCTTGTTCAAATCGGTCCAATTCCCCCCGCTGTTTTGCCCGAGCCATACCGGTTTCGACGGGTGCGTCCAACAAAACCACATGATCGGGCCGCACGTCACCCTGCACCAAGTTTTCCAGCAACGCGATCTGCTCACTTGGAACGCCGCGGCCTCCACCTTGGTAGGCAAACGTTGCATCGGTAAAGCGATCACACAGCACCCACTGCCCCTTTTCAAGGGCGGGAAGAATATATGTATGAAGGTGTTGTGCCCGGGCTGCAAACATGAGGAGCAGCTCAGTGAGTTCATTTACCGACTCATCTCGTGGTGCCAGAAGCAGCTCACGAATCGCCTCAGCCATAGGTGTGCCACCGGGCTCACGGGTAACCATGCAATCAACACCTAGGTTTTTTAGGGTGTCAGCAGCATTGGCAATCTGGGTAGATTTACCCACGCCCTCAGTACCCTCAAAGGTAATAAACCGGCCACGAACGATCATTTTTTATCATCCTTACCTGCCGGTGATGATCGGTAATCCGACCGGCGATTCAGCTGAAAAGCGCGAACGGCCTTCTGGTGCTCTGCCAGCGTATTGGAAAACTTATGAGTGCCATCACCGCGAGCCACAAAGTAGAGAGCTTTTCCAGAACCGGGGTGCAACGAAGCATGGATGGCTTCACGGCCAGGCAAAGCAATAGGTGTAGGCGGCAGCCCGTCAATACGGTAGGTGTTGTACGGCGTGTGAGTACGCAGATCCCGGCTACCTATGCGACCTTTATACTTCTCACCCATGCCGTAAATTACGGTAGGGTCGGTCTGCAAACGCATGGGTTTTTGCAAGCGCCGAACAAATACGCCAGCCACCTGCTCCCGCTCATGAGGGGCACCGGTTTCGCGCTCAACAATAGAGGCCATTATCAGCGCCTCATAGGCGCTATCGTATGGCAAACCTTCTTCCCGGTTCTCCCACTCTTCGGCGAGTACATTTTCCATTCGCTGGAATGAGCGCCGAAGAAGATCGAGATCTGACTCGTTACTTGTGAACAGATAGGTGTCTGGGAAAAATCGTCCTTCCGGGTGCTCACCTTCCGCACCAACCGCCTCCATAATTTGCGCATCCGACCACTGGGAAGTGAGCTTCTCAAGACGCTCTGTTAACGCAAGGGCAGCGCGCATGTCGCTGAAAGTCCAACCTTCAATAAACTGCACAGACCAGTGTTTGGTGTCACCTTCAACCATCTTTGCAAGCATGGCTTCAGCGGTCATACCGTCGGTGAATTCATACTGCCCCGCTTTGATTCTGGTTTGGTCGGGAAACAAACGACCGTAAACACGCACCCACAAGTTTTTTTCCACCAACCCACGGGCTTCCAATTGCTTGGCAACACTACTGAATGCAGTACCAGAAGACACATCAAATAGCACCGGCTCGACCATAACAACCGGCTTTGAGAGAGAGCCCAGCCCTTGCCAAACCCACAAACCAGTGCCCGCACCAACCAACACGACGGTACAAACAACCGCAACCAAAAGTTTCTTAAACAAACGAATTATTCCAGCAGCTCGAAAGGATTGAAGATTGTCGCAAGTCCATCATCTACAGGCAAATCCTGGCCTGCAAGAACACCAACCGGAACAGCACCTATAACACTGTTAAGAAGAAAGAGCCCAAGGCTGTGCGGGCCCATAACATCCGCGATACTCACAGTACGCTCCACAACTACTTCACCCCTAGCTCTTAGCCTTTCCAGCATCCATTGGCGCAATATGCCAGCCACAGCAAGGCTCTTCGCCGGCGGTGTTACCCAACCCTCGGGCGTTTTGAGAAGTAAATTTGTACGGGTTCCCTCAACCAAGTTGCCAGCACTGTCTGACATGATGACTTCAAACAGATTGCCCTCAATCTCTCTGGCGGCCATAACCTGTTCCAGCCGATTGAGTGATTTAATGCCCGCCAGAAGAGGGTTCACCGTGAGCGGGACACGGGAAAAATCGGCAGCAACTCCAGACGCAACCGGTGTTGATGGCATGGCACTGGCAGACACCATAAGGTTTGGTCGAATTCCAAGTCCCGGCTGGTAGCCGCGACCACCCTCCCCTCGGGTGAGAGTTAACTTGAGCACCCAGCTACCATCGGCCTGCTGACTCGTATAACGGTCTGCGTAACGATTAACCGCTGCGGTGCATGCTTTGCGAAGATCGGTAAGGGCAACAGGAATGCCCAGCCTGCCTGCATCGCGAACCATACGGTCAAGGTGGCGAGCCAGGAGAACACCCCTGTTGCCACGCATGCTTATGGTCTCGAACAGGCCATCACCGTATGCCACTCCCCGATCGCCGGCCGGCAGGCCACCTTCATCAGCCCAGCAAAGGTTGAACATAGCGCCTCAGCCTTCGTAACGACGGATAATCAACGTGCCGTTAGTTCCGCCAAAGCCAAATGAGTTAGACAAAGCAACGCGCACATCTGTCTTGCGACAGTTATTAGGAACCAGATCCAGGTCGCAGCCTTCATCGGGATTATCAAGATTAATGGTGGGCGGCAGTACGCCATCTCGTATAGCAAGCAATGAAAAGATGGCCTCAACTGCACCTGCTGCGCCCAACAGGTGCCCAGTCATAGATTTGGTGCTACTCATGGCCAATTGACTCGCGTGATCACCAAACACACGCTTAACAGCCGCAATTTCTGCGACATCGCCCACTTGCGTGGAGGTGCCATGAGCATTGATGTAATCAACGTCTTCCGGCTGCAACCCTGCGTCTCGTAGCGCGTTAATCATAGAACGTGCTGCGCCCTCCCCGTCTGCAGGTGGCGCCGTAATATGGTGGGCATCATCACTCATACCAAAGCCGACCAGTTCGCCATAGATAGTGGCACCGCGTTTTCTGGCATGCTCCAACTCTTCCAGCAGCATCACGCCGGCGCCGTCACTGAGCACAAACCCATCCCTGTCTTTATCCCAAGGACGGCTGGCTTTCTCTGGTTCGTCATTGCGGGTGGACAAGGCTCGGGCAGAGGAAAACGCAGCCATTCCCGTGCGCGTTGTTGCCATTTCAGAGCCACCAGCAAGCATTACGTCTGCATCGCCGTATGCAATCGTGCGGGCAGCGTATCCAATATTGTGAGTACCTGTGGTGCAGGCTGTCACTATGGCAATGTTCGGCCCCTGATAACCAAACCGAATAGCGGCGTTACCGGAGATCATGTTAATCACCGACGCTGGAACAAAGAATGGTGACACTTTGCGTGGACCAGATTTCTCCATGGTGAGCACGCTTTTTTCGATGTACTCCAGCCCACCAATACCGGATCCGATGGCGATACCCGCTCGTTCGCGATCCAGATCGTCGTATTCCGCAAGGCCACTGTGGTCTACCGCCTGCTGAGCCGCAATCAGACCGTAGTGAATAAACGCATCCAGCTTTCTGGCTTCTTTGTTAGAAAGGTAAGACTCCAGATCGAGATCTTTGATCGCACCACCAATCCGGGTGTTGTATTCGGAGGCATCGAAGCGTTCAATCAGACCAATCCCGCTACGGCCGGCCAGGATACCCTCCCAGGAAGACGCGACATCGTTTCCCAGCGGAGACAACATTCCCATACCAGTGATAACAACCCGTCGTTTACTCATAACCTTGTTCACCTGATCTTTTTCATCTTATCGGTTATCTTGAATGAAGCCATAAAGGCCCATTCTCAGGCAATAAAAAAGCCGTCCTTCACTGAATGACAAGGACGGCTTTTGCCTGGCTAGCTTAACTGCAGAGTATCAGGTATGCGCGACAATATAGTCGATCGCGTCCTGAACACTGCCTAGCTTCTCGGCTTCTTCATCAGGAATCTCAGTCTCAAATTCCTCTTCCAGTGCCATGACCAGCTCAACGGTGTCCAGTGAGTCAGCGCCAAGATCCTCTACAAAAGAAGATGAGTTCTGAACCTCGGACTCTTTAACGCCCAACTGTTCACAAACGATCTTCTTAACGCGCTCTTCAACTGTACTCATAATGTCCTCACTTTGTGTATCAACCAAGCAACTCAAGTGCTGCCAGTTTAGAGTAAACCCCACCTGCAAACAAGCAGGGATCCGGTTAAACATGTTGTGCGACAAGGGGTTGCGCACGAGCTCCGAAACCGAAGCTTATCCCATGTACATACCGCCGTTCACGTGAATGGTCTCTCCAGTCACATAACCGGCAACATCCGATGCCAGAAAAGCAACTAGAGCTGCTACTTCTTCCGGCTGCCCTAGACGACCTGCGGGTATAATTTCCAGCATAGCTTCACGCTGCTTGTCGTCCAGTTTTTTCGTCATATCTGTGTCGATAAATCCGGGCGCAACACAGTTCGCTGTGATGCCGCGATTCGACATTTCCTTCGCCAAGCTGCGGGTGAAACCCTCTACACCAGCCTTTGCAGCACAATAATTAGCCTGCCCAGCATTACCCATACCGGCGACCACGGAGCTTACGTTAATAACGCGCCCCCAACGTGCTTTTGCCATGCCACGTAAAACAGCTTTACTGGTACGGTACACGCTTGAGAGGTTGGTTTCGAGCACCGACGCCCAGTCGTCATCTTTTAGCCGCATCAGCAGATTATCACGGGTAATACCTGCATTATTGACCAGAATCAGAGGCGCACCGGATTTTTCGGCTATCTCTTTTAAGCCCACATCAATACTCTCGGGGTCAGCAACGTTCATCACAATGCCGTAACCCTTAACACCTGCAGCCTGGAGGTTATCCGTAATGGTCGCGGCCCCCTCGGCAGTAGTGGCCGTGCCCACCACCTCTGCACCCTGCTCTGCAAGTGCTAGAGCGATCGATTTTCCAATTCCCCGGGTAGCACCGGTTACCAGCGCTGTTTTGCCTTCCAGAGACATGCACAACTCCCTTTCTTCAAGACGATTCAAATGCCGCAAGTGCAGCGGTCAGTGCTTGCGAGTCTTCCGTCCCATGAACGGCAAGCCCTTTGTCAATTCGCTTGGCCAGTCCTGCCAGCACTTTGCCAGTGCCACATTCCAGGGCTACGCTGACATCACTTTTAACCAGAGTGCGAACCGAATCCGCCCACAGTACAGGCGAATAAAGCTGCTTGAGTAGATTAGCTTTCAGTGTAGCCGAATCTGACTCTGCTGCAGCGTTAACATTCTGTATAACGGGAATAACGGCATCGCTAAAGCGAACGTCATCCAATGCCTCCGCTAACTCCTCTGCCGCACCCTTCATCAGCGCACAGTGGGAAGGAACGCTAACCGGCAGTGGCATGGCTTTACGGGCGCCTTTTGCCTTACAGGCCTCAATAGCCCGATCCACAGCGGCAACCGAACCTGCAATAACCACCTGACCCGGCGCATTGAAGTTCACAGCAGCTACAACATCACCATTGGCCGCCTCTTCACAGGCGGCGACAACATCGGCATCTTCCAAACCAAGAATAGCCGCCATTTTGCCTTCACCAGCGGGAACGGCTTCCTGCATCAATTCCCCACGCAGGCGTACTAACTTAACGGCCTCCACAAAATCGAGGCTTTCAGCAGCCACCAATGCGCTGTACTCGCCCAGGCTGTGGCCCGCCAGAAAGTCTGGCCTGGGGCCTCCTGCAACAAACCATTGCCGCCAGAGCGCTATGCTTGCGGTCAGCATGGCCGGCTGGGTAACCATGGTTTGATTAAGCTCTTCTGCTGGGCCTTTCTGGCAAAGATGCCAAAGATCGTAGCCAAGCACGTTAGAAGCTTCAGCGAAGGTTTTATTAATCATGGGCCAAGACTCGGCAGCAGCGGAAAGCATGCCAACCGATTGGGAACCCTGTCCGGGAAATATAAAGGCTGATTTCATAAGCGGGATCTTATCGTCATTGGGAGTTTCAGGAGATTAGCCAATAGTACAAGCTGGACGGTTTTAGCGCGAGCAAGCCGCATAACCGAAACCAACTTCAGGCTCAGGCGATCAAAGCATCAGATCGTCAAGGCGTTCGTTGATGCGCCGTGGCACTTCTAGCTCAACCTCACGAACTGCCTGGCGGATAGCTGACAGCATAGCGCGCTCATTGGCGTTGCCATGGCTTTTTATAACCACACCCTGAAGGCCAAGAAGGCTGGCACCATTATGACGGGAGGGATCCATCAACCGAAGGAGCCGGCCGATAATAGGACGGGCAAGAATGCCAACAAAGCGCCCATAAAGCCCGCGCGTAAAAGCCTGTTCCATGAGCTCAATCAGCAAACCGGCCACTCCTTCGCCGGTTTTCAGCGCAATATTACCCACAAAGCCGTCGCACACGACTACATCCGCAACGTCGCGAAAAAGGTCACTGCCTTCAACATAACCGATATAGTTAATGGAATCGCACTGGGCGAGCATGTGAGAGGCCAGGCGAACTTGCTCATTGCCCTTTATCTCTTCTTCACCAACGTTCAGCAAAGCAACCCGCGGCTCGCCTTGACCGCAGATTGCCGAGGCCATGAGCGAACCCATCAGAGCATACTGATAAAGATTTTCCGCGCTGGAGTCCACATTGGCGCCAAGATCCAGAACATGACACCGCCCTCGCAGCGAGGGAATCAGCTTAGCAATTGCAGGGCGCTCTATACCGGGATACATACGGATAAAAGAACGACCAAATGCCATCAGGGCACCAGTATTACCCGCACTCACACACCCCTGAGCCTCGCCATCACGAACCAAGGCCAAAGCGATAGCCATGGAGGAATTTTTCTTGTGGCGCAGTGCGTGGGATGGCCGCTCATTCATACGGACAACGTCCGCGGCTTCCACAACACGGATTTTCGGGTGCCCATCACGCAAAAAAGCCTCAAGTTCACTCCGGATTCCCACCAGAATAAAACTCAAGGCTTTGTTTTCACGCACCGCTTCGAGGGCCGCCGCAACTACCACTGCTGGGCCCCGATCGCCACTCATGGCGTCAATCGCTATGGTGACCGGTTTCACCGTTCGTCCAATCGACTGAGGTTGGTGCGGCTATACAACGAGATTACTCGTCGCTAGCTTCAATTACCTGCTTGCCACGATAGAACCCGTCCGGAGACACGTGATGACGACGATGAACTTCGCCAGTGGTTGAATCAGTGCTCAGAGCTACAGGGCTCAAAGCATCGTGGGCACGGCGCATGCCACGCTTGGAACGGGTCTTACGGTTCTTCTGTACAGCCATGGTTCTACTCCTGACCTGTTAACGTAAACTTTGCATGAATATCGTTACAAGTAACGTGTGTTCATTTGATTGCGCCGGCTTCCTTAAGGACACCCACGCCTGAATTAATGCTTCGTATTCTTGAGCCCCGCCAGCACGCTGAACGGGTTATCGCCTGTTTTCTTCTCCGGCTGGGCAGAAGGTCCGTCTCGCTCGTAGGCTTCCAGATCGTCATTAGCCGGGCATTCGGCGCGATCGTGAAGCGGATACGGAGCCAAAACCAGCAGTAACTCGTCCTCCGCCATCGACCAGAGATCCGCACTGAAATCATCAGTCAGATACGGTTCAAGATCTTTAGGCAACCGCTGCGCCTGCTCATCACTGGTTACCAGCCCCAGTATAAACTGAGAAGTCAGCACAGACCCCATGGATCCCATACAGCGCTGACACTCCAAGTTTACCGGAGCCTCCAGCTCGCCTGAGACGATGCGGCGGCGCTGGTCGTCCTTATAAAAGGACAACTTAACACGGCATACAGCGCCCTCTTCAAATCCCAAAACAGTTTCGCGGAAACGAGACAATGCACTGATAGGAATTTCTCCCTCCAGTACGCTGTTGTGCTCCGCCAACTTGTAGGGGTCGACTATTTTCGGTAATTCGGCACTAGACGCATTTGACATAGGCGCGCAATTCTAGGGGCGAAGCTCGCTTCTGTCAAAGACTTCGTAGGGTTTTGGCCGGGGGTTCCGGTTTCCATAGGTGTATTCTACGATACGCGCACAGAAAATGGCGAAAATTCTCAAAGGATAACCCCCATGCCTCAACAACACTTGCTACTGGCCTCATCATCTCCATACCGCCGGGAGCTCCTAGCAAGACTTGGGCTGCCGTTCTCCTGCGCAAGCCCAGATATAAATGAATCACCTGCCCCAGGAGAAGCTCCCGAGGCTCTGGCAGTGCGTTTGGCGAAAACTAAAGCCAAATCTCTGGCAGCCGCTCACCCAGGGCATTGGATTATCGGCTCCGATCAAGTGGCCGCGCTGCCTGATGGCACCCTGCTAAGCAAACCCGAAACCTACTCAAGGGCCCACCAACAACTGGAACGAAGCAGCGGCCAGAGCATTAGCTTTCTGACCGGACTCGCTCTCCTTGATGTTGATTCCGGAAAACTGCAATCTTGCTGTGAACACTTTACCGTTCATTTCCGGGAGCTGACCGCCGGCGAAATCGAGGCGTACCTACGTAAAGAAGAGCCCTACGACTGCGCCGGCAGCTTCAAAATGGAAGGACTAGGCATCACACTGTTCCGAGAATTGCAGGGCCGAGACCCGAACAGCCTGATTGGCCTGCCCCTGATTGCCCTCAACAACATGCTGACAACCTGGGGCAGAAACCCTCTATTAGAACCTTAACGATATTTGCAGCCGCCCAATTATCGTAACTCTAAGCGCGACTCTACCAATTGGCTGGCAACACCCTGACCAAAAGACAGACCAAGCTGGTCAACAAAATCGAGCAGCGGGCCTTTTCGCCGGCTGTAATCAACCAAATCTTCCTGGCCGATGATCTGCCTAGCAACATAGGAGGTGCTGCCCAGACCATCAATAAGACCCAACTCCAGTGCCTTCTCGCCACTCCACACCAGACCACTGAACAGGCGCTCATCGTCAGCAAGGCGATCTCCACGACCTTTCTTTACCGCCTCTATAAACTGCTGATGGGTATTTTCGAGCACACTTTGCCAGAACACCACTTCCTGCTCTTGCTCAGGCGAGAACGGATCCAGGAAGGCTTTGTTGTCGCCGGCTGTATATAGCCGGCGCTCGACGCCCAGCTTATCCATAACTCCCGTAAATCCGAAGCCACCGGCCACAACCCCGATAGAACCCACAAGACTGGCCCGATTGGCATAGATCTCATCGGCCGCAGCCGCAATATAGTAGGCGCCGGAGGCGCCAATATCCGAGATCACTGCATACACTTTCTTTTCTGAGTACTCCTCCCTTAAACGCTTAATCTCGTCGTAGACATAGCCGGATTGAACCGGACTGCCACCCGGGCTGTTGATGCGCAAAATAACCGCAACCGCATTTTCCTCTTTAAACGCCTCGCGCAGGGAGCCGACAATGTTATCTGCACTGGCAAGCTCATCGACAGAGATTGGTCCGTTTATTTCAACCAAGGCCGTGTGCTTGCCGGTCGCGGCTTCCAGGCCGCCATCGAACGGTGACCAAACAATAGCCAATAAAGCAAACAGGTACGCAAATGTGAGAATTTTGAAGAAAATACCCCAGCGCCGACTGCGACGCTGCTCAGACTGCAGAGACATAACCAGCTTTTCTATCAACTTCCAGTCTCGGCCCGATTCAGGCGGAACCTGTGGCTGATTTCGCCCCGCGCGCGGCTCTGCAGGCTTATCACCCCATTCTGGAGTCTTATCGGAATCCCATTCACTCATGTACTTACCCTGTTAAAATTAAACCCATCCGGACCTATTTATAGCCCGAGCACACTGCGGAGATCTGGCACAGAATCAACAATGGCGTGCGGAGCATACTCCCCAAGCACATCACGCTTGTGCACACCCCACTCAACGCCAATCGACGGCATACCAATACGCTGAGCCATTTCCAGATCATAACGAGTATCGCCGATCATAACGGCCTCGGAAGCCTCAACTCCGTAAAAATGAAGAATCTCTTCGAGCATACGAGGATCCGGTTTGGACCGAGTTTCGTCAGCACAACGCGTAATATCAAAATGCGCCCCGAGCCCACTGGAAACAAGCGCTGGCTCAAGCCCCTTGCGACTTTTACCGGTAGCCACAGAACACCCACGACCAGCGCCCTGGAGATCGGCCACTACATCCGCCATACCCTCAAAAAGGTTCTGCGGCGTTGTTACTTTACGAAAGAAGTAATTAGCGTAGCCCTCCCGGATGGTCGTCATTTCATCGTGACTGATTCCGGGATATAGCCTTTCCAGCGCCTCAACCATACCCAAACCGATAATGTCACGGTAGGCCGCCCTCTCTAGCGCTGGATATCCTAAGTCTGCAGCAGCCTGATGCAGACTGTCTGCAATATGGTCTACGGAATCCACCAGAGTTCCGTCCCAATCAAAAATAACAATTTTAACTTCCATTAACCTGCTCCCGCTGCACGCACTTCAAGCCTGCTCAGCACGTGATCAAACACATCGTCATAAGGCGCCTCAAACCGAACGGCCTCCCCGCTGACCGGCAAGGCTAGCTCCAACGCTCGGGCGTGCAGCATTAAGCGCTGCCCGCCAACAGACCGAAAGGCCTTAAGGCTTACATCATCCATATACTTATCATCTCCGGCTATGGGGTGACCGGCACAAACACTGTGCACACGGATCTGATGGGTTCGACCCGTAACCGGCGAAGCCTCTACCAAACTGTATCCTTTATAGCGCGCAAGGCACCGAAAGGTTGTAAGCGAGGCTTTGCCGGCTTCATCTACCCGGACCCTGCGCTCACCATTAGACATTTCGTAACGCAGCAACGGCTCATCAATACGGCCAAGCTTATCTGGCCAGTCCCCCGCCACCAAGGCATGGTACTGCTTACGAATGCGTCTTTGCCGGAGCTCCTCCTGTAGGTAGCGAAGTGCCGACCGCTTCTTAGCAACCATCACCAGCCCGGATGTATCTCTGTCTAAGCGATGCACCAACTCAAGAAAACGCGCCTCCGGCCGAGCCGAACGCAGCACTTCAATCAGACCAAAACTCAGACCACTGCCACCGTGCACCGCAATACCCGATGGCTTATTCACAACCAGCATTTGATCATTTTCAAATACCACAGCCGCTTCCACCACACCCTGCACACGGCTACCTGGAGCAGCCTGGGGTGCCTTTTCCTTACGGATAACCGGCGGAATGCGCACTTGGTCGCCTGTTGTCAGCCGCGTATCTGGTTTCACCCGCCCCTTGTTAACCCGCACCTCACCTTTGCGAACGATGCGGTAAATAATGCTTCTGGGCACCCCACGGAGCTGAGCCAGCAAAAAGTTATCCAGCCGTTGCCCGTGATTATCCTCGTCCACCGTTACCCACAGAACGCCTTGCGACACACTTTTCGGACCTCTTTCTGGCACTTTCTTTACAGCACCGCGCTGAACCGCATCTTGCCCGACACTAGCCTGCCGGGCCTCCACCCTGCGTGCCGGGCGAGGCGCCGGCTTTCTAACCCGAGCTTTGGCGGGCTTTCCGGTAGCAGTTTTGCGGGACATAAGGTTCCTTTAATGGGTGGTATAACTGGCGATACGAGCAGGATTGAACGGTTCCCTGAATACTGTTATATTCCGGCGTGATCTGTCGTTTGTCTACGGCCTGACCAACTCTAGTCAGAAGCCGGAGCGGCAGAAGAGTATACCGACACTATTCAAGAGTTTGAACGCCGAGCGCCCAATCACTATCGGGCACGGCG
>NZ_JBQDKB010000054.1:0-24836 GCF_052094685.1 Marinobacter sp.
GCGTTAAATGCCAGTGATTGCGAGATCCAGAGCTCCAACAATCTGGTCCCTGAAATGCGATAGAGAGCCAACTGGATTATTTAGCTGTTTTTCAGGCACTGAAGAAACTTGAGGTGTCAGCAACAGCAGTTCCTGGTCAGCAAAGGTTATTTCTGGTGTGAGGCCTCGCATGGCTTGGCCGCCGAATGCCGAACGCTTGCCCAGTGGAATGACGATACGAGTTGCGAGATCTGTCAGAAGAGGGCTTTGAATATCCACTAAGTACGGGTAATGCTTCTTACTGGTTTTGCTGGGGTTTGGGTAAACGTCGAACTGAGCCATCAAAACTCCCGAAATTCGTCCCCGAAACAGCCGTGTTGTTCGACGAACTCGTTGTAGCTGCTGATTGCTGTCCGGTTTTCCTCTACCCATTGGTCAGCCTTGCGCTTTGCTAATTCTTCTTTCAATGCTCGCTCAAGGGTCGCAGACAAGTTAATGTTCAGAGCGCGTGTCTTTTTCAGCAAGTCGCTGTTAACCGACAAATTTGTGGCTTTTTTTGGTGCGGTTATGTTGTATAGATCGGCCATTTTAACCTCCAGTTGCAGTAACACACTTAGTATTAGGTTATGCGCATGGTTGTGCGCATACAAGCGCCTTTAACCAGAGGCTGTTGTCGGACGCGCCTACGCTGCGCTCGGGCACGCTGATCTTCCCCCACTTCAATAGACACGTATCGATCACTGGAACCAAAAATCACTGTCCACAAGGTCAAACGAAAAGACGATATCAGCCTTGATTGCGAGCTTAAGCGTGGATGCTAGAATGCTCAACAGCATTGCTCATCACTGGAGAAAAGCGATATGAACACGGCCCCCACACCCTATCCAATCGGTACGCCCGGCGCTCCCTGGGGCGACGTGGAACGCTCCGAGTGGTTGTCACAGCAGCCCCGCCAACGCAGCTACGAGTCTGAAGTGTTGAGTGCAATCGAGCGCTTGCGTTCGCGCTTCGATGTGGAACTGTATGGCCGCCTGGATTATGGCCCCGATAGTTATCCACTGATGGCGATTCGAAGCCGAGACTGGCGTGATGATTTGCCGGTTGTGCTGATAACGGGCGGTGTGCATGGCTATGAAACCAGTGGTGTGCACGGCGCGCTGCGGTTCATCGATCAGCATGCGGCGGAGTATGCCGGCCGCGTTAACTTGCTGGTCGCGCCCTGTGTTAGCCCCTGGGCTTACGAGCGCATCCATCGCTGGAACGCGAATGCCGTAGACCCAAACCGTTCCTTCCACCATGGCAGCCCGGCTGAGGAGTCGGCGGCACTCATGCGGCTGGTGGCGCCCGTGTGTGATCGGGCATTGATGCATATCGACCTGCACGAGACCACCGATACCGACGAAACCGAGTTTCGACCCGCGCTGGCAGCCCGCGACGGCAAGCCGTTTGAGCCGGGTGAGATTCCCGACGGCTTCTATCTGGTTGATGACAGCGAGAACCCGCAGCCTGAATTTCAGCAGGCGGTGATCGAGGCCGTGGAGCAGGTTACTCACATAGCACCGGCCGATAATAAAGGCGAGATCTTCGGCTCACCAGTGGCCACTCGAGGCGTTATCCAGTACCCGCTCACGCAGTTGGGCCTTTGCGCCAGTATCACCCGCGCGCCCTACAAGACCACTACCGAGGTCTATCCCGACAGCCCCCGCTCGACCGCCGAGCAATGCAATGCCGCGCAGGCTGCGGCGGTGTGTGCGGCGATCGGCTATGCGCTGGCGCATCGGTAGGGGCGGATAATTGGAGCAGTTCAAACTGTTGTTTAAACTGGCCGACGACGGCTTAGTAGGTATTTATGACATTACACATTGAAACGCCGCTTATTGAATCCCGTGCAATGAGCGCCACTACCGGGCGCTCGGTGTGGCTTAAACTTGACGCACTGCAACCGCCTGGTTCATTTAAGATCCGGGGCATCGGTTATGCGTGTAAGACTTATCTCGCTCGGGGTGCTCGTAGGTTCGTTTCGTCCTCTGTCGGCAACGCCGGCTTGGCTGTTGCGTACGCTGGTCGCCGCCTGGGTGTTCCGGTTACCGTTGTAGTGCCTGAAACGACGACTGAAAGAGCTCAAGCGCTCCTGCGGTTGGAAAAGGCGGAGGTCATCGTACATGGCGCCTCTTGGCAAGAAGCCAACGATTTGGCGCAATCATTGGTTGGTGAATCGGATGCATTTCTCCATCCCTTTGATGACCCGCTGCTTTGGCAAGGGCACGGGACATTAATTGATGAGGTTTTTCGCTTCGGCCTTAAACCCGACGCTGTCGTACTCTCTGTCGGGGGTGGTGGGCTTATGTCAGGGGTCGTTGAAGGGCTGCATCGAAACGGATGGAGTGATATTCCTGTTTTTGCGGTAGAAACAACCGGTGCCGCATCATTTCAGGCAGCTGTAAAGGCCGGTCATACCGTTGAGCTGGAGCAGATAACAAGCATCGCCACGTCGCTTGGTGCCAAGCGTGTTTGCGAGAACGCCTTTCAGTGGACTAAAAAACATCCGATCCAGAGCGTTGTGGTATCCGATCAAAGTGCACTGACGGCCTGCGAACGTTTTCTTGACGACCACCGCATATTGGTAGAGCCAGCCTGTGGTGCGAGCCTGGCAATAGTCTATGAACATGCACCAGAGCTCAAAGACTTTAGTAATATTTTGGTGGTTGTGTGTGGTGGAGCGACGTCTACAATTGATCAGATAAGGAAGTTGGGAAGCGGATAAGGCGCCCTATAGCGATGCCAACCACGGCGACGTTACGAATAATGAAGTGATACCGATGACGTATGAAGAATTTAATACATTCTGTGAATCACTTACCGCTACAACATACATTGTTCAGTGGGGAAGCTCCCATGTGTGGAAAGTAGGAGGAAAGGTATTTGCCATTGGGGGCTGGGAAAAAGAATCTAACGGGCCAGCATTTACATTCAAAACGTCTGAACAAGATTTTCATTATTTATCTGAATGCCCAGGGTACCGGCCTGCACCGTACATGGCCTCACGTGGAATGAAATGGATACAAAAATATGACGGTTCTCAAGAAGAACAGGAGAACCTGAAATACTATATTAAGGAATCCTATAGAATTGTGTCTTTAGGGTTAACCAAGAAAAAACAAAAAGAGCTTGGTCTTGGCAAGGAGTGATTTTGACATGTTTATGAATTTAAAAATCACTTTTACGCCCGAAAGATGAGAATTAGCCATGGCTAAAGACAGACGAAAATATAGTTTAACTCACCAGCTACAATTGATATCAATTCCTATTGAATCGTTGGAATAAACTGATCTGTTCGCGTCTTTCATCGTATGAGTGGGAGTTGTGCAATCAGGAGAAATTCTGGTTTCCGGTCGTTCACGCCTACACCATTTCGGGGCGCCCCCATCAGATTGGAGAATTCAATGATTACGGTTCATCACCTGAACAATTCCCGCTCACAGCGGATTCTATGGATGCTGGAAGAACTTGAGCAGCCCTATGAAATCAAGTGCTATGAGCGAGACCCGAAAACCATGCTGGCACCGGATAGCCTTCGCAAAGTGCATCCGCTGGGTAAATCGCCAGTTATTACCGACGGTGATCTGACGATTGCGGAATCCGGCGTCATTATTGATTATTTGGCCCATACCTACGGCGATAAAGCGTCTCTACCTGCGCCCGGAACCCAGCAGTGGATTGACTACAACTATTGGCTGCACTATGCCGAAGGTTCTCTGATGCCGTTTTTGCTGCTGCGTTTGATATTTGAGAAGGTGAAGGCCAGCCCCATGCCGTTTTTTGCAAAACCAATTGCCAAAGGTATTGCTGATAAAACCGGCAAACAGTTCATTGGTCCGCAAATTAAGAACCATCTCGATTTTATCGAAGCGCACCTGGGTAAAAACGAGTGGTTGCTGGGAGACGAAATCAGTGCCGCCGATTTCCAGATAAGTTTTCCTCTGGAGGCCTCCTTGGCGCGGGGCATCGTTGGGCGCAACCGACCCAATATCCGAAACTACGTTGAGCGCTATCAGGCGCGTACCGCCTACCAGCGAGCGCTTGAGAAGGGCGGCAAGTATGATTTTGCCTGATGGATGCGAACAGCAGGCACGAACGGGAACAAGCCGGCTTGATCGTTTTATTAGCAAAAATAGTACTTTTTCGCTTTCAGATACGCGGTTTTTAATTGCTCAAAAACGGATTTTGCTGGATGGATGTGTGGCGCATTCCATTCAGCAAAAAGTAACCGAGTTCACTCATGTTGTGTTGGATGGCCACTGCTTAAGGGATAATAATCCCGTTTATATAATGTTGAATAAGCCGCGAGGGGTTGTTAGCGCGACTAAAGACGCTAAGCATTCCACCGTATTGGATCTTATTCGGCATCCTCAGAAGAACGAACTTCACATAGTTGGGCGGCTGGATCTAAATACCACGGGGCTGGTGCTATTAACCAACGATGGCGCTTGGTCGCGAAAGATAAGTTTACCCGAGACAAAACTCGCAAAAACCTACGAGGTTACTTTGTCTAAAGCGTTGGATGATCAATACATTGATGTATTTCGAGAGGGGATCTATTTTGGGTACGAGAACATTACCACTCAGCCTGCCTGTTTAGAGATACTCTCGGAGTACACCGCCAGGCTCTCGCTGACTGAAGGCAAGTATCATCAAGTGAAGCGAATGTTTGGCCATTTTCGAAACGAGGTGTTGGCGCTACATCGGGTTTCCGTTGGGCACCTTTCCCTGGATGGACTTAAGGTAGGGCAGAGTAGGCTGCTTACCTTAGAGGAGTCGGTAAATACCACTCAAAAACCGATGCTTCTATAAAAAAGCATCGGTTTAAGTGTGGTGACGATTAGGAATGTTTAGGAATTAGAGAGCTTATCCCACTCTTTCTCTGCTTCATCCTTTTTCATTCCGTACTTTTCTTGGATCTTGCCAATAAAGTGGTCTCTGCGACCGGCAATTTCGTCGACGTCGTCATCCGTCAACTTTCCCCAGTTCTCACGAACCTTGCCTTTGAGTTGTTTCCAGTTACCTTCGATAATATCGTTATTCATAGTAACTTCCTCTCTGTTACGGGGTGGTTCATAGAAAAGACTATGGCAGAAAGGCAAAAAAGTACTATCTGCCCAATTCGTATGATGACGTCTGCCATCGGTATTAAATCTGACATAGGTACACTGGTTTGACAACGTTTACCGCGTTGCGGTTTATTCATCCTGTTATGCCCTATACCACACTCGAGCACCATTGCTATGTCTAATAAAAAGAAAATCGACTCTATCCTTCAGCTAACGGAAGATCTCGCGGCAACGCACAAGGCATTTCGTTCGGATGACGCGAGTGCACCAGAAGCGCTCAAGGGCCAAATTGCTCAGGATTTCGAAGCCGTTCAAAAGAATGGATTCTCTATTAATTCATAATCTCATCTACACTGTTAATCGAAACTGTGTCAGGCTCACTGGCCCATTTTGAGCAGGCAGTGAAGTATGCCCCGATCGTCTAAAAACCAAAAAACGCAGCTTTGGCACCCGCGTTTATGGCCATCGTGGGCGATAGTATTTGTGTTATATATGCTGTCATTTTTGCCGATGTCATCCAAGCAACGGTTGGGGCAGCGGCTAGGTCGTTTCTTGAATTGCAAGCTTAAATCCCGCGCTCGGGTGGCCGACCGTAACCTTGAAATTTGCCTTCCAGAATTGGATGAAGAGGCCCGCAAGCAGTTGGTGCAGGATAATTTCATTGCATGCACTCGTGGCTTTCTTGAGAGTGCTCATGCTTGGTGGCGAGATGTGACGCCGTATTGCGAAACGGCCGAGGTGCATGGGTTGGAGCATCTTAAGGAAGCCCAGAGCAAAGGCGCGGGCGTGCTATTGATCGGCGGCCACTACAGCATTTTTGACTTCGCGTTGCCTCTGGTTGCCTGCCACCTGAAAAAACCTGGGTATGTATACCGACCCAACAACAACCCGGTTATTGATCGCATGATCGAAAACGGCCGCCGTCGTCATTTTGGTATCCGGCCGTTCACTAAACGTGGGTTGCGACCAATGGTGTCTTTTTTGAAGAAAGGTGGGGAAGTCTGGTTTGCCTGCGATCAGGATTTCGGCAAAAAAACGGAATTGTTCGTGCCATTTTTTGGTGTGGAAACCGGCTGTATTGCCTCGCCCAGTTATATCGCAAAGGTATCTGGTGCGTCTGTGCTTTGTGTCAGCCACCTGCGCATGCCCGATGGCGGCTATCGAGTGGTATTTTCACCGATACAAGAAGGCTTCGGCGCCGATAAGCACAAGGATACCCAGGTATGGAACCGCTACATTGAGGACACTGTTCGCGAACAACCTGATCAGTATTTGTGGCTGCATAAACGCTTTAAATCCCGCCCCGAAGGAGCGGGTAGAATCTATTAATCAATCAGTCGAACGCTGAGCTGATCACATCGCGATAGTTCCGGATGCGTTGCACGTAGTGAACTGGCTCATACCCGCGCGCGTAGCCGTAGCGTGTGCTTGGGTAATAGCGTTTGTCGGCTTTCAGCGGTAGCACTTCTTTCATATCGTCCCAGGAATCGGGGTTTTTACCCAAGTCACGTGCCAGTTGCCTTGCGTCCAATAGGTGGCCGCGCCCAATGTTGTAGCTGGCTAGCGCAAGGAACGTGCGGTCTGGTTCCGGAATGGTATCTGGCAGCCTGCGGTGGCGGTCTGCCAGATAGCGAGCACCCCCATCAATTGCGGCGGCGGGATCCAGACGGTCCATCACGCCGAGGGATTCTGCCGTACGCCTTGTCAGCATCATGATGCCGCGAACACCTGTGGGTGACACGGCTGCGGGATCCCAGTGGGATTCCTGATAGGCCAGCGCAGCCAACAGGTCGGCGGGCATGCCCGTTGCAATTTCAGCCTCGCTAAACCGGTTAATGAAACCTGGAAGGCGTTTACTAATGCGGCGGTTAAGCGCTCTGAGGTCTACAAAGTCGAACTCGCCAATGTAGGCGTAATAGCGACTCTCAACGTAGCCAAGGGCTTCGTTGCCGTCGGTGCTGTTCATCCATTCACGGGCGGTTCCCGCTAGCTCATCAGAATTTTCAGGTAAATACCAACCCAGGTTGTTGCCCAGCGTGAGGTTCATAGCCACTTCCAAATGTGGGAAGTGCCTGCGCATTACCTGAACAATGTTTGAGTCGGCCACGGTGCAATCAATTTCTTGTCTCGCCACGTCTGAAAGCAGCACTTCTGTCGTTTTGCTGTCATCTTCGGAAAACGTGATGCCTTCGTGCTCGCTTGCCAGCTTGTTGAGCGTTTCTGTATAGCTGGAATCGGCCGTTACCGTAATGCTAACGTTGTGAATGTTGTCGGGTATGCGCGGCATTGGACGCATCTCCCGGTGGCACACCAGTTGTTCGGTAATTTCGGTGTGAGCAGGGCCCTGAGTGAACGTTTCGGTGCGTGATGGTAAGTGCGTTAAGCCCGCAGCCGCTATGTGGGTATTGCCGGACTTCAGCGCTTGCAGAACCGCAGCGGTTGAATCGTACATTGTCCAGTTAACCGCCCAGCCTTTGCTAGCGGCAAACTGTGAGATCAGGCTATATTCTGGCCCAATCGGGTTTTCATGACGATCGAGATAATAAGTGGTAGAGCCGTTGCGAGTAGCCACTTCCAATACCCCAGTTTCCTGCGGGGGAGCTAGTTGTTCTAATTGTTCTGACGGCTTGGTATTGGCAGCAGAGCCGGAGTCGCCCTGGCTGCAGCCAGTTATAATCGCGAACGTAAGTGGAAGCAGCGTCCACTTGAGCATAGTTAGCTTCTGAGTCATTAAAGACCTCGATTTTGACGTTTCGGTTTTGTTAGTGGTTTTACGTACCTCCAAACACAACATATCACATTGATTTCAAACAAAGCGCAAGCCGGCGTTGTGAGATCAAAAATGTTGTAAGCTAATAATCTAGGCAACAGGTAACGGAGCTGCATGTAATATGACACTTCCATTTTGTACTGTCGGTCACTCTACTCGCACAATTGAAGCGTTCGTGGAGCTGCTCAAAACAGCGGACGTGGAACTTGTTGTCGACATCAGATCTGTGCCCAAATCTCGTACCAATCCGCAGTACAACAAAGAGAGTCTGCCAGAGCTCCTGGCGCCATTTCATATTGCTTACGAGCAAGTTGCAGAGCTCGGCGGCCTGAGACGCAAGAGCAAGGAGGTATCGGCTGAGGTCAACGGCTTTTGGGAAAACCGGAGTTTTCATAATTATGCAGATTACGCGCTAACGGATAGTTTCCACTCAGGATTGGATCAACTGATTGAATTGGGTCGGGAAAGGCGATGTGCGGTCATGTGTGCCGAAGCTGTGTGGTGGCGCTGCCATCGCCGCATTGTCACAGACTATCTCATCAGTTGTGGTGAGACGGTTTTTCACCTGATGAACAAAGATCGAATGGAACCTGCTAGCCTAACAAGAGGCGCTCGAGTTGATGATAGCCGTGTGGTGTTTTACCCGGCCGGCAACCTCGAGGATTAAAAGGTTTCGCGCACGCAACTGCGGCACTTCTCTACATCGTTGCCTGCCTACGAGGCCATTGCTAAGTATCTGGTTGAAAAGCCGCTGGTTGCCACTGCCCCTGACCGATTTTGACGCTCTTCGACAGTTTTGTTCACAATCAGGGTAATTGGGGCGCGCAACATTATGACGATTACCGCGCTCGCGGATAATTGTTCTGTTATTTACCCAGTAGCTCACCCACAGGGCGCAGATTTACTACATGATCACATAAGGATTTCAAGATCATTAATATCGGTGTGGCGATGATCAACCCGACTGGGCCCCAAAGCCAGCCCCAGAACAGAAGCCCGACAAAAATTGCCACCGGGTTGAGGGTTGAAACTTGGCTGGTTAACCAGGGTGTCAGAAGGTACCCTTGAACGCTGGTAATCGCTAGAGAGGTACTCGCCACAATAATGGCCGTGTTCACCTCACCAAACTGAATGAATGCAGCAATGCCGGTACCGATAAACACCAGAAACGGCCCCAGATAGGGCACAGCACTGGCGACACCCGCGATTACGCCCCAGAACATGGCCTGTTCCACCCCAAGAGCCAAAAACGCTAGCCAAGTCAATATGCCCACAAATAAAGCGCCAAGCAGCATCACGAACAAAAAACGCCGGACTTGATGATGAAACTCGTTCATGATCCGCGCTGCCTTGCGCATTCGTCCAAATGAGGGGCCGGAGATTCTAACAACTTTGCGTTTGTAAAGTGGTCCCACCGCCAGTATGAAAAACACCAGCAGCAAGACCGAGAAAAACTGGGAAACAAGCACTAATACGGCAGGCGCACTCTTGAGAACATAGTCCTGAACGTCTGTTGGCTTCTCTATCACCCGAACAGGCGTTATGCTTTGGTGCTCTGGTTGTTTGTTTTTTTTCCTTGCTCCGTTGACTCTTCGATTTGCTTCGCAGCAGCCTGGGCTTTCTCCATGATGCTTTCTTCTTGATTAGGAGCGTTGGCCTCATTCCGCTGAAACTTGCTGATAGCCACAGGCACCTTGTCCAAAATGGCGATCGCTTCCGTTTGCAAGGGAATGCTCGCGCCCGCAGCAGCGCCCAGCAGCAATGTTAGAATGATGGCAGCACTTAAGGGCCGGGGAATCTTGAGGTGGTCAAGCGCTGAGACCAAAGGGTCCAGAGCGTAGCTGATCAGCACGGCAACCATCAGTGGAAGCAGCACAGCCTGAGCCCAATCAATAAAAACGAGAGTGGCGATGCTGGCGAGTACAATCAGCGACATGCTGCGAATACTCACGGCTTCGATCAGCGCCGCTTTGGGCGCAGTGTTGTGGTCTTCCTCGGTGGTGCGGAATTCACCGTGCCCGTTGTTTTCCATGCTTGTTACGACTCTTTGCAGGCCTAATATGCTACTAAGTGTAGACGGCTCTGGCGGCGTGCAAACAAAAACAACAAAGCCGTAATACGGTGGCAACTTGGAGCGCGGTCAGAAATAGGCTGTCAGCCGCCCGATCAGCCTGGGGTTGTTATCCTTGTACTCCGAGCCTGCGGTCAGTGGTTTACCTAATTCAATGTACGCCGTGACTGTGCGGGTAAGCATTCTCAGCCCTAGACCAGATGCAGCGGCAGACTCGCTTTCACTGGATTCATTCTCGTGGGCTCTCGCAATGCCGTAATAGATGTAAGGCACCCAGCGCACACCGGATAACCAGCGGTCACTATTGAATCCACGACGCAGTTCAAGTTTTGAACCAATACCTGAATCGCCACTGAACTCTCCTGGTTCGTAGGCGCGGGCATACCTACTTCCGCCCACAGAGAAACGCTGAGAGTAGGGCAGGTTGTCGCCAGAGTACTGGCCAGCAATATCCAATTTCAGGGAGAAATCAGCGGGCAGTCCGTGCCAGAGAGTGTAACGAGCGTCGATTACTTGGAAAGCCAGATCAATGGCGTCATCTGCCCGGGTTCCACTGCGCTCTGCACCTATGGCATCCACACCGGTGCTACCTGAAAGGCCAAATCTGGAGGTGCTGTTCCCGCCCGTTATATACGCCAGAGCACCCGCGCTCGCCATACGCAGCCGTTCGTCAATTTCAGTTTCGTCGCCCCGCTCCCGGGTATAGTCACGCAGGGTAACGCTGCCATCAATCGCCAAAGATAAGGTATCCGAATCAATCAGGTCATGGCGCCATTTGAGTCGTGACCATAGGCGCCGGTATACCTTGCTCGGGCTGGCTTCTTCGTCCTGAGGCACGGCCCGAGACGAGCTGATATCCGCATAAAAAGTATTTCGGTCGGACGTGGAAAAAGAAAGACCCGTGCCGATATTGCGGTAACCCGCTGACTCGACGGTGTGTATGCCCGAAATGTAAATTTCCCGAAGACCTGCTCCCGGGCCGTAAACGCTCACACTGGCGCCGACCATGTGCTGCCCTAACCGCTGGCTACCTTCTGCACTGTATGTGAGTTCTCCCCGAACTTTTGGGGCAATGGTAAAGATTATCCGGTGACGGCCCGGGGATGTTTCTTCAAGGTTTGTTTTCAAGCCCACACCCACCGCCAGCTCAAGGGCCCGGGAAAAGCGCTCAATGTCTTTTTCTGAAACGGGTGACCGTTCTCGCAAAGGCTCCAAGCGTTCACGTACAGACGCCCTTTTTCTGGCGACACCTCCGGTTACCTGAATGTCGTCAATCTGTGGTTCTTCAACGTGTATCACAAGGATGCTGTCGTTATCGGGGAGTGCTGTAACGCTAACCGCCGGAGAGAGATAACCCTGGCCGGTATAGTAGTCCAGTGTTCGTTCGCGCAGCTGTGTTTGCTGTTTTGTATTCGGAACTTTCCCGAGGCTATCGGCATAAAGTGGGAGCAATTGTTCGGCGCCAAAAGCGGTCACACCTTCGAAAATAACCGCGCCTATCGCACGCTCCGGGGCTGATGAGCAAACGGCGGGCAGCGTAAGCGCGAGTAATAAGATGAAACAATTCATTACGTTTATACGCACGGTCTTGATAGCCATTCGGTTTAACATGTGGCGAGGTTAGCGCTTTCGTATACTGGACGTTGTAAAAATTTGTTTTTAAAAAGCAAAAAAAGGAAAAGGATTTTCCGAAAAGTGCGACGAATGAAGAACTGGGGACAACAAATGCGCTTCTTTTTCGGCTTTACCAACAGCAACGTCTATCGTTTTCTACTTGGCTTCTCAGCACTGTTGATGGCATCAGCCTTGATGGCGGCAGAGCAGGTTCGTGTTGAGGAAGTATCCGGGGCGGTGCAATATCGATCCAGCGCAGATAAGGCCTGGGAAAGCGCCGAGACAGGCATGTTTGTCTCGATTCCTGTCGAGTTTCAGACCCTGGCTGGCGGCCATGGGTTGCTGGTGCAGGCGGGTTCTGAATTTGAGCTCAAAAGTGGCTCCCACATTACTTTGCAGGCAGATGCCGCAAAACCTGATGGCTTGGTTACAAAGGTTAAACAATGGTTTGGTACGGTGTTCTACCGAATCGAGCGCCAGCCGGATCAGTTCAGCGTGGAAACACCGTTTTTGGTATCAACGGTAAAAGGCACCCGCTTCGTTATTGTATCCACCCAGTCGTCCTCTATGGTGACTCTCACCGAGGGCTCTCTTGAAGTGCTCGATATTGCCAGTGGTAACACCCAGATGCTTGAGCCAGGCGATGTCGCCGGTATTGGCGCAGAGCAGGCGGGTATCCAAACCTTCAAGCAGGCACCACAAAAATCGGCCACCCAGGCAGATTCACAGAGCAGCAGTTTTCAGCCGGCAATGGATGACACGCGAAACAGCTTTGAAAGCGCTTTGGACGCAATGACGGAGATCGCTTCCGAGCAGGCCCTTATCGCTTCTGGCGATGCAGACGTCAATCAGGATGGGGGCGACGCAAATGATGACAATCAGGATTCGGGCGCCTCAGATGATGGTGATACAGGCGCGGGCTCAGATGACGGCGGTGGATCAGGGGACGATGGTTCCAGCGGCGGTCATGGCAACGGCAATGGCCATGGCCATGGCCATGATGACCATGGTCAAGGGCACGGACACGGGCACGATGGCCACGACCATGACGACGACGACGACGACGACGACGACGATGACGATGATGATGATGATGATGACTAACGAGTATGTTTGCTGATACAGGTCGTCGTTTTAAATCACGCCCGGCCAGTAAGGTTGTTGTTTCCGCCTTACTGGCCGTCGTCGTTTTTATACTCCTGCAATGGTCTGGTTTGTTGGAGCGTCCGGAGGCTGGGCTCCGTGACCGAATCGTTGGCTTACTGGTAGAGCAACAACCCAGTAACCTGGTGATTCTTGAAATCGATTCCGCAAGTATCGAAGCAATAGGTCAGTGGCCGTGGCCTCGAAGTGTATATGCGACCGCAATTAGTGCGCTTGGCCAGGCTGATATTCGCTCTTTGATGGTCGATGTGGATTTTAGTGCTGCATCAAGCCTTGGTGGGGACGCAGAGCTGGAGGGTGCCATCCGTTCGGTGGCTGAGGCCGTGCCCGTATTCCTCCCGGTTTTCGTTCAACGTCGTAGTCAAACAGATTCAGCTTTGATGATTCGGCGTCCTTTGCAGGGTTTGGCAGAAAGTGTTGAGCTGGTCTCCGTTAACATGTATCCGGCGGGCGATGGCTTGGTACGTTCTCTTTCTGTTGGTTTCCGTTGGCAGGACAAATTTTACCGGGGCGCCTGGAATGCGTTGGCTGCGCAGGCCGACACGGGCACCTGGATTGACTACACCATTTCCCCGGAATCCTTTCACTACGTCAGTTTTATTGATCTTCTTGAAGGAAGAGTGCCGGAGCGCATCTTGCGTGGCCGAGACGTTATTATTGGCTCGACCGCCATTGAGTTAGGCGACAATTTGGCCACCCCGGTTAATCATGTGCTTCCCGGGGCCGTTGTTCAGGCTCTGGGCGCCCAAACTCTGCGCAATGGTGGTCTGTACGCCGCAGCGCCCGTAGCAGGGTTTATCATTCTCGCTCTTTTCTGGCTTGGAACCACTGTGGTTTTCAGCCGTTGTCGTTGGCATCGCGGCCTGCAGGTTCTGGGCCTGATTATTGTGGTCTGGCTCGGCGTGTTCGCTCTGGCTCACCTCCACGCCAACCTGATTCTTGATGTTTTTAAACCACTTTTCTTGAGCGCACTTGTATACGTAGCAATCAACCTGGCCCGGTTAGATAGCGCTACGCTGGATCGTCTCTGGCTGCAGATTAGCCTCCGAGATAACGAAGCACTGCTTGATCGCATTGTAGCCACCACCAACGACTATATTCTGTGTGTGGATCGGGACGGAGTGATAACCAAGGCCAATCAGTCAATACAGACCCTTTGCGACCGATCCGAAAGCGACATGGAAAACTCCCAGCTGAGCGACTACTTACCGAATGCCCGGCACGGTTTGATGGCGTTGCCAAGTATACCGTTTGATACCCATGTTGTTACTAGGACCGGCCAGCATATTCCGGTTCAGGCGACGGTCAGCCGTGTGGCCACCTCTGGAGATGCCATCTTTACGGTGGTGCTTCGTGACCTGAGCGAGCGCGTTGCGCGGGAGCGGGAACTGGAATACCGCGCGACCTACGACGGCCTTACGGGCTTGCTTAACCGCTCGGCTTTTTTCGACCGGGCTAATGAAACTCTGGGGCGCTACCAATCTGGCTGCCTGATCTGTCTTGATATTGATTATTTCAAAGAAGTAAACGATACATACGGCCACGCTGCGGGCGATCAGCTGCTCAAAGCGATCGCACAGCGTATTGAGGTGTATGTGGGAAATCTTGGCCACTGCGCGCGCATTGGGGGCGATGGTTTTGCTCTGTGGTTGCCGGGTCTGCGTTTTTCTGCGGGCGGCAGTCAGTTCTGTGAACGGCTACTGGAAGATGTTGAAAGCCCGCTTAGCTTGGCGATTACCGGAGATATTCCGTTACAGATCTCCGCGACCGCTGGTGCGGCGGAATATGGCAGCGATGACAACGCTGCCGATCAGTCATACCAAAGCAGCTCGGCCACACAGGCCGAAATCCTTTTGCGACAGGCAACTGATGCCATGCGGCTGGGCAAACAAGAAGGGATTGCTGTTAGATGCTACCGCAAGAGTGACAGCCAGGCGGCCATGCGTAGGCTTGAGCTGGTGCCGGCCATTCGCACGCACATCAATAACGATGCCTTCTATCTGGTATACCAGCCCAAGCTGGATCTCAGTACCTTGACACCAATAGGCTGTGAGGCTCTTTTGCGCTGGCCGCAAAACGCGGGTGAGGTTGTCCCTGTTACTCAGCTTATTGAAGTGGCTGAAAACTCCCGGCAGATCGTCCCGTTGACGCGCTGGGTGGTAGAGAAAATTCTCACACAAGAGGCTGAATGGGAGAAAAAAGGGTGGCCACGACACATGGCCCTGAACCTTTCGGCACGCTTGTTTCAGGATCGAAACTTTATTGCTGGCCTCAAAGACCTGCTGAATTCAAGCAGTGGGTATTTCGTTATAGAGTGTGAAATCACCGAAACAGCGTTGTTGGGCAATGAAGATCGGGCCCTGGCGCTGGTTAGCGAATTGGTAGACAGCGGCGCTACGCTTGCCATCGATGATTTTGGCACGGGCTATTCTTCTCTAGCTTATCTCCAGAGCCTGCGCGCGTCGGTACTCAAAATTGATCGATCGTTTGTGTCGAATATCCAGGAATCCCCCGGTAACCAAGTGATTGTTCGCTCGACCATTAACATGGCCCACGAACTGGGCATGACGGTTGTGGCAGAAGGTGTAGAGACGCCGGAAGACGAGCAATTCCTTCGGGCTCACGGCTGTGATCTGGCCCAGGGTTACCTCTATGCCCGGCCGCTGGCATTGCCAGATTTTGGCAGCTGGCTGGCGTCCCACGAAAGCGTGGGCACCCAAGAGCTGAAGTCTATCTGACCCGTTGCTGTCGTTTTGTTTTGCGTCGTGACAACACCCACTCCTATAATCTCCAATGCTACGGCGTGTGTTCTCCCGTCGTGGTCGCCCCCCTCAAATAAAAAGGAAGACAAAATGCTCAAGTCCCGCACTTTCATCGCTGCCGCCACGGCTGCTCTGCTGTTTAGCTCAGTGGCGCACGCGCAATACAAAGATGAATACACGGTGTCTACCGTACTGCCGTCGGCGTTTCCTTGGGGCCAGGCTGCAGATAAATGGGTAGAGTTGGTGAAAGAGCGCTCTGAAGGGCGCATTAACATGAAGATTTACAGCAACTCCCAGCTGGTTTCTGGCGATCAGACCAAAGAATTTTCCGCCATGCGCTCGGGGTTGATTGATATGGCGGTGGGTTCCACCATCAACTGGTCGCCTCAGGTTCCGGAGTTGAATTTGTTTTCTCTGCCATTCCTGATGCCGGATAACGCAGCCATCGATGCAATCACCCAGGGGGATGCAGGTAAGGCCGTATTCAAAGCGATTGAAAAGCGTGGTGTTACGCCGCTGGCCTGGGGCGAAAATGGCTTTCGTGAGCTGTCCAACTCCAAGCTCGCAATCAGCGAACCTGCAGATCTGGAAGGCTTGAAAATTCGAGTTGTAGGCTCGCCTTTGTTCCAGGACACCTTCAGCGAGTTGGGTGCTAACCCCACGCAGATGAGCTGGGCCGATGCCAAGCCAGCGCTAACCACCGGCGCTGTGGATGGCCAAGAAAACCCGCTATCGGTGTTTGATGTGGCGCGAATTGACCAAGTTGGACAAGAACACCTAACACTGTGGCACTACATGGCCGATCCGCTGGTGTTTGCCATCAGCAACCGTGTATGGGGCCAGTTTAATGCAGAAGATCAGGCGCTTTTGAAGAAAGCGGCGGTGGATGCCGGCAAATGGGAGATCGAAAAATCCCGCGCCGAACTCGCAGACACGCTGCAGGCCATCAAAGATCGTGGTGTAACGGTTACCGAGTTGACCCAAGAACAGCACGACGCGTTTGTGAAGGCTACCCAGTCTGTATATAAAAAGTGGACGCCGCGTATCGGTGAAGATCTGGTAAAACAGGCTCAATCCGCTGTCGCTAACCGTACGCAGTAACACGCTGCTGCCCGTACACCCGTCGGTTCCGGCGGGTGCTGTTGCCTGAACCGGAGTATTCATGCCCTCCCGCCCCCCTAAGTTTCGGCCAGAAGCTTGGCTAGCCTCTCTCGCCCTGATCGCGATTTGCGTGATCAGTCTGGGCAATGTTGTTGTTCGCTATACCACCGATGCCTCTTTTGCATTTACTGAAGAGTTTTCGGTATTTCTGCTGGTGATCGTCACGTTTGCCGGTGCCGCCGTGGCCGCCCGTAACAACCAGCACATTCGGATTGAGCTGATTGAGCATTACTTGCCGGCACCGGCTTTGAAGGGGGTGTTTGTGCTGCAGTGGTTGGTGGGTGTGGCGGTTCTGGGTGTGACCACCTGGTATGGCAGTGTGTTTGCGCTGCAAGAATATAACTGGGAGTCGCTATCGCCAGGACTGGGGCTGCCAAACTGGATCTATGTCATGTGGCTGCCAGTGATGGCAGCCGCGATTATTATCCGGATGACCCAAAACCTTATCGATCGCTTGCGCGGTAAGAAAGACGAGGAGGTCATCCATGAGTCCTGACCTGTTGATGATCGGGAGCTTCCTGCTGGCGTTGCTGCTGGGTGTGCCCGTGGCTATTGCGCTGGGGTTTGGCGGTCTGGTGGGGATTCTTTTCGGCTTGTCGCCAGATATGCTCGCCACCTTCGGCACCAATACTTACAACAGTGTGGCGAAGTATCCGCTTATCGCGATCCCGCTGTTCATTCTCACCGGTCTTATTTTTGAACGAGCCGGGGTTGCGGCCAGCCTGGTGCGCTTTGCCCAAGCCATTATCGGGCCAAGGCACGGCAGCCTCACGGTTGTAGCGGTTTTGGTGTGCCTGATTATGGGCGGCATGAGCGGCTCTGGGCCGGCGGATGCAGCTGCGGTGGCCATGGTGATGCTGCCCAGTATGCGTAAGGCGGGTTATCCCCAGCCTTTTTCTGCGGCATTGATTGCGGCATCTTCCTCTACCGCCATTCTGATTCCACCTTCCATCGCGTTGATACTCTATTCCATTGTGGTGCCGGGTGTGGATCTGCGGGCCTTG
This sequence comes from Marinobacter sp., assembly GCF_052094685.1. Classification (GTDB taxonomy): domain Bacteria; phylum Pseudomonadota; class Gammaproteobacteria; order Pseudomonadales; family Oleiphilaceae; genus Marinobacter. The sequence continues at coordinate 17,634 of NZ_JBQDKB010000054.1, forward strand.
TTCGCGGCAGGCTTGTTCCCCGGTATTCTGGCGGGCTTATCTTTGCTGATACCGGCGCTGTACCTCGCTCGCAAGTACGGCTGGGAGAACCCCGAAACCTCTGAGCGTCCGCCGTTTTGGCCCAGTTTTAAAGCGGCGCTGCCAGCGTTGTTTGCGCCGATCATTATTCTGGGCGGTTTGCGCTCAGGGCTGTTCACGCCTACAGAAGCCGCAGTAGTAGCGGTTGCCTACGGCCTGATTGTGGGCTGCGTGGTGTATCGAAATCTAACGTTGCGCAGCGTATTTGAGTTGATGACCGATGCGGCAGTAACCTCGGGAGTGGTGATGCTGATCATTGCGCTGGCGGGCATCTTTGCTTGGGCGGGCACCACGCTGGGTACATTCCAGCATTTGGCAGATGCACTTTTGTCACTTTCAGAAAACGGTTGGGTGTTGCTGGGTTTGGTTATGGTGCTGGTATTGATTGCCGGCATGCTGTTGGATGCGATATCGATCTATTTGATCCTCATCCCCATCGTATTACCGCTAATGAATCATTTTGGCTGGAACCCAGTGTGGTTTGGTATTTTGTTGGCCATGAACATCGCCATTGGCCAGTTTACCCCGCCGGTTGCAGTCAACCTGATGGTTACAACACGTATTGCTAATATTCGCCTGGAGCATACCATTGGTTGGGCGCTGGTCTTCATTGCCGCGATGAGCGTTAGCCTGCTTCTGGTGATGCTGATACCAGGGATTGCTCTCTGGCTTCCGGAGCAACTCGGTTATGTTGTCGGGCCTTGGTAAAACAAGGAGGGGCTGGCGATTAAAAATGAATAGGTACTGGCTATCGTGAGCTTGAGAATTATTAATTTTCCCGAAGCTGGTTCTTTGGTTAAAGTGGCAACCGTAGATTCATCAACACGCAAACGAACCAACAGGAGTTTTCCATGGGCGTGATCAATAGCGAAATTAAACCGTTTAACGCAACAGCCTTCAAACAGGGCGAGTTTGTAGAAATCTCCGAAGCTGATGTAAAAGGCAAGTGGTCGATCTTTTTCTTCTACCCTGCAGACTTCACCTTCGTTTGCCCGACCGAGCTGGGCGACGTGGCAGATCACTACGAAGAACTGCAGAAGATGGACGTTGAAGTATTCTCTGTGTCTACCGACACGCACTTCACCCACAAAGCGTGGCACGATAGCTCCGAGACCATCGGCAAGATCAACTACTTCATGGTTGGCGACCAGAACGGCAGCATCACCAACAACTTTGGTGTGATGCGCGAAGGCCAAGGCCTTGCAGACCGTGCGACCTTCCTGATCGATCCAGATGGCATCATTCAGGCGATGGAAATCACCGCAGAAGGCATTGGCCGTGATGCAGACGACCTGATGCGCAAGGTGAAAGCTGCTCAGTACGTACGCAAGCACCCTGGCGAAGTGTGCCCGGCTAAGTGGAAGGAAGGTGAAGCGACTCTGTCTCCTTCACTGGACTTGGTTGGCAAGATCTAAGGCTTCTTTCCTAACAGGAAGTCTGACCGTACAGGTCCGTTGTTTATGGGCTTGGTACGATCAAAAAACCCCGGATTTCCGGGGTTTTTTGTGTTCGCAGTTTACGACTCTACAGTGTCGACACCGTATCTGGCGCCGCGTGCCTTGAGGCGATAGAACTCTTCAATCACGCCGGCCATGGCGTCTGGGCAGTAGGGTCTTAGGCCGCCTAGCACCAGGTGCTTGGCCACTTCGCCCACAGAGTTGCCGTTAGAGATAAGGCGGTAATCCAGCGTAACATTGCCGCGCTTGCCATTGGCTTCCAGGTCGGCGCTATGCATCTCCAGCTCAGGAGCGGCGGCATCCAGCCTGTCTAGGGTAAGACTCATGCTCGCGTACATCACCATGGGGCGATCCGGGTTGAACATCACACCTTTTGATTCCATCAACGGCTTCAAGGTGTGGGGGAAGTTCTTGCCAGAGGCGGCCACATAGCAACGGATAAACTCTTCAACAACTTGCTTCTCACGGGTTACCTCGCCGCTGCGGGTCACCTCAAGGTATACCTTGCCGTTTTGGTCGCACACTTCGATGGTCTCGTCGCCGCTTTCGCGAAACTCCAGAGGCACGCTGTCACCCAGTAGGGCGCGGAACTGAAAGGTCATGTGCCGGGAAAGTCCGAAGCGTGCAACCACCACAGCAAAAAGCAGATCTCCGGGAACACAGAACCGTCGAGCATCTGGATCGTGGATCGGGTTGAAGTCTCCGGCCACTTCCTTGGCGAACTGGCTGGCCTGGGATGCGGAAATGTGTACGCGTCCGTCCTGAACTGAATGAAAGCGGTCTAGAAACATGTGCTGCTGGTCCTGAGTGCAAAGGGTGACGCCACAACGTCCTCCAACATGGTACCGGTGTCGAGAGTGTATGGGTATGCGCTATTTGTCCATTTATGGTGCATGTTGATAGCAGTTTCCTATCAATCGGTTTGCTGCAATTAATTTGAGCATTTTGTTGCCAGCCCGTATCGTTAAACCATAGTCAAATCAACGATCATTTTGAAATTAGATATTCAAAGATCTGTTTAAAGAACCTAAGGGGAATCGTTACATGTTGGATGCCAATATTAAGCAGCAACTTAAAGCCTACATGGAAAAACTGCAGCAGCCAATTGAGCTTGTAGCCGCTTATGATGACGGTGATAAATCCCAAGAGCTGAGAGAGCTTCTGGAAGAAATTGAGCCAATGTCTGACAAAATCAGCCTACGCACGGAAGAGTCTAATAACGTGCGTCGTCCGTCTTTCGCCATAAACCGCGTAGGCAGTGACACCGGCGTCCGCTTTGCAGGCATTCCTATGGGCCACGAGTTTACCTCGTTGGTGTTGGCGCTGCTGCAGGTGGGCGGCCACCCATCCAAGGCAGCTCAGGATGTGATCGAGCAGATCCAGCAATTGGATGGCGATTTCGAGTTTGAAACTTATTTTTCCCTGTCGTGCCAGAACTGCCCAGACGTGGTTCAGGCCTTGAACCTGATGAGCGTTCTGAACCCGGGTGTTCGCCACACGGCTATCGATGGTGCTTTGTTCCAGGATGAAGTGGAAAAGCGTGAGATTATGTCTGTGCCCAGTGTGTACCTGAACGGTGAGCCTTGGGGCCAGGGGCGCATGACGCTGGAAGAGATTGTTTCCAGACTGGATACCAAATCTGACGAGAAAGAAGCCGAGAAGATCAACCAGAAAGACACCTTTGAAGTGCTGGTGATTGGTGGTGGCCCAGCGGGTTCTGCCGCAGCGATATACTCTGCGCGTAAGGGTATTTCTACCGGCATTGCAGCCGAGCGCTTTGGTGGCCAGGTGGTCGATACCATGGGCATCGAGAACCTGATTTCCGTACCTTACACAGAAGGCCCCAAGTTGGTTGCAGCCATGGAGCAACATGTCAAAGAGTACGACGTGGACATTATGAACATGCAAATGGCCGAGAAGTTGATTCCAGCGGCCGAGCGTGGCATGCCCCATGAGGTTCGCCTGGCCAATGGCGCATCCCTTAAGGCCCGCACGGTTGTGTTGTCTACCGGTGCTCGCTGGCGCCCGCTGGGTGTTCCGGGTGAAGCGGAATACCGCAACAAAGGCGTGGCATACTGCCCGCACTGCGACGGCCCGCTATTTAAGGGTAAGCATGTTGCCGTAATCGGCGGCGGTAACTCCGGCGTGGAAGCCGCCATCGACTTGGCGGGTATTGTGGGCCATGTCACGCTGATTGAGTTTGGTGCCGAAATGCGGGCCGACGATGTACTACAGAAAAAGCTGCGTAGCCTGAATAATGTGGACATCATCACGTCTGGCCAGACGACCGAAGTGCTGGGTGAGAACGGCCGGGTGAGCGGGCTGACCTACACCGACCGTAACACCGGTGAAAGCCATCAGGTCACTCTGGAAGGTGTGTTCGTACAGATTGGCCTGGTGCCCAACACCGAATGGCTGAAAGGCGATATCGAGCTGAGCCAGCATGGTGAGATCATGATCAACGATCGCAACGAAACCTCAATCCCAGGTGTGTTTGCGGCCGGCGACGTCACTACCGTGCCTTACAAGCAAATTGTGATTTCCATGGGCGAAGGTTCGAAAGCCGCACTGAGTGCTTTTGACTTCCTGATTCGTAGCTCTGTGGATTAATGAGAAGGGCACCGGAAAGATCCGGTGCCCTTCACTTCTGCTAACGCTCACCTATTCTGAACACAGCTCTTGAAATGAGATATTCATTCGATTCGCGGCTTGCGTGCGCTTTTGATACTCGGTAGCTTAGGCGTATTGGTATCGAAACGCGGTTGGGCTGTTCAGAGGGTGAGTTTTAATGTTGTATCGTCCAGCCCTGATGCTGGTTTTTCTCCAGTTCCTCTTAATAGGTTTTCTCTCAACGAGTCGAGCGGCGCAGGCTAACTCGAACCCCAGCGTTGTTTTTTTATCGCCGGGTGATACTCGATTCTGGCACATGGTTTCAGAGTTCATGGAGGAAGTGGCGGCGGATCTAGACCTGGATCTTGAGATCCTGTTCGATCTGGACGGACATCGGTACAGCAATCTTAAATTGGCTGAAAACGTGCTCGGCCGTGAAAGCAAACCGGACTACTTTGTGTTCGTGCCCAAAGAGCAGGTATCCACCCGGATACTCAAGTACGCCAATGAAATGGGCGTAAAGGCTTTCACTTTCAATACTGGCGTTCCGGCCGCTACCAAGGCGTCAGTTGGGATGCCGAGGGAGACACTGCCGAACTGGATCGGGCACTTAGAGTCCGATGACGTTGCCGCTGGCCGCAAGTTAGCGGTCATTCTTCAACAGCAGTCACAAAGCTTGGGCTTGGTTGAGCCTGGGCAACCGTTGCCGCTTCTCGCATTCTCGGGAACTTTGGATTCTTCCGCCGCGAAAGATCGGCAGCAAGGTCTTATGGACGCTGTTGAGGACAGTCGAATCAATTTTTTGCAGTTGGTGAGCGCAAAATGGAGCCGACAGCTAGCGAAAGGCAAGTCTCGGGTGTTGCTGCAACGTTATCCGCAGGTTGCGGCGATCTGGAGTGCCAGTGACGGCATGGCGCTGGGGGCTCTTGAAGCGGTCAAGCAGGCGGGGAAACAGCCGGGAAAAGATGTTTTGTTTGGTGGTATTGATTGGGAGCCCGAGGCACTTGAGACGGTTCGCAGTGGTGAGCTGGCTGTCAGTCTTGGTCGCCATTTTATGGGCGGCGGGCTGGTGCTTTTGTTGCTGCATGATTATCACCAAGGAGTCGATTTCTCTAACGATAGGTCGCCACCGCTGCTTAGCTACCAACTCAAGCCTGCCACTGCCGAAAACGTCGATATGGTTGAGCAGATTATGGATCAACAGCGTTGGCAAAGCGTGGATTTTCGTCGTTTCAGTCGTGCGGCTGGTTCCGGGGAGCCGAACAGCCAGAAAAGCGCCGATGAATTGATGGATGAATTCACTGGGGCGCTCGCCGGGCCTTACTCGAGGTCTGCTTCTAAGCTGCCGGTCGACAGCAATGCGGGGGCCTCGCCCGATTCCGAAAACAGGTGAGGGTAGGCGCTCTTTATTCCGGACAAAATAAACTCGTGGGGAACGTCGTCAAACATGCCGTGATCGTTCACGTATTCCATGTGTGCCTCGCCGGCTTCGGTGTATTCCTGAAAAATGGAATCGTGTTCGCCGTCAAACTCCAGCGGTTCTACCTTCATTAGTGCACATAGCTGCTTATCAAAGGCGGGGGTGGCCTTCACCCAGCGGTCGTTCAAGTAGAGTTCGATAAACCCGTGCATGCGAAAAATGTCTGAGCGTAGCCACTCAATCAGTTTTGGGCTAGAGAGGTGGTTGCGCACATCGGCTAGGCCCAAGCGGCTGGGAATGCCGATAGATCGTGCCGCAGCACCAAGTAAAACCGCTTTGGGAATGCAGTAGCTCTCGCCGGTTTTAAGGGCATAGCTGGCACTGAAGGTTTCTGGTTCTGGGCGAAATACGTAGGGGGTGTAACTCACCTCATCTCGAGTGGCGAGATACAGAGCTTTTGCTTGCGCCACCGGGTTATCCGCCACGCCTTCAAGCCGGGCGGCTATCCAGGCCTTCAGTTCGGGCTGGTTGTAGTCAAAAAAAGCAGTGGGTTCGAGGTAGCGTTTCATTGTTGTTGTGCATCCGATGAGGGCGTAGGTTTTCGAGCATGTCTGATTAGCAAGCTACAGGCAATGGCGAAATCCACCTTAATGAATGCGAATTAAACGCGTCGCATCAATTCGTAAGCACACATATTAACCGCTGAGGCCAGGTTGAGAGATTCGATCTCGCTTTGGCCGGGAATAGTGTAGGGCTTGGCTGCCAGCTGAGTCAGCGCTTCGGGCGGCACGCCTCGGGCTTCGTTGCCAAACACATAGCAGTCGTGCTGGCGGAATGGCTCGGTTGTTAGCGAGTGGCCGTTCAGGTCGAGACAGGCAATTGAATTGAATCGGCTGGCCAAGTTGGTGAGAGGCACGTCGGTTTCCAGCGGTACGTGAAAAATAGCGCCCATGCTGGCACGCACCACTTTCGGGTTGTAGGGGTCGACACTGCCGGGGCTTAGCAGGCATCGAAAACCGCCAAACCAGGCCAGAGTGCGTAAAACCGTTCCGAGGTTACCTGGGTCTTGAACTTCGTGCAGGTAGATGGTTTTTTCGCCCTCGGTTGCAACAGCCGTGGCGCCGTTCGCAGGCATTGGCACAACCGCCAAAATGCCTTGAGGCGTGCGGGTATCTGCCAACTGAGCCATCTGGCGATCGTTAATTACATGGGTTCGGAACTGGCTCTGCCAGTGTTTGTAGGCCTCGGTTACGTACAATTCTGCAGATTGTAGCTCTGGCTGGCGGCCAGCAGCTTTTTGCAATTCCAGAATCAGGTGTTCGCCTTCCACAAGGTAGTGCCCCAGCGCTTGGCGGTACTTTTTCTGGTGCAGCTTTTTGATGTCATCCAGTTTCATTGCGTGATTCACGTTGGCTCTTGGGGTGCGGGGCAATTGTACGTGCGCCCGGGGCGGTTGTCAGGGTTTTGCCGGGAGAGAGTGGGCCACGTACAATGGCCGATCAACGCCTTCCGTTTTTATGTTCTTTTTGATCCATTTTAATTTGGTCTACTTTAAAGAGTCCCTATGGCACGTTCCAAAAGCAGTGGCCGCTGGCTTGATGAGCACGTAAACGATCCCTTCGTGAAACAGGCGCAGGT
>NZ_JBQDKB010000055.1:0-4293 GCF_052094685.1 Marinobacter sp.
GTGCCGTAGAACAGCTTTTCGGGAAGGCCAATGACGGCATCCAGCAGGTTTTCTTCGATCAGCTTCTGGCGAATCTTGCCTTCACTTGAGCCTCGGAACAGGACACCGTGGGGAACCACAACGGCCATGCGCCCGGTCTTCGGCTTCAGGGTTTCGATCATGTGCAGGATAAAGGCGTAGTCACCCTTGGTCTTAGGCGGTACACCACGACGGAACCGAGAGTAAGGATCGTTCTCCGCGTTTCCATGCCCCCATTTGTCTAGTGAGAACGGTGGATTGGCCACGACAATATCAAAGTGCTTCAGGCCGCCGTTTTCATCCAACAGTAGAGGGTTACGAATGGTATCGCCCCACTCCAGCTTATGGTTGTCGATCCCGTGCAGAAACATATTCATTTTCGCCAAGGCCCAGGTGCTGCCGATGGCCTCCTGACCGAACAGCGCAAAGTTCTTGGAGCCGTCGTTGCCCTTACGGATCTGGTTGGCACACTTGAGCAACAGGGAGGCTGAACCACAGGCCGGGTCACAGATTTCATCGCCCTCTTTCGGGTCCACGATCTCGGCCATCAGCTCGGAGACTTCCGGCGGGGTATAGAACTCGCCAGCCTTCTTGCCGGAGGTGGCCGCAAAGTTCTTGATCAAGTATTCGTAGGCGTTACCAATGACATCCAGATTACCGATCCGACTCGGACGCAGGTTCAGCTCTGGCTTGGCAAAGTCTTCCAGCAGGTGACGAAGAATGTCGTTCTTCTGCTTTTCATCGCCCAGCTTGGTGGAGTTAAAGCTGATGTCTTGGAACACATCGGCCAGCTTGCCGGTGTTCGCTTCTTCAATGGCGTGCAGAGCTTTGTCGATCCGCTCACCGCAGCCCGGCTCGTGACGACGCTCGTACAGAGCATAAAAACCCGCGTCGGCTGGCAACACGAAGCGCTCGTTCTTCATCAGTTCTTCGATAAGCTCCGGCGAATCACCGTACTCTTCCACGTACTTGTCGTAGTGATCCTGCCAAACGTCGGATAGGTACTTTACGAACAGCATGGTCAGCACGTAGTCCTTATAAATACTGGGATCAACGGTGCCTCGGAAGGTGTCGCAGGCGTTCCAGACTGCTTTGTTTATCTGCTCTTGCTTGATGTCGTCTTTGTTCATGTCAGTGTTCAGCCTTGTGTTCATTGTCAAATGACCAGTTTTGTTGTTCTAGGCGACTAATTGTGTCGCGGTGCGATTGTATGGCCATGTATTCGGACAATATTTCTCGATGCGTTTCTTCGATGGATTTCAATATTTCTGGAGTAGGTAGCGGCACAGGAATAGCTGACACGTCTGCCGCCTTCAATAATGCCATGGCGCTGCCAGTGGCAATTTCCTGGACATACTCCTGGATTAAGTACGATGCCAAGTAACGGTATAAATAGGCTGCAGGGACGTTCGTAAGCTTTGGCCGGAGAATGATAAAGGCCTGCCCAGCGATCCAGTTATCGCCACAGGTGTCATCAATAAAAGCGACCCGTCCGACGCTTCCTTTAACAGTAAATAAAATGTCACCTGAATAAAGACGCTGGCCTTGCGCACGTCGAAGCTGCTTCTTGTCGACATGCATGGTTTTTGATGGAGCCGCTAACCGTCCAGATTCAGTGATGTCACGTACCGATGCTTCCAAAAATACAGTTGTACCTGACGCATCTTCGCTGTCCTTCAAACTCTGGGCTCTGATGATGTCGGCAACTCCGTCGAGCAGAACAGTGTTTTCGAGACGTGCCAACTTTTGTGTTGCCTGACCAAGTTTGTAGCGACTGATTGTCAGATCGTAATCGTTTTTCTGAATATCAAGGCTAGAGGCTAAAGCCCCATTTTCCGGTTTATAACTACTTGTAAGAGCTTGGGTAAGTTGGTCAAACGTTTCGCTCGACTGTGATGAAACGGCCTCCACAAAAGCCACTGGGGCGTCTTTTTCTCGATGCTTGTCGATTACCAACAAAATCGGTGCAACACCGGTATTCAGAAGTGTGCCTTTAGGCAATCCGATAACCGCATGCAGCCAATTATTGTTGATTAATTCCTCCCGAATGCTCATTGCAGCCCGAGAAAACAAAATACTGGGCGCTGCACAGACAACACCTCTGGAATGACATTCCCGAGCTACCCGCAAAGCAGCCAACTCATCCGACTTAAGCTTTGAGGTTTTTGAGAAGTTGGGTGCCTGCAAGGGTGGAACCGAAATAACGAACTCTGAAGACATAGGCGCATCTTCAAAACCCACAGATTCTTCTACTTCGACTTTGACACCCAGGAGATAGCTAACGGCCACCGCGAAAGGGGAACGGCACCGCATACGCATTGTTGCGGTGTCTCCAGCGTTCAATGCGACGAGGGCAGGTATAGACGCCTCATGGCTCAGCACTACCTCGCCGTTCTGCGGATCACAAAGGTCGACCAGAAGTTGCCCAGTCTCCATAGTGATCATCTGATTTGGGTGACCAACCTTTTCAGCAATGCCCACAAGTGCTTCTGAAAGCTTTCCACCCGATACGCCTGAGAACTGCCTTAAACACGCCAATATCTCATTGGTTTCAGCACCAGAAAGGCTGTCCAACAGACATGATTCTTTAAACACAGAGCCGTGTTCACCCAAACGTTTCGCCATTTCAGAAAAGGCATACGGAAGGTCAGGTTGCTGCTCATTCCAGCACACATCGCCGTGCTGATCATAGCTAGCCTTCGCCCATGTAGCGAGTAGGGCCATCTCATCAACTAGGCGGTTACTCGGAATGCCAGCATCACGAAGAGTAGCTGCAATTTTGGTAAGAGCTTTTTGTTCAGTGGAGTACACGGCGATCTCCTTCCTTGGCTTTTTTGCGTGAATAGCTGTCGAGCGAATAAACGGTGATCTGATAATCGCCTTGCTCCACCACGACCAGCCCGCCTTTGGATTGCACTTCTATGAGCTGGCTTCTCAGGGTGTCTACAGCACCGATCAATGCTTCGGTGTTTTTACGGGTGAGGATGCACTTGTCACCGTGATCTACTCCGAATTGTGTGACCAAATCAACCAGTCGAGAATTAATGCCTCGCTGGCTCATGCGTTTGTGAATATGTCTTGTTTTTGCCACGGGAAATCTCCTTGTTTGAACGATTGAAAGTAGTTTGGCTCAAACTAGATTATCCGTCAACAACTATTTTACGCTTTCTTTACTAATCCCTCGCAGTTCTTTTCAAAGCCGCGTTGAGAGTCGTCCTCGAAACCCTGAAATGCTCCGCGACTTCTTTTTTCGTAATACTTGGGTCTAGCAACATAGCCGACGCCTTCTTTATATCGGTATCCGACAAGGCTGGTTTACGCCCTCCTTTCCGTCCCCTCGCACGAGCGGCCTGTAGTCCAGCTATCGTCCGCTCCCGAATCAGGTCACGCTCAAACTCAGCTAGCGCCCCGAAGATATGGAAGACCAAGCGCCCACCTGAACTGGTTGTGTCGATGGATTCCGTCAGGGATTTGAAGCCAACCCCCCGATCATGGAGATCCTGCACAATTTCCACGAGGTCTTTCAGGGAGCGAGCCAGACGATCGAGCTTCCAGACGACCAGAACATCGCCCTTCCGCAGCATACGTAAGCATTGCGACAGCTCGGGTCGCTCTTTCAATGTCCCGGTAAATTTTTCCTGGAAGACTTGTTCGGCTCCGGCTTTCTCCAAGGCATCCACCTGGAGCTCCGGGTTTTGGTCGTTTGTGCTGACCCGTGCGTAACCTATGATCATAAAAGGTACCTTTTCTGTTCATAGATTGTTGTACGTGATTGTTGGACGCGAAACAAGCCGAAATCGGGTATTTTTGGGGAGTGAACGAGAACGTCCAACAAACGACCATTTCTTGAACGCTCAGGAGTAAGCATCAAAGAGGGATAACCAAAAGAAAGAGGGATAACCAAAAGAAGAAATGCAAAGTGCCTGAGGTCTGTCTCAAATCGACTCAGGGTAAACAAGGGTGCGGCAGACTAGGCTGTGTGGTTCTGGCCCAAAGCGCACTCAACTAGCGTCATGCCAGCCAATCTTATGTCGCGACACCCCTGCCATTTTAATTTCAGCCAGTTACTGCCTGTTCTTGGCCACCCACTTTCGGGCAAGGGCTTGAGCTTCCGATATTTGTTGGGGTGTCATGAGGTCAGCCAAAATATCACGATTTTTAGCGGCGCTTTTACCACCCTGTGAAGCGGACAAGTTAGACCACGTGTGAGCTTGAATATAGTCTTGAGGAACACCTTGCCCCTTAGTGTACATAACCCCCAGATTGTATTGGGCA
>NZ_JBQDKB010000055.1:4393-15963 GCF_052094685.1 Marinobacter sp.
GCCGCTTTCCGGTACCAGGTCACCGCCTCAGCATAGTCCTGCGGAACACCTTGCCCGGTAGTGTACATAAACCCCAGAATGTATTGGGCACCGGCATGGCCCTGTTCGGCCAAAGGCCGGAATTCCTGAAGAGCCGCGGCGTAATCGCCACTCCGAGCCGCCGTAAAACCTTTGTCAAAATCCGCCGCACCGGCTATCGGTGTCGCGCCTATGCTCAGAGCAACACAAAACATCCCTATGGCTCTCGCGGTTCTTAATGGCATGACTGCTTCCTGTTTGTTTGTTGGAGTCGTCAATGTACTGAGACTTGGGCATGAATAGCAAAAAAATAGTTGACTTCATGGCCATGCCTTACTGCGCGAAACGGGTGTTATGGTTCAACGCTGAACAGTCCTAATCCTGTCTGATCTCTATTGAAGTGCGCTTGGGCTTCAGTCACCAGTAGTCGGGTTTGTCGGCTGGCTTTTTGCGGGTAGGCACGCGACCTGGAAACTGGTGGATCTTCAGTTCTTCTTCAGAGATCGAATGCCTCATCCAATCGGCATTCTTGCGAAGAGAGCCGGCCGGACGATCGGTTCGTTTTCTGTCTCGAGGCAGAATGATTCCGATCCGAAGGTGTGGGTAGTCTGTGCGTATGGCCTCTAAAGCAGGCGTCATATCTGTGTCACTCGAAACCAGCACCAGTTGTTGAACGCCCTCTCCGCTTTGGCACTGTTGGCTCACCGCGAGGCGATACATCTCGACCGCAATGCGGACGTCGGTTTCCTTTTCCTCTAAATGCCAGATATCGACCGTTTTACCATATGCCTTTCTGACCAGAGGTGTTATTAGCGCTATCTTGCCAAGCGGGGGAGGTTAAGCAAAATCCCAAATCGCGCGGGCATTGAGTGTCACTCCAAAACAGTTGATGATCGCCTACATATAGGTCACTGGGAAGGAGATACGATCCTTCACGGGCATAAGGATTCAGGTGCGGTTACACTGGTTGAAAGAGGGAGCGGTTACCTGCTCGCAGGGCGTGTGCCAAAACTGAAGGCCGGCTTGGATACAGGCGGTGCTGCACTCAATACTTGAATCCAGAACCTCTGCCAAACCAGAAAGATTATCAGGAATCCTTCGAACGCCTACTAGCTATATTTGCTATCCCATCTAACTCTTTGGCAGATTCGATTTCCACCCACTCGCCACTATCTACTTCAATCAACCAAATAGAGTCAACGGGTTCAATGTCATAGCCAGCAGATCGAATCACTTGAAGATTCTCGTCAACTTTTGATTCGTAATCTACTTTTTCATCAGGGTCATCACGGTCATCAGGGCTAATGCCCTCTTCTTCGTCCATAGCCATAATATCATCGAGCAACTTCGCCATGCTTCTACTCGTCTCAATGGATGTTCTAGTAATTCCAAGATCATACTTTTTAAAATCGCGCTCCTGTTTCATGCTCTCTGTCATCGGCTCCCAGGAAACCTCCCCGCAACTGGTACACTTGTAGCCTTGACTAATAACCCATTCGGTAATTTCATCTTTGAATATCAGCATAGCCACGCCACCGCCGATGATGGCCAAGACAATGCCCATGGCAAAACCGGTGCCTGCGAATAGATAGGTTGTCCACGCCCAATACCCACCGACGGGCATTGCGCCTCCGATCAACTTAACGAAGAAGTCTTTGTTTGTCTCCTCGGTATGTCCGCAGCTCTTACATATTATTTCCATTAAATATCCTTATAAGGATCCAGTTCGCCAACTTTCAGCCTGGTTGGATAGCCATTTTAGTCCCGCAATTCCGTGACTGTTGGTGATTTTGGCTGGCTGACTCATTTCCGACACTCATCCAAGAAAGCCTGAAACCAGGCAGACTCCCGCGCCGAGGGCTTTAGATCATACAATCGTACCACCCGGACGAACCTGGCTACATAGCCGCACTGGCTGGCCGGGGGCAGCCATTCATCGGGAGCTCGGGCTCCCTTGTAGCACTATAACAATATAAACTATCCCAAATGATCGTGTGAGTGAGTGAATAAGCGCTTTTAGGTTTAGTAAGCATACCAATCTAAAATCCTAAAAGTTAGCTGAAAGAAACCATGGCGTGACTTCTGTTCATGTAGTAGCACGCAAAAAAATCACCCCACTTTTGCGTCCACTCTGTTTTCAAAGCGGACCTTTTTGCCGTGCCGAGAGAGTTAGTGCAGGGAGTCTGGACCGGGTAGGTCCAATGATAGGCTATGAGTGTCTAGTGGACCGGCGTAAGTCCAGATTAGAGCATAGGAGGAACTGTCATGAACAGCCAACATTATCCCCCGAAATTTAAAGATGAGGCGGTCCGACAGGTGCTGGAAAGGGGCTACACTGTCAGACCGATTTGAGCCGTCGACAGATCGCTTTAAAAATAGGGATTGGCCTTTGGGGATGACTAGCCAGTATATTTTTAACCTGGTTGACAGACAAAACTCGATAGCTAAGCATTCAGAAAAACCAAAATGATTCCCGGTCGGCCAGTTCCCATGCACTGCTCTTGGTCAAGAAGGACGTAACCGGCGAAATTTCTACAGGGTATAACAATGATTCTTGAAGCAGAAACTCCTGATGGTGAGCCTTTGATTTCAGATAACCCCGGCTTTACGCCGGAGGATGCAAAGGAAATCAACCGGACTACCAACAGCGAATCAAAGATTAAATCGACCCTTGAGAACCTGAACATATCGGCTGACGCAAAATCTGCGCTTTACGCGATCATCAACACCACCGTCCGAGCGGGAAGGTTTATCGTTAAAATTGGCCGCAAGATTCTCGATATTGTTATCGAAACGCTCAGGAAGTTCCCGAACGCATCGTTCGGCTTAGTCTTGGGCGGAGTCATGGGCATTTTAGTAGCGTCTGTCCCTTTGATAGGCGCGATTCTAGCGCCATTTATAACGCCGCTCGCGATGATTTACGGCTTTGTTCGTGGTATTGAACGGGACCTGAACGATAAAGATCTCGAGCATGCGGTTGCGGCAGCGAATGCTAAATTTGACCATCTTAGAGAATAAGGCATATGGATGAGTTTGAATCTTCCGGCGGGATGCAGAATGTCGAAACCGTCATTCGCGATCCATTGCGGTTCAAAATTAAACTCGACATCGGTGATGAGGCCTACTCCTCACTACGAATCAAGAAATACCTCCTTGACAGCGTTGATGCGGCAAACGGAGCGGCTACTGGTTTCGTCTTTGCAAATTCAACTGTGGTCGCGTCCACGTTTTTCGCACCTTCCGGATTTCTCGGCGTGCTCGGCATTGGAGCCGCCGCAACACCAGTTGGTTGGGCCATAGGCGCGGGAGTTGCAGGTGCAGGACTAAGTCTCATTGTAGGAAGGTACTTTATCAGAGGCTCATCCGATCGGGTAAAGCAGGTCCCTGACTTCATCAATACGCCGATGGATGTCCTGGCGACAGGACTCTTCGACATGATTGCCACTCTCGGGGTTAAGCTCGCCGAAATCGACGGCAAGTTCGTGCCCGAAGAGCGGGACTTCATTACGTGCTATTTTGTTGACGAATGGGGGTATGACTCATTGTTCGTTCAGCAAAGCCTGAAGCTTATCGAGGAGCATGCACACGAGCATTCCATAAAAGAGATTAGCGAAAAGCTGGCCCGTTTCAAAAAGGCCAATCCTGATTGCAACTATAACTCAATGTCGCAAGAGATAATCCGTTTCATAAACGGTATAGCCGAAGCAGACGGATTTCTCGATGAGCGTGAAGAAATGGCTATTGCGAGGGTCGAGGCGGTATTTGAGGACATCAACTCTATCGCCACGACCCTCTCAGAATCTGCGAAAGCTGGTGCAGTACGCATTTCAGGCTTAGGCAAATCTACACTCGATGGAATGAATTCAGGACTTAGTGGTGCGAAGCAAGGGTTGCAGCGTTTGAAAACTCAATCCCTCGATAAATTTTCACGGTTCCGAACTAAAGATAAATGATTGTAAACATCCCTGTTTTAGTTGAACCGCTGATTAGAGTTGTCCGCCCTTTTGTATTTTGCCAGGAATTCCAATGGTGTCAGGTCTCCCAGTGTATCGGGGGCACGGGGTAACACAGCCCGGCATAAAGATCCGCTTTATGGTCGATCCGAACGTCCGCTTTGCGACCGAAGCCAGCCTCCATTCTAAGGTGATGCATCCTCGGGATTTTGTTAGAACGGTGCCTTAAAACTGGTAATGTCTGCGTTTTTTTTCAATAAAGTAGACTAAAATATTTTTTATGGTGCCTTAACGGCGCGAGGGCTCCCAAAAAAAGCCAATTATTCATAGTCTTATGGGGTATCGTCGCGGATTTTTCTTTTTTCATCTTGTGAGAACGATGCGAGATGGCGAGTCTAATGACGTGGATTAACTGTAATGAACAAATGCCAGCGGATATGGAGGTTGTTATCGCTCTGTACCTCGGATATTGGCCTGGTCGAGGAAACAGCGGCATTACTGATGCCTATGCTGTGGATGGGCAGTGGGTCAATATCCCTGAAGGCATCACTATTGCTGGATGGATGCCTGTGCCGGACAAGGGCGAGCTGCCTGAATGGCTTGCAACATCAATTGATGATCACGTACTCGTTGACCTGTGCAAAGAGCGGATGAATGAAAAGAGTGTGCACGTTAATCTGGATGACGACGAATCTTCCATACTCTGAGGGTGTCTAACGTGACCGCAGAAGAATTGATTGCACAACTGAAGGCCCTGCCACCGGAAACGCCAGTGCTGGTTGAAGGCTATGAAACCGGGTTTGATGAGATTGTCGACCTGAGAGCGGTTGAGGTGTCTAGATTGGCTCAACCGGAAGACTGGGAGGGTGAATTCGATAAGCTAGCCCAGCTACCGTGCTGTAACCAAGGGGCAGAGGGCGGCTTGCGAGGACTGTTAAGCCAGATAAAACCGGACACGCGATTCACCGAAGAAGAATCCAGAGATAGCGCTATCTATGATGAGGTGGAGTGTGAAGCATCAGAAAGCAGCTCCACTCCAGAAACCGGAGTGCTGCAAGCCGCAGTGATCCGGGGACGTAGAGGCCATCGAAGGTAAGGCCATGAAGGATAAGAAATCTTACATCTTGAGTGACCTGGTGGCCCAGTGTGACCCCAACGCGACGATGCCAGAGGCGCTGCAGGACTGGGAGCAGGCTGCGCCGGTTGGCTTGGAACAGGTCGTTATGGGTGATCAGGTGGATATTCGGGAGGCGGTATTAGTTTTTCGCGAAAAACTCGCTAATCGTTTCGATATCGGGGAGCCTGGAGATTTCGTGGACACCGAGCTGGCGATGGCCGGCCTGACGCTTGATGTGCTTGGCGAAACCGGTGTGTTGATTCAGGCCCTGCCAGTCTGGGAGTGTGAGCAGACCAGTCCGACTGGTTACTCCAACCCAGAACTACTCCAAGACATTGCCAGGGGCGGTATTGTTTTTGGGAGTGCTTGATCGCTGTGCTGACAACTTCTCATCCAAATACCGACCCAATAAGGCAACCATTTCACTGCCATTGATTGCCCCCGCTCGTTTCAGCGCGACAATCACATCTTCAATCTCATCGGTCACCACCTCATCACCTGCCAGCCGTGTGGCGACTACGGCCAGCTCATCTGCGGGCGTAACTTGATGACGAATGCCGTGCTGAGCGGCTAGATCTATGACATAGGATCTGGTGCTGGGCTGTGTATCCATCGCTGAAGTTCTTCCCAAGGATCTTTAATTTCCAGCCAACACCGCATAGCCACTCCCTGCGGAACGAGCTAACTCTCCCGAAAAACTACCTATGAGATTTGTTGCCTCGCAACGGTTCCAGGAGGGTAGTTTTGTGGAACCGGTTGCTGGTGTATTTATCGCTAAATCGCTACCCAAGGATCTTCTATTTTCAGCCACTCCTCACCTAACCAGCATCTACGTGTCAAAATGGTGAGTGAACAGTCAACCATCGTAAAGATGAGGTGAAGTGCGTCCCATTGCTTACGTGCAAAATACGAAGGCTTAAAAAACCGTTTCTGCTCTCAACCTTTTTAGAAAAAGTCATAAGTTGGCCGCAGTTTGGCTACATAAATTGGTTGCTCAGTTCAAATTTTTCAAAATCTCTGAAAACGTGCGTTGATACACACGCCGAGCTTCTTCTGTATCAAGAACCAGCCTCTGAGTCAGCCTGGGCAGGCTTTTCATCTTTTTAGAAACTTCCATGTTTACTAATCCTTTCAAAAGGCTTTTGATCAACAGGGTTGTTCAGATCGTTATTTAGCGCTTCTTCCACCTCTGGGATCTAATCTTTGATGGGGCAAAATATATAGCTGTGCTGCCTGCGAGTCCGGGCAATTTTTCGAATCGTTTCCCTTACCTCCCGAACACCTGCGCAAGGGATCAATCTAGATCGACCATGTCGACTTGTCTTACTCCCCCAAACACAGAGTACTGAAAGCCCCCCGAAGAGGTCTTTTTGCACAGTCACCCGGTAAAATCGGGTTTGAGTTTCCCATCGAAGCGCTGGCATACTTCACCCATTTACCCATTTACTCACTTACTCACTTACTCACTTACTCACTTACTCAAATAAGACAACACTCACTTTCTCTTGCCCGGATCTGACTTTGTCTCAGGAATAGAGAGCCTCGCCATTAGCTGATCAAGCTGCTCTTTGTAATGACCCGCCTGCACTTCAAACTCCAGCGCCTTCTTATTCGCAGAGGTAAGACCTCCTCGAGCTTCATCTCGCTCGCTTTTAAGCTGTTCAAGCTGGCTTGAGGCTACCTCCAGACGCTCATTCTGAGTTGCAAGCTGAGTTTGGATCTCACCTTTATCCTTCATCAAAGAGTCACGTTCCGAGCTAGTGCTCTCAACACGCTTTTGCAGTTGAGAAAACTCTTTTTTGAGCTCGTCTCGCTCCTGACGCAAATCATTTTTATCTTTTTGAAGGTCAGCATTCCGGTGGTGGATGTCTTCAAGAGAGGTCTCTGCAGCTTTTAGCTTACCCTCTTCTTTGGATAATTTTTCCTGGCTAACTGCTAACTCGCGCTCAAGACGCGCAATATCCGTTCGGAACTTTTCATTTTCTTTCAGGAATGCGCTTATTTCAGAGCCGAGCTTAGTGTTTTGTGCTTTAGACAACTCCAACTGCTCTTCCAAATCCTCAACCGTTGTAGCTGCGTCAACTAACTCAGCCTCAGCATTTTCCTGCTGTTCTTTTGCTGAGCGCATAACGTCAGCAACTCGTCGCTCTGCTGTTTTTACAGCCCGAGAGTTCAGGTTTTGAGCAAGGCTTCGCACCTGCTCGAGAAAGGTGCCAGTCATCTCATTAAGGGCTTCTTCCACTTCCATTGGAAGCTCCTGCTCTGGCTCGGCGTCCACCACTTCCTGAGAGCGTTTGTAATCTTCCCAGACCCTGACCAGTCTGCTGGGGTTGCCTCCCCCAACGGTCTTCCTTAAAGCAAAGCCAGTGACTCGTCGGCTGTCTGCCTGCAACTGCTTGCCAGCTTCAATGATTTGCTCGTCTTCTATCTCAGGTGGTCGCATCCCAAATCCTCAAATCCTTAGGCTTTAACTAAGTGTACATGAACAACAGAAAAACACAAACAAATAAACTAACAAACTAACAAACTAACAAACTAACAAATTAACAAACTAAGTAGTGCTTTATCAAAAGCCAAATAATGTAATTCACCACTTTTGCGCGAAAGGTCTCGTATTTAAATGTCGAGGAGAGGCAGCTTCGGCGTAAACCGAGCAAGCTCTTATGGGGAGAGGCGTATACAGTGGATAGGCATCGAATCAGCTGAAGGGTCGTGGTGATGCACGAAAATCTTTAAGCGGACGGGGGCTAATAAGGCACTCGCCCTCACGGCTCAATCAATCACAGGCTAAGCTGGTACAAAACATGGTCCACATGGGGTGGTACAAGCGTAGCTTCTTGAGTACGAGGCATGACCATGCCGAATAGCGATGGGTATATCGTGGGGTCGAGAGTATTTAGACTGAGCTTCACCTCTTCCATATTGGCTAACTGCGAATCAAGGTCCGTTGGCAAATCTGGGAAATTGACGTAACCAAGATTGCTATCGGTTGAGTAGCTCCTCTGAATACTTGGTGCAAATTGTGTTGCCTCTACCAGTTCAATAACCGAACGACCGGTGTAATTGTACGTCAGCTGGGTTTGATTACTGCCGGTGATCGTGACATCGCTTGGTGCCACGCCAGAAAACTCGATACTGCTTTCGGTGAGGGCATTAGCAGCGATTTGTTCAGTGACCCAATACACCGTTTTGGCAAACGCATCGTTTTTCGTGTAGGTCGCTCTGGCAAGCATTTTTCTTGGTTCGGACAGCATTGGTAGCGTTCCGGTTACTGCCCCCATAGGTACAGCGCTTGAAATCACTGAATAGGTGTCACTATTAGCCCAAATCACGGCAATGTTACCTGGTGGTGTGGTTGAAGCTTGCGAAGTGACTTCGCGCACATCTTTGTTCAAGTCGATAGTAACCGCTGAGCCTGGAGTAACGTCTGTGCTGGCCAATCCATATTTAGCCGCATCGCCTCCATTGAAGCCTAGCCCAATTACCTTTCCACTATCAGTGATCAAACTGGTCATAACCTGAACTGCCTAGCCCTTTAAACGCAACCGCATCGAAATCACCAGCATTCGAGGCCCGAATGGTCAGTAATTCCTAGATGTCGTAGTCGTCAACGCACCGGATCAGTGGTGACAGAATGGTGAGAGCCTCAGTGCCTTGCAGGATTTTTGTGTCGATGTGCGACACAGTTGTAAATTCTGGCACACCCGGAACCCCAACCCTGTAGCTGAAAACAATGCCAATAGATCCATTGATCGGCATGCTTTCAGTGCTGATATATCCCTCACTGTAGGTTCTCAAGTCACCAATCAAGCGCCCATTCTGGTCATTAACAAGAACACGAGTGTTGCTCGCAACGCAGGTGTCGTTTTCAAAGACTTGAAGTGATGCACCTTCTGTGAAGGTGGGACCACCGGTTTGTTGATTGCTAGCCGTGCTGTTGTTGCTTTCACCAGAGCCACACCCAGCAATCAGGCATGGAATGGCAACGGCGCTAATCATTAATTTCATGTGTTTTGTGAACATACGTTTTCTTTTTACGTTTATTCATCACCCAGACAACATGAACAGGATGACTGTGGATCGCTTTCCTAAAAAACAAGATTCACCGACAATTTCCGGCTTTGCGGTAGCCAGCAGAGACAGCTTCTGATTCAGTTTTGAATTTAACTCTATTGTGAGGCGCCATTGCGTTATAGCTGGGGCACCCTGTCGGTAAGTGATAAACCTTTGAGTTTTTGTTGCCCCTGATAACGTCCCCGTTTAATGCCTGAGATTCGCTTTGAACTTTGAAGCGACCCTGAGATAGGTCTTTTAGCCCTGCCCCCTCATTCTTGTGCCCAAGCTTCCAGGACTTCTCTCCCGTCATGAATGGATTTGAATGCCCGGTTACACGAAGCATTCTTCGCTCTCGTTCTATCTCCCAGTCAGATGGTGGGTAGTTTTTATCCCAGACCATCATCAATCTTTGCTGAGACTTGCTCATAGGGAGGTTGTAACGGTCGTGCATATAAAAATAGGTTCGGGCTACGAGGCCCTTCGCCGTATCCCTTGGTTCTGCAGCTCGTTGCTTGAAATCAACCTTCGAAGGGCAGGCGCCGTGTTGCAGCGCAGTGCCTGGGAGTGCTGTAAAGCGATAATTGCTTCTGTCTGCGTTGTACTCCCCTACAGAGATTGAAAGGTTTCTCAGATCCACGTACATGCGTCTGAAAGCTGGATCAGAGCGAGAGCAGTTTTTGCGGCCGCCCTGCTGCCAGCATTGGCGCAGGTGACCTAAGGAGTGGGCAGGAACGATGTGCTCATATTCAATTCTCTTTGCCCGGCTGGGTCTGGCACGAACCTCAAAGCCACAAGATCTAAGATCCACCCGGCCACTTGATCGGCCTTTCCACTCCCAGTTACACCCACAGTAGATCGTTCCGAATTCAGATTGATTCCTGTCGTAGTAAACGTGTTCTTTGAGCGCCTTCTTTGCTTGTCCGAAGCTGACCGCAGGCTCGGCGTGAGCTTGAGCGACGATGGCGATCAGGAAAATATAGATTAGAGCTTTCATTTTTCAGTTGTCTCATGCTGTATATTTTTGATTAATAATGTTTTATTTTCAGTTATCAGGAGTTCAAAAACTATTTACATTCGTTCTGATACAGGTTCTCTCAGTAACAGTATTCTGCAAGTGTGGTGGCAATGAGGAGCTGACAGTTGTAGCTTCTATGAAGCATGCTGCAGTGGTGGAAGTGGTGAATATGAGGCAATTATCTGGTGATGAGAAGGCAATAACAGCTTCTGTAACACCCAAACATCGGGTATTTGGTGTTTATTATTTTCAATAAACTGAAATTTCTCCTTTAAAACCTTTTACTTTTTTATCCTTTACTACTTTACCGGTCTTTTAACATCATAAAAAACAGTAACTTATTGGTCTGTATACGGACAAAAACAGGGTGAGGCACGGACAGATTCAGGGTGAAGCACGGACAAAAACAGGGCATTAAACGGACAGATTCAGGGTGTTCAAACTGACAGAAACAGGGTATATACTGACAAAAATTAAACTGTCCGTATAAGGTTGGCCATGCAAAAGGATTTGATCGTTAAATCGAACGCTGTTATCGAGGCGAGCTATCGCCTCTCTGTGATGGAACAGCGAGTTATTTTGGCCGCCATCTCCAAGATCCGTAGAGATCAGAATGTTCGTGATGATGTCCTTTACGAGTTAAGTGTGAGCGATCTTCGGGAGATGTCTGGAACCAAATCCAAGGCGATCTATGCTGATCTAAAAGATGCCGTAAATCATCTCTATGAGCGCTCCATCGTTATTGAAAAGAAACCGAATGAACACGAAGGATCGAGCATTAAGCTTCGAACACGTTGGATCCAATCCGCCATTTATTCTGACGACGAAGGCATCATTAAGCTGCGGTTTGCGAAAGATATTTTACCCTATCTGAATCAGCTGAATTCCCATTTCACCAGCTATGCACTCAATGAGGTCATCCAGCTGACCCGTGCCCACGCGTATAGGCTTTACGAGCTTCTGGTGCAGTATCGGGATATTGGAAGCAGAACGATTGCGATAGATGACCTGAGACGGTGGCTGGACCTTGGGGATAAATACAACGCACTGTATGACCTAAAAAAGCGAGTGATTGACCCAGCCGTGAGCCAGATCAGTGAACAGACACCCTACCAGGTGACATACGTTCAGAAAAAATCAGGACGGTTGGTGACTCATCTGGCATTCACTTTCCATAGAAAAAAACCTGAAGCCAGCCAAACACCTGAAAAAAAGCACAGATATACATCAGCTGATTTGACCAAAAATCCTACACTGGCTCGACCTGGTGAAAGTTACGAGGCTGCACTGCGCCGTCTGAATAACGATAAATAATAAAATTCAGAGTCGTGCTCAAACACGGACAAAAACAGGGTCGTTCAAATTAAGGTGTTTTTGAAACCTGCCCTACCCTGTTTTTGTCCGTATAAGA
>NZ_JBQDKB010000055.1:16063-23907 GCF_052094685.1 Marinobacter sp.
ACCCTGTTTTTGTCCGTATAAGATACCTTGCTTAACACTTGTACTTTTGAACGATCTCACAAGCTGTGATTTTGGTGTTCAATACACGGACAAAAACAGGGTCAGTGTAAGGAAGGCACTAGGCTCATAAACCCTGCCCTGATTTTGTCCGTGTATGACAATGAATATTGTTGTGAGAGTTCACTCAAATGAGTAAATGAAATTTTGAGTAATTGAGTAAAGTTGATTTGTAATAAGTAGCAGCAGCTGGCTCGCCTCAAGCCTTCAGCGCGAGTAGCGGTGGGCGCACCTGTCAGTTACTCAGAATTCCCTTTCGGATGGAGGGTCTCTTTGATTTTTCGTATGTGGGAGTCAGGCAATATAGCTAGGGGACATGTTTGAGAAGTAGAGCTGAAAACGCATGATAATTACTACCCAACGCGCCTCTGGCCTTAGTCGACGTCCAAAAATAGAATTTTCAAAATATTACCTGTAAGCTAACTTACTCACAGTCTCATTTACTCATTTACTCACACAAACTTGAGGTTTTGAAATGCCTACGATTGCTGTTTTGAATCAAAAAGGAGGGTCAGGTAAAACGACAATTGCGATAAATCTGGCGCATTCTCTCCAGCTAGAAGGAAACTCGGTTCTCCTCGTTGACTCCGATCCTCAGGGGTCAGCCAGAGACTGGAATGAAGAAAATGAAGGCGAGATCATTCCTGTTGTTGGTCTTGATCGCGAGACACTACCAAAGGATCTGGCTGCAATATCGTCTGGCTACGACTACGTGGTGATTGATGGCGCTCCTCAAATTGCCCGGTTAGCCGCCGCTGCAGTCAAAGCAGCCGATCTGGTTATTATTCCGTGCCAGCCGTCGCCCTATGACATCTGGGCTGCGGCTGATCTCGTTGATGTCATCAAAGCGCGGCAAGATATTACTGATGGTAAGCCAGCAGCCGCTTTTGTGGTTAGTCGTGCGATTAAAAACACTAAGCTCGGTAAGGAAATACTGGATGCTTTGAAGGGGTATGAGTTTCCGATCCTTAAATCAGTAACGACTCAGCGCGTGGCTTATCCGTCCACGGCTGCCGAAGGAAAAACCGTATTCGTTGAACCTGGAAGTGAAGCAGCTAGGGAAATTATTGCCATTCGGGATGAAGTAAAGAGGTACCTCCATGCTTAAACCCAAAACTCGTCGTGATCGTGAAGACAACCAAGGTAAAGCAGCAGCACTGGAAGATGTGCGTAAGGAACCAATAAAACGTCTGAACGCTAATGTCCCAGCGTCTATCTATCAGGAGCTCCAGATCAAGGCTGCCCAGGATGGTCGAAAAATTAATGATTTGGTTAATCAATGGATATTGGAATACATTAAGTAATGAGTAAATGAGCAAATGAGTAAATGAGTAAACGAGTAAATGAGTATTAGGTGAAAAGTGGAGTAGTCCTGACTAGCTGGAAAAAGAGATCCGAACAAGAGGTGTGGTGTGCGTTTACTGCCGTAATGAATTTCCTCTTGTGAAATTCTTAAGGTGTGGCGTGGAATTCTGGAGTTTTAGGGGAGGGCAGGTGACACCACCTAAGTCAATCATCCAAAAACAAAGGTAAAACCACTGAAATAGGGGTACCGCGTTTACCTCCATCGGATCGAGGCTGGCGGACCAGTCGTTTATTGGCATCAAACGATCGCATGGGCACAATGCGGGCGTCTGGTGCATTTAAAAGCAACAAAGGTGTTTGGGCTTCGCGCTGAATTACGGACGATACACCGCCCACCTCGTCCTTTGGTCTGCGAATATTCATCAATGGACGCACTCGCAACAACCGCCGCCAGCGAATTGGCGTATCCTCGGGCAAATGCGTCAGCGCCTCACGCTCCCGTTGAACCGTTTCTTGCAAGCGCCGGATACTCATGCCGGTACGCGCAAGTAGGGCAGGGGAGGCATTACGAGCGGCCCACTCCAGTTTTGCATCAGCCGATGCCAGCGTAATGAGCTGGCTTCCGGTTTTGCGGCCCCATGAAAAGGTAACCGACTGCACTGGCCCTTGCAGCACGCGAAGCTGACGGACGACCTGCAAGTACACCAGCCCCGGAAAGGCGTGATGAATCAGATCGTAGCGTTCGTTTTCATCGGCAACCGATTGTGTGATCTCCCCAAAGCGCTGACGCAAGCGATTAATGAGCGCCACCTGATCCACCAACGGTTGCGGGTGATCGATGTTAATGGATACGGCTCCAGGCAGGCGCCAGACGTTTCGTGTGGACAGATCTTCGCCGGTATGAAAACGAGCAAAGCCAGCCAAGGCGTCATCGAGGGCGGTAACGCCGGATAAGGTCACCGGATCAATCCGGTCAGGTTCAATCAATTCCTCGCCCGGATAAATGTCGGGCAACACGAACACCCGAGCGTCAATGAGGTCCGATCCCCGCACGGTGTCCGCCAGCTCATCCAGAGCCGCCGCTTGCGCGGCCATGATCTGATGAAGCTCGGCACTCAAGTCTCGCCATTTCATCGGTCGTTCTCCTTACTGTTAGACCCATGAAATATACCATCATCCCCCCCCACTACACACACCACCAAAGGCCCCATCCCTCACCTTCTGAGCCCGCCCGAGAAAAAAGAAGAAAAAAACAAAAAGCGCTCGGTGGCGAGGGCGTGCTTGATGTCTCGTCATACTCCAGTTCTTTAGAAGAGCCTAAGGGTTGATGGTATATTTTAAGCAAGTTAGTATTCGATTCGGGCTTTGCCCTCACTCATGGTCGGTCGGGCAGATCCCTCCCGGAACCGTATCTTGGTGGTCAGGATAGAGTGGGATTGAAACCATCTGGTGGGCCGTGCGCGGCTCCTGAGCGATCTTGCAGGCGGCGGAGGTCTTCCAGTAGAGGGTTGCTTGGGCGGCCCGGCATATCTAGCTGATACCTGGCATGGCGTCCTTTCGCGTGTATAGGAAGCAATAACCCTTTGGCGACCAGATCCTGAAGGTCTCGGGTTGCTGTTGCCTTGCTTGCTTTGGTGATCGCCTGATACTTGGACGCGCTCATGCCCCCCTCAAAGCCGTCAGGGCCTGCATCAAGGAGTTTGCCTACGACCTTTCTTTGTCGGGCATTAATCTTTTGCGTGTCGGCTCGCTCCCAAAAGCGTGCCTTATCGATGACGTGTTGTACGGCATCCTCCGCCACGCGCTGACTTTCTATGGCGCATTGGCTGAACCACTCCACCCAGTCATCCACTTGCAGGGAGTCTTTGGATGCGCGGTTGAGATGAGCGTAGTAAGCCTTGCGGTGGCGACTGATCACCGCTGCGATACTGATGACTGACGGCTCTCCGAGGGATTCTGATAGGGCTTTGTCGGCAATTGCTCGGCCAACACGGCCGTTTCCATCTTCATAGGGATGGATAGTCTCAAACCACAGGTGTGCAATCGCTGCCCGGGCGACCCCAGGTAGCTGACGTGATTCTCCGTTATACCATTCCAGAAACCGACTCATTTCATCTGGTACTCGGTATGAAGGGGGCGCCTCATAGTGGATGGTCGGCCGGCTTATTGTGCCTGATACGGTTTGCATGGGCTCCGGGTGTGTCCGCCAGCTTGGTACGGGTGGCTGCGTCGCTTGCTGACCTTGTTGAAGGCTTCCGGGAATCACAAGAGACTGCCAGTGATCCAGCATGGCCGCGGTCAGTGGTTGATCGAATTGCTCGCGGGTTTCGAGGATGAGTGCCGCAACCCCAGCCGCAATGGGATCGTGAACCGGTATGCGTTGGTCTGGGTGCAAGAAATGGTTTCTAATGGAAGAGCGAACGTCGTCCCGGTTGATTCGCTCGCCTTCGATGGCGCTCGTTTCAATAGCGGCGTCCACAAGGAGGTCAATCTGAGTCTCCAGCCCGGGCTTTTCGTTCAGTGACCGGATGGCCCCTTGGTTTCGTGCCGCAGCAATGGTGTGTACTCGATCGTGAAACTGTGCGCGCTGCTGATCGAATTGATATTTGGGCCAGTCACATAATTCCCAAGTATACATAGTATGAGCCGTTGTGGGTTTTTAACGGCTCAACATTAGCACCATTATGAGCCGTTATGGAAGTGTTATCGGCTCAGATGTTTCCCGAACCTTCACGCTCTGTCGGCAGCCGGAATCCGGCTTTATGGAGTTTTTCTGCGCTGGCGGTAGGTTTGGCGTGCCAGTTTCGGTAGGTTGAGAGTGCCGGTTAAAATCCAGTCATAATATCGGTAGGTTCTCAGTGCTGGTCTGTGCATAAATAAGACGTATAGCTCAAAAGTTAACCAATCCTCTGCGCTTGGCTCAAAATGCCCGGTAGGTTTAGAGTGCCGGTTTTGCTAAAAAACGTTAAATAGTATCGAAAAGGCTAAATTCTGTGCATAACGTCGGTAATAAAATGTGGACAAAAAAGGCACCGGTAGGTTTGGAGTGCCGGTTTCGGTAGGTTGGCAGTGCCCGCTTCGGTAGGATGGCAGTGCCGGTTCATAAGCAAAACCCTTGATACAACAACAAGATGGGCGCTGAATCTCTGGCCCTATCCTTGTCTTTATCCTTTCCTATAACCATATCCTATTATTATCCGTAGGCGCCGAGCAGAGAGGGTAGGAGAGGGCGGTCCAAGCCCTACCTAGTATGGGTGTAGT
Source organism: Marinobacter sp. (assembly GCF_052094685.1). GTDB lineage: Bacteria > Pseudomonadota > Gammaproteobacteria > Pseudomonadales > Oleiphilaceae > Marinobacter. The sequence goes on from NZ_JBQDKB010000055.1 coordinate 20,687, forward strand.
GGTTCAATGATTCCGGACACCAACGTAGGTGGTAATATCGCCACCATAAGCGAGGTGTCTGATGACCAGAAAACGACGATCTTTTACACCAGAGTTCAAGCAGGAAGCTGCCTGTTTGGTGCTTGACCAGGGCTACAGTGTTGCCGAAGCCAGTCGCTCTTTAGATGTCGGCGAGAACGCCCTCAGGCGATGGGTAAAACAGCTTTCCGAAGAACGTGGCGGTGTTACACCCAAGTCCAAAGCCATGACCCCGGAACAGCAGCGAATCCAGGAATTGGAAGCCCGTTGTGAGAGGCTGGAACGGGAGAAATCGATACTAAAAAAGGCTACCGCTCTCTTGATGTCGGACGAGATGAATCGTACGCGCTGATAGACCAGTTGAGTGAGCAGGAGCCGGTTGAGATGGTCTGTAAAGCGTTTGAAGTGTCGAGATCCAGTTATTACGACTATCGCCGGAGGCGGTCCGTAGTGGATGCCACGCGAGTGGCTCTGCGAGCCGATGTGAACCGGATCTTTCGCAAGAGCCGAAGCTCAGCGGGAAGCCGTATGATCACCGCCATGCTTAATGAGGAAGGCGTTGTGATCGGACGCTTCAAGGTTCGCCGCCTCATGAGTGAGCTGGGACTGATCTGCAAGCAACCTGGCCCACACGCATACAAACAGGCAACTGTGGAAAGGCCCGACATTCCAAACCGGCTGAATCGTGAGGTCAGCGTCAGCCACCCAGACCAGGCGTGGTGCGGTGACATCACCTATGTGTGGGCTGGTCAGCGATGGAGCTATCTTGCGGTTGTTCTGGATCTCTATGCCCGCCGTGTGGTCGGCTGGGCGCTATCAGACCGGCCTGATGCAGAGTTGGTCGTAAAGGCACTGGATCACGCGTATGAACAACGGGGAAAACCGACAGGGGTTCTGTTCCACTCTGACCAGGGCAGTCAGTACGCAAGCCGATTATTCCGTCAGAGGCTCTGGCGTTACCGCATGGAGCAAAGCATGAGTCGTCGGGGAAATTGCTGGGATAATTCCCCTATAGAACGGGTCTTCCGGAGCCTGAAGAGCGAATGGATCCCATCACTTGGATACCGCTCGATTCCTGATGCAAGAAAGGATATTGGTGACTACCTGATGGACTACTACAACCGGCAGCGTCCCCATACATTCAATGACGGCATGCCACCTGTAGTCGCGGAAGAAAAACTTAAAATACTGTCCGGGATTAGTTGACCACTACAGGGTTATCTAGTAAGTCTTCGTGCAGATCACGCCGAACGGTTTTGTAGTTGTTGGCTGTAAACTCTTTTAGGGTGTCTCGAACCGCCTCCACCTCAGCCTGCCTTGCACGAGCCAAGGGAAGGGTGATCTGACGACCATCTGCCAAGTTGCCTAGATCGTATGAGCGAATGTTGATGATCGTCGTATGGCCAAGTGCAGCAGCTACCTCTTTCTTAGTCCGTTTAGCTCGCCTCGCCTCAACCGTATAGATCTTTCTGGCTGACGCCATATCTAAGGCTTCCAGCGCTTCGGCGTGGGTGGCTGTGTCCGTTGTGCTGTAAGCCAGCTTTCTGAATGAGCGGGACAGGGTGCCGAATTTGGAACTGGTGTTCCTGCGACGACCAATGCCAATGCAGTCTTCAATCAGATCTATCTGGGTGTCTTTGAACCCCTCCAGTATCAGGTGTCGAACACGCTCTTCCTGATGGTCTTTCGTCTTGGCGGTCTTCACAATCACAACCGGATAGGCTTGCCCTTCCTCTGCAATAAACAGCGACCTTTCAATCTTGCAGTCAGGCCACTCCGAGGGACGTATGCCCGTCATCAGAGTACCGATGAAAACCAAGTAGGCCTCAAACTCCGTCTCGGTCACATCACCCGACTGAACCCGCATTTGAAGCCCTTTCAGGAACTCGTGGTTAATCATCCGGGCTTTCGCAGACTTCTGAGCGCCGAGGGCTACTGCATTGCGCTTGCTTGCCAAGATGTCCTCAAGACGATGATCCATGCGACCGAGTGTTTCAGGGTTCTTTTGGGCGGCTATTCGAAAGCGTTTGAGATCCTGACGCTTAACAGCAATAGATGCCTGACTGTACTCACCTTCATCGAGCCACCTGAGCAATTCATCCTGAACTTGAGGGTCGCTTACAAGTGCGTCATGGAAGCGTTCTTTCAAGAACTTCTCGATCAGTTGGCGGGTCCGATCATCCAGATTGCCCATGATAGGCGGGTGATTTCCGCTCAAGCTGATTTTTACGTTTTTTCGAATAGTCATGATTCCGAAACACTCAATTTATAGGTTAATAACGCATGTGTGTCTGTGTGTCTTTACTATAACAACTTAATAGCTGGCGACGTACAGTTCTATAGGTGATTCATGTCTATTATGGTGCGCATGTTTTCGCTGGAGCTTTTTTATGTTTCGATTTGGCGGGTGTTTTGAAACACTGAAAATTGTCATTTTTGATTCCATTTTTTGAGGTCGTTGTCATTTTTGGTTCCGTTTTGGCGGTTAATTGTCAAAACCACTTCCTATTGGCAATGCAATTCCTACCCGTATCGACTTTTTGATAGATAGTGGCTGTTGACCATGGATTTTGGCTGGGTGTTGGGGCGCTTTTGCATCAGTCAACTTCTCGGGTGTCAGGTCGGTTGGGGGTCGAAATTAAGATGAATCGTGCGCACGATTTTTTCTGGAGTTTGGTTGGCGCCTGTTAGTGGGGTGGTCGAGCAGGTGCAGAGATTTTCAGGGGCAGATTATGATTTTTCACGGCGTTGGGCGGGTTTGTTTGCCGGGTGCGCTGCCATTGTTGCCATGTTTGGTATTCGTGGTTTCCGCGGTTTTAATGGTATTCGTGCCATTGATGCCATTATTGCCATGTTTGGTATTCGTGGTTTACGCGGTTTTGATGGTATTCGTGCCATTGATGCCATTATTGCCATGTTTGGTATTCGTGGTTTACGCGGTTTTGATGGTATTCGTGCCATTGATGCCATTCAGGCCATCTTTGCCATTGCTGGTAATAATGGCTTTAGCGGTAATCGTGGTAGTTGCGCCGCAGATGGTATAGGTGGTTTTCGTGGTAATAGTGGCAAATCCGGAGATTTCGCCATCCCGTTCATTAGAGCACAAGCTGAGTATCCGCTTTGCGACTAGGACACTCTCTAAGCTCAGCTAAACAAAAGCGAACATTCGAGTCAGGGCTTTTCTTCACAGCCCCCAAGCCAAT
>NZ_JBQDKB010000056.1:0-23625 GCF_052094685.1 Marinobacter sp.
TAAAAACAGACGCTTAAGCAAAAGTTACATGTTACTATAGGACTAAAACCATGACAATAAGTTATCGCAATTCCGCGATTCGCTTCGATGGCGCTCAAGTGACAGAAGGCGCGAGATGACAAAAGATGGGTATGGATCCTGAACAATGGCTGAGCGCGTTGGACGTTATTCCGGACGTGCGTGATGGCCTGACTCGCACAGAGAGGCTTATCCTGTATCTGATACATGAAACCCAGAAGGAGAGGGGTGGGCGGAATGTCCCCACCGTTATGCTCTATGGCCGGGTGCTGGAGTACGTCGACATGAGCGAGGCCGAGTTGCATGTGTATCTCGACCGGATGGGTGTTAGAGGTGATGGCACTCCATAGCGTTTGTATTCTGCTCAGTGATCCAGCACATAGAGCTTACGGCCGGCTCCGAGCCCTGCAACGATGGCGCTAACGGCAATCATGCCAAGGAAGGCGCCGGCTATATTCCAGTTCTCGAACCATTCGTGCAAAACACCGACAAATAATGGGCCCAGTGCCGCCATGGTATAGCCAAGACCCTGGGCCATTCCTGACAAGCGTGCGGCGGTCTGCGCATCGCGAGCTCTAACTGCAAGCAGGGTGAGGGCGATGCTGAATGAACCGCCTTGGCCCAGCCCCAGCACAACTACCCACAGCCAGACCTGTTCGATCGGCGCATAAATGCTGCCGCAAAGGCCAGCAAGAACGGCCAGCATAACCGCCACCACCATAAAGCGCTGATCGCGCATGTGACTGGCTACCCAGGGTGCAACAATGGCGGTTGGTACCTGCACAAGAATGGATATGGACAGGGCCAGCCCGGCGTTGACCGGCTCAAGCCCTCGGTCTTGCAGAATGGTAGGAAGCCAGCCAAAAACGGTATACGCCAAAGATGATTGCAGCCCCATATAAAAGGCAATTTGCCAGGCCAGTTTGTCTTTGAGCAGTGATTTGGTTGGCGCGCCAGGTGCTTTGGGAACCTGCTTGCCATCCAACTGAAGCCACCAGACTACCGCTGCGATAACAGCGGGGATTGTCCAGAATGCCAGCGCCGGCTCCCACGCACTGGCAAAGGCCACGCGTAACGGTTCAGTTGCTCCGGCAGCCACTGCTGCCCCAGTGCACAGCACGGCGGTATAAATGCCGGTCATCAGGCTTGCGGATTCGGGGAAGTCGCGTTTTACGATTCCGGGCAGTAGAACGCTCATGATACCTATGCAGCCGCCGACCACCGCCGTGCCTAAAAATAAGCCACTCACGCCAAGGTAGGGTCGCGAAACCATCGCCACGCCCAAAATCAGGAGGGCCGCCAGTACCGCTCGTTCCATGCCGAGTTTACGGGCCGCACGGGGGGCAATTGGGGCCGCCAAGCCCAGAAGCAGAACGGGCAGGGTGGTAAGTACACCCTGGCCAATAGATGACAGCGATAAGCTCTCACCGATGTTCGTCAAAATCGGCCCAACACTGGTTAGTGCGGGGCGTAGATTGAGGGCGACCAGCATCATACCCACGAACATCATGAGGGCGCTTCGGGTTTGTTGTGGGTGAGCTTTGTGGGTCATGAATATTTGGACCTTACCTGTTTTCGATACTGATCAGGCGTTAGCTGAAGCCAGCGATTGAATGCCCGGCGAAAATTTGAGCCGTCATGGTAGCTGAGGACGGCTGCAATGGCATCCACGGAAAATTCGAGGGCCGCGAATACTGGGCTGGGTAATCGCGCGTCAGATCAAGGGCCTGAGTGATGCCGAACGTTATCGCATCCGCCAGAGATTACGTAATTCAGTGTGTTAGCTCTGGTGAATGATGTAAGTAGTCACGCGTGGAGTAATTGTTTTCGCCGTTGCCAGCGGGTAGCCCTGAGTAATGTTCGCCGGTGGATGGTGACAGACAACAGAAAGACTGAAATACCCTGTTGGCAGTTCTAAACTGTGGGCGTATAGGTCTTTCCCGTCGTCCGTCGGATTGCACGCTACGAAGTGCGTGCGAGCAAGAATGCCAGAGAAAACTGACGAGCCTTTTGCCTTGATAAAAGCTTCTTTCATGGTCCAAAGGCGATAGAAAGCGGCGATCAGCTCAAGGTTTGTCAGCGTCGCCAATAGTTTGGTTTCGCTTGGGTGGAACCATTGGTCAGCGAGTTCTACGATGTTAGCCCGTCGGCGTTGATATTCCAGGTCAATGCCGCAGGGGCCATCATTGCTGATGACAACACCTATCATGCCGCGACTATGAGCCAACGAATAGTGCCAGCCGGCCTCAACGGCCTGGTGAACAAGTGGCGATTGCTCCGTACGTTCGGTGATCTGCCAGAAGTTCGGTGGCAAAGTGCCGGGTAATGTCGAACTCAACGCCTGTCGTAAAAGCAGGCGAGATTGCAGGAACTCACGGTAGCGTTTGCCCTGGTATCGGTTGAGGCGTTGGTGCTCGCTGTCACCGAGTAGCTGCTGTAAAGCGCTGTTGTTCGGAAGAGGTGTCAGGGTGTCTGCATGGCACAGAAACACCCTTGTAATTGGCCAGAACGGTTCAGTCGGCAAACTTTACGATGTCTCCCTTAAGTGCAACTCCAGCCAATACGGCGCCAGCATGGCATTCGTAGTCGTCTCGGCTGGCCATTTCCTGACGATCGTAATAAGAGGTTATGTTGACCACTGCGTCAGCACCTTCTTGTTGAGCTCTCTCTTGCAGGGCGATCATGGCAGACAGGAATACCCAGCTACAGGCCTCTTCATCGGACTTCATGAAGGCGTTGGTTTTCCGGTTGGTTGTCACGCCCGGAATTTTCTGTGTGATCTGCGGGTGTGCTTCATCTGCAAAGTAGAATTTGATTGAGCCGTCCAGTTTTTGCTGAGCATCGGGGGTGTTCATTGCGTCCTCAAGAGGGAGCAAGTGTTTGGTATCACGGCCCAGGGCCGTAGTTGAGAAGGTAAGAGCCAAGATGGCAGCAGCTAAAACTGGGAGTTTCACTGTTATTATCCTTAATATAGACAGGTGGGCGGGGCTATTAAAACATTGTCGTTGATAGTAACAAATGGCGTCTTTTTGACCAAGTGTAACGAATTGTCATGTACTGGGTTGCCTTGTTGCGGCACTTATGGTTGTCGGGATAGAATCGCGCCGGGCACGTGATTTTTTGCCAAAAATTCATAAATACCAGTTTCCGTTGTTTCTCTTGCAAAGAGACGTTACCAGCGGGTCGGGCCTTACACGGAATTTCTTTCGGTATGGAGCGTTTTCAGATAACGATCAATGACTGGGCCGTATTTTCTCCGTCGCGAATGAAGCGCGAAGAGTGGCTGGCGTGGGCCGGTGGCGGCGCTGATGGTAATCCGGAAGCGTGCTATAAGCCTGATCTTCCCTGGGTTAACGCCATGTTGCGTCGTCGCCTCAGCCCGATGGGTAAGGCTGCTTTATGGACCGCTGGGCAGATGTTGGGCGAGCAGCGCCCCGAGCCTATTGCCACAGTATTTGCCTCCCGGCACGGCGAGGTAGGGCGTACCGTCAAACTGCTGCGTGACCTGGCAGTGCAAGCGCCGCTGTCACCGGCTTCGTTCAGTCTGTCTGTTCACAATGCCATTGGCGGCATTCACTCCATCGCCAATAAGGTATTTTCGCCGGTGACAGCGATCTCGGCGGGGCCCGACACGCTTTGTGCGGCGCTACTGGAAGCTTATGCCCAGTTGCGCTGCAGTCCTGATAAGAATAGAGAAGTTTTATGTGTGTTCTATGACGATCCGTTGCCACCTCCGTTGTGCGGTTTGAATCAGACGCCCAGCGAAGTCCAGGCGCTTGCGTTTCGCGTTGGGCTGGCGAATGCGGGCACCGGTATTTTGCTGGACTTTTCGCTGGCGCAGCTGCCTGAAGGTGACCGTCAGGCTGAAACGCAGGCTTGCGCTCATGGCGACAGATTTCTGCGATTCTTACTGAAGGATGACGAGGTGGCCCTGAAAGTGATTGCAGATCGACGTTTCTGGCAATGGCGAAAGTGCGGTTGAGTAACCTCACAAACATGTTGAATCGGTTGTGGCGACAATTGGCCACAGGCTTCTCCTTTCTGGTCTTCGGCTTGGGTGGCTTGGTGCTTACCCTAATTTTGGTGCCGGTGTCACTGTTGATTGCGGGCGATTCTCGTAGGGAGCGCTGGGTCAAGTATCTCATTCACCGATGTTTCCGGCTGTTCACGGGTATGATGGAAAAATTGGGTGTGCTGACAGTGGAGCTCCACCATCTGGAGCGGCTCGACCGTCCGGGTCAGCTAGTGATAGCCAACCATCCCACGCTGATTGACGTGGTGTTCCTGATTTCTTTGATGCCTAGGGCCGACTGTGTGGTTAAAAGTAGTCTGCTGCGAAATCCGTTCACCCGCGGGCCGGTGAAAGCGGCCTGCTATATTGCGAACGATGATCCAGATGCAGTGATCAGGGCTGCTGGGGAGTCCTTTGCCCGAGGTAACAGCCTCATTGTGTTTCCGGAAGGCACGCGCACAACGCCCAGCCAGAAAGTCAGGTTGCAAAGAGGGGCTGCCAATATTGCGATCAGAACCAGGCAAAATCTCCGGCCGGTGATCATAGAGTGCACACCACTGACCCTCACCAAGAACACTCCGTGGTACCGAGTGCCGGAGCGCCGGTTTCATATGAAGTTTCAGGTAGGTGAGGAGCTGGATGTTTCACCCTTTCTGGAGGGGAAGCCCTCCGTTATGTCGCGGCAACTGACCGCCACCATAAAAGATTATTTTACCAGGGAGACTGCTCACCATGAATGAGCTGAACATCGAGCTTAAGCAGCTTGTTATTGATGCATTAGAACTGGAAGACATCGTGGTTGATGACATTGACTCTTCAGAGCCTCTGTTTATAGACGGTTTGGGCTTGGACTCTATCGATGCGCTGGAGCTGGGTCTGGCTTTGCAGAAATGCTACAAGATCAAGCTTGCCGCGGATTCTGAGGAAACCCGCAAACATTTCGCCAGCATCAACAGTTTGGCAGAGCTGGTGGCCAGTCATAAAAACGTCCGAGGGGAAGTCTGAAGATGACTGAAGTAGCGAAGAGTCAGGCAGAGATTTTTGACCACATTGCCGGGGTGTTGGTTAACCTGTTTGAGCTGGAACCGGAAGGCATCAAACCCGAGTCGAATTTGTATGAAGACCTGGACATCGACAGCATCGATGCCATTGACCTAATCGTCGAGCTCAAGCAGTGGACGGGCAAAAAAATTCAGCCCGAAGCATTCAAGGCAGTTCGTACAGTGCAAGATGTGGTGAACGCTGTCGATCAGCTGTTGCAGAAGTGAGATAGGTTCGGATTTATGGAGTGGCTGTCACGTATTGCCATTGGCTTGTTGTCGGTGGGGTATCCTCTAGCGGTCTATTTCACGCTACAGCATGGTGGTACTGGAGCAGCAACATGGTTGTTGTTCCCCATCGGGCTATTGCACACGTATCGCGCGATCAGAGGGCGACGTAGTGGCTGGTGGTGGTTGCTCGGCTGTTTATTGTTAACCGCTTGGTCGTGGGAGCAACAGTCGTCCATTGGTGTCAAATTTTACCCAGTCCTGGTTAGTGTCGGCCTGCTGAGCGTTTTTGCTTGGAGCCTGCGGTTTCCTCCCACCGTCATTGAGCGCCTTGCCCGACTCAAAGAACCAGACCTGCCACCTTCTGGTGTTACTTATACGCGTAACGTCACCTGGATCTGGTGTGGTTTTTTTGTGGTCAATGGCGCAATCGCCACCGGCACAGTTTACGCTGGAGACGGGATCTGGACAATTTACAACGGCTTTATCAGTTATCTGTTGATGGGGGCGCTGTTCGCTGGCGAATGGCTTTTTCGTCAGTATTACCGGAGTCAGCACGATGACTGAATCAACATCCTTAACACATGTTCTCAGTACCCTTGGTGAACCACAGGCGATCGTTGCCCTGCGGGATAATATCGTGGTAACCAGGCAGGCCTTTGCGGGTCGGGTGGCAGAGTGGCAGAGAGTTGCCGAGCAGCAGCCTGCGCAGATCGTTGGTGTGTTCGTGGAGGACGCCTGCGAGTTTGCCGCCGTGTTGTTTGGGCTCTGGTATGCCGGTAAAACCGCGTTGTTGGCGGGTGACCAATTGCCAGCAACTATGGTGCAACTGCAGAGGCGGGTTGGCGCTCTTGCCGGTGACTTTAATGACGACGTCGGTCTTCCGCTCATTCCGACTCCGGCTCGAGGTACCGGGGGAGTGGCTCCGATATTTTCGCCGTTGAACCCTTCTCATCTGGCCGTGATTGTGCTCACTTCAGGCACGACCGGTGCGCCAAAGGCGGTGCCCGCCAGCCTGTTCCAACTGGGCAATGAAGTACTCATACACGAAAGTCACTGGGGCAAAGTGGCCGGCCAGTCCGCGGTTATCGGCACGGTCAGTCATCAACATATTTATGGTTTGCTGTGGCGGGTGCTGTGGCCGCTGGCAGGCCGTCGTCCCTTTGTGGCTGAAACCTGCCATTATGCAGAAAACGTTCTGGCACTGGCCGAGCAACTGTCATCCGCAGTGCTGGTCACAACGCCCACCCACCTTGCCCGTTGGCCGCACCAACCTGGCGAGACCGCTGTGGGGAAATGGAATCTGGTTGTTTCTTCTACAGCACCACTGTTGCGGGAACACAGCGCCTTTGGCAGTAGTTATTTTGGCGTGCCGGTAACGGAAATTTTTGGCAGTTCCGAAACAGGTGGAATTGCCTGGCGCCAGCAGATGGACGATGAGGTTTGGACGACCTTAAAAGGCATTGAAGTGTGCACTCAGCCAGAAACCGGAGCGTTGTTATTGCAGTCGTCCATACTGGGCAATGAGAACTGGCTTATGACGGGTGACCAGGCCGAAGTTTACGATTCTCATCGATTCCGCCTACTTGGCCGACTGGACCGGATTGCTAAAATTGAAGGCAAACGGGTTTCTCTGACGAACATGGAAATTCAACTGGCTGAGCATCCCCATATTGATGAGGTGCGGGTGGTGGTGCTTATCGGTCGGCGTATCGAGACCGCAGTGGTTGCGGTGCTGGGTGAGGCTGGTCGGCAAAGGTTTGCAGCCGCAGGCAAGCGTGCCGTTACCAATGATCTGCGCCAATGGCTTGCCGGGCATTTCGAGACCCCGGTATTACCCCGTCGTTGGCGATTGATCGACGAATTGCCGCGCAATGCTCAGGGCAAGGTACCGCAACAAAGTCTGATGGCTTTGTTTGAGAAAGCTGAGCAAAAACATCCCGCATCCGATAATGGCGACAAGAATCGCTGGCCGATAGTGTTAAAGCGTGAGCTATTGGACGCCAACACGGCACGGCTGCACCTTGGTTTATCATCCGACTTAATATACTTCCGCGGGCACTTCGATGAATTTCCGGTACTACCTGGCGTGGTACAGATTCATTGGGTTGAACATTACGCCCGAGCGATGTTTGGTGAGCGGCTGGCTGATAGCAGTGCATTCTCCAGAATGGAAACGGTGAAATTTCAGGAACTGATTCAACCTGGCCGGGAATTGGCTATGGAAATCTCCCTACAACCCGAACGCAGTCGGATCGTGTTTCGGCTCCATGACGGCGATATCGTATTTTCCTCCGGGCGGATGGTGTTTGATGCGCCGCAGGGGACTGCTTGATGTCTGAGCTCTGCGCGATTATTCCTGTATACAACCACCCGAGCACGATAACCCAGACGGTTCGTAGCGTTCGCCAACAAGGCTTCCCGGTATTGTTGGTAGACGATGGTAGCGAATCGGCCTGTGCCGACATACTCAAGGCGTTGGCCGAAGCGGACCCGCAGGTTTACCTAAAGCGGTTACCCCAGAACGGTGGTAAGGGAGCGGCGGTCAAGGCCGGGTTGTTGTGGGCTGAAGCGCAAGGCTTCCGCCATGCTCTTCAGATTGATGCCGATGGCCAGCACAACCCCGAGGAAATTCCAGGGTTGGTATCCTTGTCTGGAGAATATCCTGACGCGATTATTTCCGGTATGCCGGAATACGACGACAGCGTACCTCTTTTGCGCTATTACGCTCGTTACCTGACCCATGTCTGGGTGTGGATCAGCACACTTTCGCTGGAAATTCACGATTCCATGTGTGGCTTTCGCGTATATCCGGTGGGGGCAGCATGCCAGTTGATACGTACTCAGCGCCTTGGTGACCGCATGGATTACGATATCGAAGTGCTGGTTAAGTGGTTTTGGCAGGGTGGCCGAGTTGTGCAGACGAAGGCCCAGGTGCGTTATTCTCAGGATGGCATTTCTCACTTCCGGGGTTTTGAAGATAATTGGCTGATTACCAAAATGCATACCCGGCTGTTTTTTGGCATGCTTCGACGGCTACCCAGATTGCTTTTGCGCGGTGGCTCGCCAAGGAGAATGCCCCAGTGAACGAAAACCACTGGTCCAATATCGCAGAAGCTGGCGCGGTCAGTGGTATCCGGTTTTTGCTTGCGGTATACCGGCGGCTCGGGCGGCTGCCTTTTCGGGTATGTTTGTACCCGGTCATTCTGTACTACTTTTTGTTTCGAAAGTCGTCCCGGGAGGCGTCGCTGGAATATCTGCAGCACATGCGTGCCGAAGGTCGTCTGCCATCCCACCGGTCATTATTGTTTCAGAGTTATCGCCATTTCATGAATTTTGGCGAAAGCATGCTTGATAAACTGGCGGTTTGGCAGGGTGATATCTCGCTTGATGCGCTCGAGTTCCATAATCATGAGGTGTTCGACAACCTGGCGCGACAGGGCAAGGGTTGTGTGATGGTGGGGTCCCATCTGGGCAATTTGGAGATTTGCCGGGCGCTTGCGAAACGCAATACCAACGTCACGTTTAATGTGCTGATGCATACGGCTCACGCCACACGTTTCAATGCAATGCTAACCCGTGCCAACAGCAAGGCCCATGTAAACGTTATTCAGGTTTCCGACATCAGCCCCGCCACAGCTATTATCTTGCAGCAGAAAATTGAGGCGGGGGAGTTTTTAGTGGTTGCAGGTGATCGCTCGCCGATTTCTGGTCAAAGCAACGCCAGCGAAGTGTCTTTTCTGGGGGAGCTATGCCACTTGCCCCAAGGCCCGTTTATCTTGGCCTCCATTCTCCGGTGCCCGGTACTAACAATTTTTTGCCTGCGTCGCGAGACTGAGGAAAAGCCTTTTTTTGATCTGTACATCGACCATTTTGCGGATCGTATTTTACTGCCACGCAAAGAACGGCAGAAGGCGTTACAGCAAACCCTGCAGCGATGGGCGGATCTACTGGCCGATTACTGCGAAAAAGCGCCGTTGCAATGGTTCAACTTTTACTCGTTCTGGTACCGCCAGAGTACCGACTCCCACAGTGAGAAAAGCGCTGACCAATGATCACGTTCGATGACAAACCTATAACCATTGAAGACATTACCGCCGTTGCTCGGGGTGAAAAAAACGTCATGCTTAGCTCTGCCCCTGCGTTCGCAACTAGCATTCGCCGAGGTAGTGCGTTTCTGGAGCAGTTGCTGGAAGAAGATGGTGCAATTTACGGCGTAACCACAGGATACGGTGATTCTTGCACCACTATGATTCCCGAGGAGTTGGTGGCAGAGCTGCCGCATCATTTGTTTACCTTTCACGGTTGCGGTCTTGGTGAAATGCTTAGCCCAATTCAGGCTAGAGCCGCGGTCGCTGCCAGGTTGAACTCGCTAACCTTCGGCTACTCCGGCGTGACCTATGAATTGCTGGAACAACTAACACTGTTGCTACAGAAAGATATAGTTCCGGTTATTCCATCAGAAGGGTCGGTCGGTGCCAGTGGTGATCTGACGCCTTTATCCTACGTTGCCGCGGTGCTCTGCGGTGAGCGAGAGGTGTACTGGCAAGGCGAGCGTCGGCCAACGGCAGAGGTCTTCGCCGAGCAAGGCATTACGCCACTGCGCCTGAAGCCCAAGGAAGGCCTGGCGATTATGAACGGCACCGCTGTGATGACCGGGCTTGCCTGCTTGGCGTTCGAGCGGGCGGAATATCTGTCGCGACTGGCCACCCGCATTACCGCCATGGCCTCTCTGGTACTGGACGGCAATGCCCATCACTACGACGAAGTATTGTTCTCCGTTAAACCCCATGCCGGCCAGCAGCGCATTGCCGCCAGGCTGCGTGAGGATCTGCATGCCGACGAACCGCCACGTAACTCCAGCCGGCTGCAGGATCGTTACTCCTTGCGGTGTGCCCCGCACGTTATCGGGGTGCTTGAAGATTCTTTGCCCTGGCTGCGCCAGTTCATCGAGAACGAACTCAACAGCGCCAACGACAATCCGATCATCGACGCCGAAGGTGAGCACGTTCTGCACGGTGGTCATTTCTACGGAGGCCATATCGCTGCAGCCATGGATTCGCTGAAAACCGCCGTCGCCAATATTGCCGACCTCCTTGATCGGCAAATGGCACAAATGATGGATGTGAAGTTCAACCATGGTTTACCAGCCAATTTGTCCGGTGCTACCGGCCAGCGGGCAGCTATCAATCATGGCCTAAAGGCTGTCCAAATTGGTGCTTCGGCGTGGACTGCAGAAGCATTGAAGTTGACCATGCCGGCCAGTGTATTTTCCCGTTCAACCGAATGCCATAACCAGGACAAGGTCAGCATGGGAACGATTGCTGCCCGCGATTGCCTGCGAATACTGCAGTTGACCGAACAGGTGACCGCCTCGGCACTTATTTCCGTGTGCCAAGGGCTGGAGCTGCGTATTGAAAAGGGTGATCTGTCATGGGATGGCATTGGTAGTGAACTGCGGAAAACTCTGGAGTCGGTTCGGCACACCAGCACGAAGCTGACCGAGGACCGAGCCCTGGAGCAGGAGCTTCGCGCCTTGATCACCCGAATCCAGAACCGGGAGTGGCTGCTTTACCCGGAGAATCAAGAGGGAGAATCCTGATGATTTATGCTGACGCACAGGTCAAAATTCCGTTTCATGATATTGATATCATGGAAATTGCTTGGCATGGCCATTATGTAAAGTACTTTGAAATCGCCCGGTGTGAGCTGTTGGAAAAGTTGGATTATGACCACCTGCGCATGCGCGATTCTGGCTATGCCTGGCCTGTGATTGACATGCATATCCGCTATGCCAAGCCTGCCAGTTACAATCAGGTTCTAAATGTGCGAGCGGTGCTGAAGGAATGGGAGCATCGGCTCAAAATTGACTACATCATCACGGACCCGGTATCTGGTAAACGACTGACCCGAGGCCACACGGTTCAAGTGGCCGTTAACATGTCCGACGGTGAGATGTGTTTCGCCTCGCCGCAGGTTCTGCTCGACAAGGTGGCAGATATTGAAGGGACGGCTTCATGATATTGCGGTCATTGATTGGCCGATTTGCGGTGGTTCTCGTGTCTATGGTTGTTATGGTCTCTGTCGTATGGGCTGCCAAACCAAATATTGAGACTGCGTCGGCGATGGAAAACCTGCTTGGCGAACAGGCCAGTGCTGCATCTCTCGAAGGTAAGTTTGAGCAAAGCAAGTATATCGCAGATCTGGATACCTCTCTGGACTCCAGTGGCCATTTCAGTTTTGTCGTTGACGAGGGGCTGAGCTGGAATATCCGCAAACCGGTGGCTACCAATCTGCGTATCACTCCCAACGAGATTGTCGAAGAGCAGGATGGCGAAGTAGTCATGCGCATGGGCGTGGACGAACAGCCCATGACCCGGGCGATCAGTGAGGTCTTTTTCGCAATTTTTGGAGGCGATTGGCAAGCGCTGGAGGAACGTTTTACCATCCATTCGGTACAGGAAGACGCACGTTGGATCGTAGAGCTTGAGCCCAAAGACGAGCTTTTGAAATCCTATCTGAACGCCATTAAGTTGCAGGGGTCGGACTATCTGGAGGTGCTGATCCTGAGCGAGAGCAATGGCGATCGAACCCGTATTGATCTGAATGACATCAAAGCCCGGTAACCAATGATTGTACGCGGTCGTTCCCGGCGCTGGCCGGCATTGCTATGGGCGTTGGTATTGGGGCTGCTGGTGGTGCAGATGCTGCCGCGCCTGTCCTCAAGTGCCTTTGATACCAGCATTCTGGCGTTACTACCTCAGGACCAACAAGAACCGTTGGTTGAGCGTGCATCGCAGCGGATGAATAGCTTCGTGGCTAACCGGGTGTTGCTGTTAATTGGCGGATCGAATGCCGACCGGGATCAGTTGGGGGCGTTGGCAGGGCAAGTGGCCGGTAGTCTTTCAGATTCTGGGGCTTTTACGTCAGTAACAGCCGGAGCCAGCGTGGGCTGGCTGTCGGAAATGACAACCGTCTACGAACCTTACCGATACCAACTTTTGGCTGAAAGCGCCACTAAAAAGCTGATGAGCGGGCAAGGCGATGTTTTGGTTTCGCGTGCGGCCCGAGAGCTGGTGAGTCCGATCGGTCGTCCACGCCCGGCCTCTATAGTAGACGACCCCATTAATCTACTGGGTATATGGCTGGAAAACCTCACCCCTGCTACCGGTTTCATGGTGGATGAACAAGGTCTTTATGCCCGCGACGGTGATCGACATTACCGGGTTATCACGGCGTCCTTTGCCGGTGACCCGTTCGCTCCAGCGTCCCAAAATTCGGTATTAGATGCTGTTCAGACCGCCGAGGCGCTGGTTCAAAAAAATCGTGTTTCCAGCGAGTTCCTGCGTTCTGGATTGGCTTTTCACGCGGCTGCCGGTGCCGAGCAGGCCAAGGGGGAACTATCGACTATTGGCGTTGGTTCTCTGGTTGCCATCGTTGTGTTATTGCTCTGGCAATTTCGCTTCCTCACCTATTTATGGCTGCCGGTGATCAGTATTGGAACTGGGCTGGTGGTGGCGTTGTCTGCCTCATTAATGGTTTTTGGACAGGTACACCTAGTAACGCTGGCATTCGGAGCCAGCCTGGTTGGTGTATCGGTGGATTATGCGTTTCATTACCTGTGCCAAGTTCGATACAGCCGCACAGACGGTATCAGGCGCATTCTTCCGGGTATTACCCTGGGGTTGGTTTCCAGCTGTTTGGCATACGGTGCCCAAGCCCTCACGCCGTTTCCCGGCTTACAACAAATTGCGCTGTTTTCCGCCGCAGGCTTAATTGGCGCCTGGCTAACGGTTGTACTCTGGTTTCCTTTGGCTCGGCCCTGGCTTTCAGTCAGCGAAACGGCAGGGCAGCTGGGACAATGGTTGCAGGCGCTGGCTCGATTCCGTACTTGGCTGGCAGCGCTGCTAGTTGCAGCAGTGATCGGTGCGCTTTGGGGCCTACCGGCTATACACTTTGATGACAGCCTTCGGGCATTGCAGTCGTCCCCTGATGCTCTGATTGTTCAAGAGCAAAGGGTACAGCAGCTGAGCCAGAACCCGGGTAGCGCCCGCTTCTTGCTGGTTGAAGGTGATTCCCTCCAGCAAGTTTTGGAAAGAGAGGAGCGGATCAGGGTCGCCCTGGATCATTTGGTTTCTGATGGGCAGCTACAGGGTTATCAAGCTATCTCGGGGTTCGTGCCATCTATCCGGCAGCAACAAAGGAATCGACAGCTTGTGCAATCCGGCGTTTATGACGCTGGGCTGCCTACGCAGTTGTTCGGGGTGTTGGGCATGCCCGCAAATCTGGTAACCCTGAGCGAACAGGCATTTGCCGGGCATCATCCGGGTTGGCTGGTTCCAGATGACCTGCACAAAACACCGGTTGCCGATCTGCTGAATGCCTTGTGGCTGGAGCCGAGCCTGCCGGGGGCGTTAACCGCATCGTTGATTACCCTTGGCGGTGCAGCAGATGCGGGTGTGCATGATGAACTGGCAGCGTTGGCCGGCGGGCTTGAGGGTGTGCGTTTTGTTGATCGCGTGGGCCAGATCTCCGCCTTACTGGGCAACTACCGCATAACCGTTAGTCTGTGGATGGCGCTCGCCTATGGTTTGGTGATGCTGGTGTTGGTTGTGCGCTATGGCCGGCATTGCTGGCGGGTCATACTCCCGCCAGCTCTGGCAACGGTTGTGACGCTGGGCATGCTGGCTGCGTTTGGCGAGCCGCTCAATTTGTTCAACCTGCTGGCAGCATTGCTGATTCTGGGTATCGGGCTGGATATCGGCATTTTTGTGCGCGAAAGCAACGGCGAACTGCATGCATGGGAGGCGGTTACCTTGTCAGCGATAACATCGCTATTGGCGTTCGGTTTATTGGCGCTCAGTAAAACACCGGTTTTGCACCATTTCGGCATAACGGTTCTTCCGGGAATCGGGCTGGCATGGCTGATCGCGTTTGTACTTCACAGGAGAGAACAGAATTGAATACAAAGTTGAATGTAGAGGATCTGGAAAGCGATATCATTATTATCGGTGCGGGCCCCTCGGGCGCTGTTGCGGCAGCGCTGTTGCGCAAGCACGGGTATCAGGTGACGATTCTGGAAAAACAGCACTTCCCCCGGTTTTCCATTGGTGAGAGTCTACTGCCCCAGTGTATGGAATTTCTAGAGGAGGCCGAGATGGCAGGCGTCATTCAGAATGCCGGCTTCCAGCACAAAAACGGCGCCGCTTTTCATCACGATGGTACGAGTACCTCTTTTGATTTTTGCGAGAAATTTTCCCCGGGCCCTGGCACCACCTTTCAGGTTCAGCGCGCTCATTTCGATCATCTTCTGGCCCAAGAGGCTGAGCGAAAGGGCGCCGAGATTCGCTATGGGCATGAGATTACAAAGGCCGATTTCAGTGGTGAGCGTCCATTACTAGGGGTGCGCACTGATGACGGTCAGGAATATGAAGCCAGGGGCAAATATGTGCTGGATGCCAGTGGGTTTGGGCGCGTACTGTCACGCCTGCTGGATCTAGAAATGCCCTCCGGGCTTCCGCCTAGGATGTCGCTGTTTACTCATGTTGAAGACAGGATCGACCACCCCGACTATGATCGCGAAAAGATCCTCATCACCGTGCATCCGAAGCGGCGTGATGTTTGGTTCTGGTTGATTCCTTTTGCCAATGGCCGCTGCTCTACGGGTGTGGTGGCATCCCCTGAGTTTATCGAGAGCCGGGAAGGAGAGCCGCTGGAGGTTTTGCGGGAGATTGTTGCTGAAGATTCGAACCTTTCCACCCTTTTGGCCAATGCCGAATGGGACACGCCCGCACGAAAGATTCAGGGCTATTCTTGCAACGTGAAACAGTTGTACGGCTCTCATTACGCGCTGTTGGGCAACGCTGCCGAATTTCTTGACCCAGTATTCTCCTCAGGGGTCACCATAGCCATGAAATCCGCCAGTTTGGCGGCAAAGGCCCTGCATCGTCAGCTTGGTGGCGAAAACGTTGATTGGCAGGTGGACTATGCCGAGCCATTAATGGCCGGCGTTGATACCTTTCGTACCTATGTCAATGCCTGGTACGAAGGTTCTTTTCAGGATGTGGTTTTCGCAGAAAATCCCTCCGAGCCGGTAACGCGAATGATTTCATCCATTCTGGCTGGGTATGCCTGGGATACAAATAACCCGTATGTGAAAGAAAGTCGTCGTCGGTTGGCGACGCTGGCCGATCTGTGCCGTGGGTAAAAGCAACGGGTGGACGATGGCTTCGATCAGAGGCGTACTCCTGGCCCTGGCGATGATAGCCCTGACCGGTTGTCAGATGCTGAGTGTTCGTTCCTCGCCACCTGTTCCTCCATTACTGGAGCCGGCAAGCGGTGGGATGGCCGTGCAGTTGAACCAGCGGTTGACCTTGATCGTGGATGGCCTGCGCCACCACATAATAAGTGTGGTGAGCATTACTCCTGAGCAAACCAGAATGACTGGCTTCACCCTGACCGGTCAGCGCCTGCTCGATATTGTGCATGAAAATGGCAAAATCAGCGCCTGGCAAAGCGAACAAGTAGCGCGGGACATGCCCGCTCGCTGGCTGTTGGCCCAGCTACAGCTGGCCTATTGGCCGGAAGCCGCATTGCAAGAGGCATACGGCTCACCCTGGAAGGTCTCGCAGATAGGGCCACAGCGGGCGCTTCATCTTGAGGGTGAATTGGAGGTGGTGATAAGCTACTCAGCCAAGTTTCATGCCCCTGAGACAGGGGCGGAGCTGACGATAAACCATCCTCGGATGGGATTGGTGATGGCCATCAAGACCCTGAAAATGAAGGATCTCGCAGCACAATGACCAACCCCACTTATCTGCATAAACCCGGCATCGTCTGCGCTCTGGGAGAGACAACCAATCAGGTCGCCGAAGCACTGATGGCTGCCCAGCCAACACCGCTGACTGTTACCGAAGCCTATACGCCAGGACGGGCCTTGCCGTTGGGCGTAGTCATGGCCGAGTTGCCAGTACAAAAAGGACAGCATGCCAGCCGTAATAATCGCCTGCTACTGAAAGCCGTAGAACAGATAAAGCCCCAGCTGGATCGGGTTTTGAAAAAGCATGCTCACCATCGAATCGGTGTGGTTCTGGGTACCAGCACCTCCGGCATTGGCGATGCCGAGCGCGCATTCGCTGAAGAGCGGCCCGAGGGTTTGCCATCTTGGTATCACTATTCTATGCAGGAAGTCGGTGCGCCGGCGCAGTTTCTGGCCCATCATCTTGGCTTATCAGGGCCCGCAACCACCATATCTACTGCTTGCTCTTCCAGCGCCAAAGCATTGGCTAGTGCCCGGCGATTGCTGGAGGCTGGCGTTTGTGATGCGGTTATCTGTGGTGGTGTGGACAGCCTTTGCCAGCTCACGGTCAACGGTTTCGACGCTCTGGACTCGATTAGCGCTTCGACCTGTAACCCGATGAGCCGTAATCGCGACGGTATCAACATCGGTGAAGCGGCGGTTGTTTTTGTGATGTCTCATGAGCCGGGGCCGGTCACCTTGGCTGGAGTGGGCGAAAGCTCCGATGCCCATCATATCTCAGCGCCACACCCGGAAGGGTTGGGAGCACTCAATGCCATTAATACCGCGTTGGAAGACGCAGATCTGAGGCCTGAGCAAATTGGCTATATCAACCTACATGGCACCGCGACGCCCCAGAATGACAGCATGGAAAGCCTTGCCGTAAGTCAGGTTTTCGAAGCCATGCCACCGTGCAGTGCGACCAAGCCGCAGACTGGTCATACTCTGGGCGCGGCCGGCGCACTGGAAGCAGCTTTTTGCTGGCTTACGCTGGTAGGCGACGGTCATTTACCTGTGCATTGGTGGGATGGTGAAAAAGACGAACAGTTGCCCGAGCTTAAACTGGTGACGCCGGGCCAAGCGCTTTCAGCGGCGCCTGAGAATGTGCTGAGCAATTCGTTTGCTTTTGGTGGCAACAACATCGCGCTGGTGCTCAGTGCTACGACCTGAAGGATAGATGGCATGATAACAGCGAGCCAGAGAACGAATGACAACATGGACGAGCTGGTGAGCCATCGGGGCGAAATGAGCTTGCTGGATCAAGTGGTTGATTCCGGCGAAACCTGGCTGAAAGCCCGCTCTACACTGACAGAAGACAACCTGTTCGTGAATGAAGGCTGGATGCCATCGTGGATTGGTATCGAATATATGGCTCAGTCTATTGCCGCTTATGCAGGCACCCGAGCAAAGGACGAAAACCAACCTGTAAAAATAGGGTTTCTGGTCGGTGCGCGTAAATATGAGGCGGAGCAACCAGCATTTCCAGTGGGCAGCATCCTTACGATTGTTGTTAATGAAGTGGTTATGGGTGAAAACGGGCTCGGTGTTTTTGATTGCGAGCTGACATGCGAGCAACCAGATGGCCAGAGTTTTGCAGTCACCACCCGGCTTAATGTGTTTCAGCCAGATGATTTTAGAGACGTTTTTGGAGCATGAACATGACACACACAGTATTGGTCACCGGTTCTAGCCGAGGTATTGGTCGTGCAGCCGCGTTGCGACTGGCGCGGGATGGGTATGACGTTGTTCTGCATTGTCGTAGGGAAATGGGCCAAGCACAGGACGTTCAGCGCGAAATTGAAGCGATGGGGCAAAACGCCCGAATTCTTCAGTTTGATATTGTTGATCGTGAGCAGGTGTCGCGAGTGCTGTTGGATGACGTGGAAGAACATGGTGCCTATTACGGTGTTGTCTGTAATGCCGGTGTCGCTCGTGATAATGCGTTTCCCGCCATTTCTGGTGAAGACTGGGATCTGGTGCTGCGCACCAATCTGGATGGTTTTTACAACGTGCTCAGCCCATTGGTTATGCCCATGATCCGCAGGCGCAAGCCAGGGCGCATTGTCGCTCTGTCGTCTGTGTCTGGGGTCAATGGAAACCGTGGTCAGGTAAATTACAGTGCCGCTAAAGCGGGCATCATTGGTGCGACCAAAGCGCTCGCGGTTGAGCTGGCGAAGCGCAAAATAACGGTAAATTGCGTCGCTCCCGGGCTGATTGAAACGGACATGATCGAAGACGTTCCGGTTGAAGAGGCGTTGAAAATGATCCCCTGTAAGCGTTTGGGTAAGCCGGAGGAAGTGGCGGCTACCATTAGTTTCCTAATATCGGAAGACGCGGGTTATATCACCCGACAGGTTATTTCAGTTAATGGAGGTATCTGCTAATGAAGCGAGTTGTGATTACTGGAATGGCCGGAATCTCTCCGATCGGGAGCGATTGGCAAACTGTGTCAGGTAACCTTGAGAACGGGCGCAATGGCATCCGGGCCATGGCCGACTGGGAACGGTATTCCGGCTTGAATACCCTGTTAGGTGCGCCGGTGGTTGATTTTGAAAAACCGTCACATTATCCACGCCGGGCGGTACGCGGTATGGGGCGGGTTGCGCTGATGGCTACCCGGGCTTCCGAATTGGCACTGGATGACGCCGGGCTGCTGGAAGATGAAAGCATTCGTGATGGCCGAATGGGCGTCTCCTATGGCTCATCGACCGGGTCTACCAAAGCGGTTACGGAATTTGCCACAATGCTGCTCGACGATGTGGTGGACGGCCTTACTGCAACGTCTTATATCCGCATGATGCCTCACACGGCACCGGTCAATATTGGGGTGTTTTTTGGGCTCAAAGGGCGGGTAATTACAACATCCAGTGCCTGCACATCTGGCAGCCAGGGCATAGGCTATGCCTACGAAGCCATTAAGTTCGGTCGCCAGACCATGATGCTGGCAGGAGGGGCTGAAGAACTGTGCCCGACCGAAGCTGCCGTATTCGATACGCTCTATGCCACCAGTACGGTTAACGATTCACCAGAATCTACACCAAGACCTTTTGATTCCGAACGTGATGGCCTGGTGATCGGTGAAGGCGCGGGTACGTTGGTTCTTGAAGAGCTGGAGCATGCTCTGGCCCGTGGCGCGCATATCTATGGCGAAATTGTCGGCTTTGGCACTAACTCCGATGGCGCCCATATCACCCAGCCAACACGCGAAACGATGCGCCAGGTGATGGAGCGCTCTCTGGACGACGCTGACCTTGATACCAGCGCAATTGGCTATGTGAGTGCCCATGGCACCGCCACCGATCGTGGTGATATTGCCGAGAGCCATGCCACCCATGATATGTTCGGCAATCGTGCACCCATCAGTGCCCTGAAGAGTTACACCGGGCACACGCTGGGGGCCTGTGGTGCACTTGAATCCTGGGTGGCACTGGAAATGATGAACCGCAACCGTTTTCACCACACCCTCAATCTGAGCAAGGTGGATCCGGAGTGTGCCGATCTCGATTACATTGTCAACGAACCGCGAGAGATTGACTGTGAGTATGTGATGAGTAATAACTTTGCGTTTGGTGGCATCAATACCTCGCTGATTTTCCGCCGGTGGCTAAAATAATGTGACTCGAAGAGGGTTGGCCTGATCAGTTGGATCGCCAGATATGAACAGTCATGTCTTCGCACTCACAGGCTTTGCATCGCGTCGTCCCTGACTACCAAAGCTGCGGTGTTCTAGAAAAACACGCCCGGCAGCCAGGTAGCGATCTTTGGAAAGACCATAATAATAGCAATGGCCAGTATCTCAATCATGACAAACGGAACCACGGAAGTGTATATGTCCTTCATGGTAATGCCTGGTGGCACCACACCTTTTAGGTAAAACAGGTTGAACCCGAACGGTGGTGTCTTGTAGCCGATTTCCATGTTGATCACGAACAAGATGCCGAACCAGATTGGATCGAAGCCGAGAGATTTCACGATCGGCATAAACACCGGAAGAGTGATCAGCATGATGCCGACAGGATCCAGCACCATCGCCAAAATGAACACAATCACCATCATCGCGATGATGATGCCCCAAGGGCCGCCGGGAATGTGCTGCATCAAGCCTTCTATAAGATCCTGAGCACCCATGCTCTGGTATGCAGCACTAAAGGCGTGAGCAGCAAACAGGATCCACATGATCATGCCCGTGAGCTTGAACGTGCGGATGGCGGCTTCTTGCAGAATGCTCCATTTAAACTGGCGATAAACGGCCGCCGAAATCAGCGAACCGAGAACACCCATGGCGGCTGCTTCCGTTGGCGTGGTAATGCCGCCGATGATGGAACCAAGTACCATGAATACAACACCAATGGGCAGTATCACCGATTTTAGGGCCTGGAACTTTTCGGGCCAAGTGCCTCGCTCCTCGGGCGGCAGTGCTGGCGCCAGGTGCGGCTGTAGGGTTGAGCGCACGAGGATGTAAATAACGGTGAGTACCATTAGCAGAATGCCCGGCATGATACCGGCAGCAAACATCTGGCCTACGGATACACCGGTAATCAGTGCGTAGAGAATCATCAGGATGCTGGGTGGTATCAGAATGCCCCAACCACCGCCTGTATTGATCACGCCCAATGCCATTTTTCGGTCATAGCCCCGTTCCAGCATGGAGGGCAGGGCGATGGTTCCCATGGCAACCACCGCGGCGCCACTGATGCCAACCATGGCAGCAAACACCGCGCAGATCACCAGGGTTCCAATAGCTAAACCGCCGCGAAGGCCACCGAACCACAGGTGCATCATCCTATACAGATCCTTTGCTACCCCCGTTCGCTCGAGCACCATAGCCATGAAAACAAACAGAGGTATGGCAACCAGAGTAAAACTCTCCATGGTGCCCCAGATCTGCGTGGCCACCATATAGAAGGAGTCAAATCCCCAAGTGAAATAGAGGAATATGACGGAAACGCCACCAAGAACAAACGTTAGCGGGAGACCGAGAATAAGAAAAAACAGGAGCGAGCCGAAAAACAGTAGGGTCAGGATTTCAATACTCACGACTGCTCTCCTTCGGATAGGCTCTGGTTCGGACGGTAGTAATCCAGGTTGAATGCAATGGCAATGTCTTCAAGAAGCTTGGCGAGCCCTTGCAGTACCAGCAGTCCTGTACCGACCGGAATGGCAAGCTTGACTGGCCAGACTGGCGGGTTCCAAGCGGAGAAGGAGGTCTCCCAGCCTGATATAGATTCACTGGCCATATCAATGCCGAACCACAGTAGGGCTAGAGTAAAAATGAAAAAAATCAGTGAGGTGAAGATGTCCATAAACGCCCGTTTGCGAGGCGATAACTGTGAGTGCAGAAGGTCTACGTTTACATGGCCCCTGTGGGCCATGATATAGCCTCCGGACATGACCGCATAAACGCCGAACAGCATCTGTGTAAGCTCGTTGGTCCAGACGGTGGGTGAGTTGAACAGATAACGAAAGCCCACTTCCAGCATCAGGAATGCGAACATGGCGAAAATAAGCAAGGCTATCCAGCGCCCGACAAAGTCATTAAGACGAGTAATTCCTCTTATGAATGCGGTCAGAACACTCATGGCATTCTCCAGGAGGATGTTGGGTTTTCAGGGGAAAAAGGCCGGAGGTGAGATCCTCCGGCCTTTATTGTTTAACAGATATCTATTGCTTAGAGATAACCGAGCTCGGCCAGGAGTTCTTTCACCATACCCAGTGCTTTTTTGGCATTGTCGCTACGCTTGGCTTCTTCTTCCCACATTTTCTGTGCTGCCTGTGTCAGCTTTTCCTGAACGTCGTCTGGCAGTTTGTTGACCTCAACACCGTCTTCGGCAATAACTTTAGCCAGAGTGCTGCGTTCTTTGAACAGGTATTCGTTAGTGCGAATCCAGAACTGCTCATTGAGCGTGTCTTTAACAATTTTCTGCATGTCTTCTGGCAGCTTATTTAGCGCCTTCTGGTTAACGATAAACACGTCGGTACCGGCAATGTTCAGGGCTGGCTTAACGTGATACTTGGCAACTTCATATAAAGACATGCTGGCAGCACCCTGAACTGCGCCCCAGTGGGCACCATCAACGACGCCAGAGTCCAGCGCTGAGTACATTTCGCTGCCGGGAACATATGAGGCCGAAGCACCCGCGTCGGTCAGGAACTTTTGCAGAACACCTGAAGAACGGATTTTCAAGCGGGTAAAGTCTTCCCAGGTTTTGATAGGTTTTTTGACGACCATCTCGGTTGGAAATATCTTTTCGGTTGACCAATACACGCCATGCTCAGCAGCTTCGTCACGAAGCATCTGCTCAAACCCCATGTTCTTGTGGAAATACGCGACTTCCCAAACGTTGCGAAATGCGAATGGTAGGCCTGAAGCAATACCCGCCAGAGAGACTTTATCTTGCGCATAAGAGGCTGCGATGGCACCCATTTCCAAAATGCCGCGGCTTACGGCGTTAAATGTTTCTTTGCCGCTAAAGAGCGCGCCAGCTTCATAGAGTTCAAGTTTGAGGCGCCCATCGGTGCGTTCGTCTAACACCCGCTGAAGGCGTACCAAGCTGTCAGTATAGGAACTGCTTGCGGCTGGCCAGTGCGCTTGCACTTTCCACGTAAACGTTTCTTCGGCTGCGGCTGGCGCAGCACTTAGAGCGGCTGAAATTCCCAGCGTAAGGGCCGCTGCGTAAACGGCCAGGGTTTTGTTTGCTTTGGCAAAGAGCTTCATGGCTGTGCCTCGTTCGTTGTTGTTAATGACGGCTTCTAAGTTTCACTGTGCAGAACAATAAACTGCTGTGTGAATTTTATGTTTGTAAACCTATCATAAGAGAAGGCTTTTGCAATAGGATGTTTTATACGAAATCGACAGAATAATACTGAAAGGATAGTTCAATGATTGACAGTCACCAGTTTCAAGGTGTGCTCCATCTTGTGATCAACCGTCCCGAAAAGAAAAACGCTCTGAATAGGGGGATGTATCAGCAACTGAATGACGCTGTAACCCATGCCAATGAAGACGAGACTGTAAACGCCATTGTCATCTCCGGAACAAGGGGCGTGTTTACCGCTGGCAATGATCTGGAAGATTTCCGGGCCCGCGCCACAGATGATAATCCGAAATCTTCCGCCGGGTTGGCGTTTATTGAGGCGCTGATGAATTGTGATACACCGGTGATCGCCGCCGTTGAAGGCTTGGCAATTGGCATCGGCACCACGTTGTTGCTGCATGTTGATGTTGTGGTTGCCGCCGAGAATGCGAAATTCAAGACGGCCTTTGTGGATCTTGGATTGGTGCCTGAGGCAGCCTCAACGGTAACCATGCCTTTGCATCTGGGCGCGCGCAGGGCAACGGACTTGCTGCTGCTGGGAGAGGTGATTACCGGTAAAGAAGCCCACGAGTGTGGGCTGGCCAGCAGGGTTGTTGAGGATGGGCAGGCGGTGGCTGAGGCGCTAAGCCTTGCCGGAAATCTGGCGAGCAAACCCCGCGAAGCCTTGAGAGCCAGCAAGCGGCTGATCCGGGCCCCGTGGCGCGAACAGACAAA
>NZ_JBQDKB010000057.1:0-23281 GCF_052094685.1 Marinobacter sp.
CGATTCCTATTATAACAAACATGCGCCAGCGAATTAACCGGACGAAACACTAGGCCACCATTTCTTTAGGGCATTTTCGGTTTCATCAACCAAATACAGTCACCGTCTGGCGGCTGATTGCCAAAAGCTCACCCCGAGGCGTCCAGATCTCTGCATCATAATGGCAATAGCCATTGCCTGCCTGGTCGATCTTGGCTTTATACAGCAACCAATCATCAGCCTCTAACACCGGTCTCGGGTGGATAATATCGAGCGTCCATGTGAGTGAACTGGCCGGCACAGCGGTTTTAAAATGCTGAAGAACCGGCGCGGGCCAGGCATCCACTAGCGCCAGAACATGAGCATCCGTTAGTACTTCTGGCACTTCTCGAAAGCGCATCCATCCGCCCATCTCACGCCCAGTTCCGCCCGTAAACGGCATGCTCCCGTAGGCCCAGCGCATCTCGATGTAACTGATAAACCCCGGAGTCAGACCCTTGATGAAAGGTAACGCCTGGCACTGATCTACAGGTTTTGCTTCCGGAGCAGGCGCGCCGTCAACACTGACAACAGAGTCCCGGTCGCCAGCAAAAGCTGCCAAGCACACCAATCTAGGCTCACCGTTCTGAACAATCCGGCCCTCTACCTGGCTGACCGACCGACCTTCCCGGAGAACCTGGGCATCAAAGACAGCTGCCACATCAGGCTCTACCGGCCCCACAAAAGACACGTGCAGGGAGCGCATGGGTCTGTTTTCGGCGACCATACGTTCCATGCGATCAAACAGCAGTCCCGTCACCAGACCGCCAAACGTTGCGCGCCCCTGAGACCAGGCCACCGGCATAACCAACTCTTTGCTGGCACGACCAGCGGTAATCAGTTCATCAAAGGTCATAGTGACTTCCTGTTAGCAACCTATTGGTGAAAACAGAAAGATTGCCCAAAATATCAGAGCAACGCAATGCCAGCGCACCGGCAACTACCTACAGAGCACAAAATATTTTACGTATTAAAGCCAGCAAAAAGCGGTTATAATATCGCCACATAATGCATTGCCTGGGCAATGCTCTACCTCCCGAATTCCGAGTAAATCAATGTCTGAATTGTCCTTTGCCGAACTGGGGCTTGATCCAGCCGTACTTGAAGCTGTATCCGCTATTGGTTATGAAACCCCAACGCCCATCCAGGCCCAGTGCATTCCTGCGCTGCTCGCTGGCAAACATCTACTGGGCGTTGCCCAGACCGGCACGGGTAAAACCGCGGCCTTTGCTCTACCATTATTGAGCCGAATTGATGCGACAGTAAGTGAGCCTCAAATTCTGGTTCTGGCTCCCACACGGGAGCTAGCTATTCAGGTTGCGGAAGCATTTACCTCCTACGCCGCCAAATTCCGCCACTTTCATGTATTACCGATCTACGGCGGTCAAGATTTCTACCCGCAGATCAAAGGCCTTAAGCGTGGCGCCCAAGTTATTGTTGGCACTCCCGGCCGCATGCTCGACCATCTTCGCAAAGGCACACTGAAGCTGGGCAACCTGAAAGCATTGGTACTGGACGAAGCAGATGAAATGCTGCGCATGGGCTTTATTGACGACGTAGAGGCAATTCTTGCCAAGACGCCGGCCGACTGCCAGCGCGCGCTCTTCTCTGCCACCATGCCGCCGCAGATCAAAAAAGTTGCGCAAACCTATCTCAACGATGCCACTGAAGTAAAAATTCAGAGCGAAACTCGCACGGTTGAGCGTATTTCTCAGTTTGTTCTGCCCGTTTATGCAGAGCGCAAGTTAGACGCCCTAACCCGCATTCTGGAAGTGGAGCCAGTTGAAGCTGCCATCATCTTTGTGCGCACCAAAGCTGAAACCACACTGCTGGCCGAGAAACTCAGCGCCCGCGGGCACGCAGTAGCTCCTCTGAACGGCGATTTAAACCAGCGTCAGCGCGAGCAGACAGTTGAAGATCTCAAGCGAGGCAAGAAAGACATTATTGTTGCCACCGACGTAGCTGCACGTGGCCTGGACGTACCCAGGATCACCCACGTTATTAACTACGACGTGCCCTACGACACCGAAGCTTACATCCACCGTGTAGGCCGTACCGGCCGGGCTGGGCGCACAGGCAAGGCTATTCTGCTGGTAACTCCCCGCGAGCGGAGCTGGCTGCGCACTCTTGAGCGCGCGACCAACTCACCCATGGAAGCCTACGAACTGCCAACGCCTGTTGAACTGAAAAAAATGCGCGAAGAGCAGTTTGAAAGCCAGCTTTTGAGCTTTGCTGAAGACAAGAAGCTCGCCAAGGCCATGGGGCTCCTCGACGATATCGCCGAGCGCAACGAAATGGACATTGCCATGGTTGCCGGCGCATTGGCATGCTGGATGGAAGCGACACAACCTGGCTCTATGCCTCTGGAGCAACCAGAAGCTCTGCCAGTGGTATCTGCAACCGCACCCGCACGTCGTGACCGCAAAGGCGGCCGCCCAGGTGAATTCCGCAAGGGACCACCAAAAGGTGGTTACAAGGGACGCGGTGGACCTGGCGGTGCTGGTGCCCGAGGCAAACCACCTGGTAAAGGCGGCAAGCCTGCAGGTAAGCGGCCTCCTCGTCAGTCCGACGCCAAGCGCTGATAGACGACAAAGCTGTAGTCGTAAGGGTTGTTATCGGACGCGGAGAAATCCTCCCGTCCGATTTCTTCCCACTCATCCCAGTTCACTTCCGGGAAGTACGCATCGCCATCTACCTCGGCGTGCACCTGAGTAATGTAAATTCGATCTACCATGGGTAGAGCTTCGGTATAGATCTGCCCTCCCCCGATAATCATCACTTCATCACCACCATCCAGTTCAGCTTGTGCCTCGGCTTTTACCAGCGCTTCACTCAGCGATTGAACGGCAACGGTTCCTGCGGGTGCCTCACGGTCTGCATCCCGGGAAATCACTACGTTCATTCGGCCCGGCAATGGTCTACCAATAGAATCCCAGGTTTTCCGGCCCATGATGATGGGTTTGCCCATGGTGGCTTGTTTGAAATACTTCAAATCGCCCGGAAGGTACCAGGGTAGATTGTTATTTTTGCCAATAACCCGGTTTCGGGACATGGCGACTATTAAAGCTTTACGCATGCTTTTTCCTCTGGCTCAGAGCTGCGAACTTCGGGGCTGCAAAGATGCGGAAAAGGCTCTCCAAAAACCGCTGTAAATACGTCCATGTACGCGTGGCTCCGCACATTTTTGGAGAGCCTTTCCCGCATCCTTGCGATCAAATTGTGAGATAGGCCTACAAGTACTAAATAGCGATGGGCGCTTTTATGCTGGGATAAGGGTCGTAGCCCTCGAATTCGAAGTCTTCTAATTCGTAATCAAAGACTGAATCTGGCTTACGCTTAATCGCAAGTTTCGGCAATGCTCTTGGCTTGCGCTTTAGCTGCTCAAACACTATGTCGTCTGTTAGGTGGTTTTGATACAGATGGCAATCGCCAAAGGTATGCACAAACTCACCAACCTCCAAATCGCACTGTTGGGCGATCATGTGAGCTAGCAGTGCATAGGATGCGATGTTGAACGGCACGCCGAGCATTAAATCTGCGCTGCGCTGATACAGCTGGCAGGAGAGCTTGCCGTCGAGCACGTAGAACTGAAACAGACAGTGGCAGGGTGCCAGCGCCATAAGGCCTTTTTCAGCATTTTCCTGAGGACCAATCGATTCGTCCGGGAGTTCTGCGGGGTTCCAGGCGGAGACAATCAGGCGGCGGGAGTTTGGCTTGTTACGTATCTGGTCGATAACATCGCTGATCTGATCCACCACGCGGCCATCCGGGCATTGCCAGCTTCGCCACTGCTTGCCGTATATCGGCCCCAGATCGCCGTTTTCCAGCGCCCATGCATTCCAGATAGAAACTTTGCGCTCTTTCAGCCAATTGTTGTCCGTGGAGCCTTTCAGGAACCAGAGCAGCTCATAAATAATGCTGCGCAGGTGTACTTTTTTTGTAGTGACTAGAGGGAAGCCATCCTGCAGATTAAAGCGGATTTGGCGGCCGAAGACAGAGCGGGTGCCTACGCCGGTGCGGTCGCCCTTATCGAACCCGTTGTCTACTACGTCCTGCATCAAATCGAGATAGGCTTTCATTCCGCATTTCTCCGGTAAGCAATAAACATTAGAACCATTCCGGCCAGAATCATTGGGAAGGAAAGCACCTGCCCCATGGTGAGCCAGTCGAATGCCAAGTAGCCCAACTGCGGATCTGGCTGGCGCACAAACTCCACCATAAAGCGGAAAACGCCATAGCAAATCAGGAACAATCCAGACACTGCCATTCTTGGGCGTGGTTTGGCGGAGAACCACCAAAGGATGATGAAAAAAAGCACGCCTTCAAGAGCAAACTGGTAGAGCTGAGACGGGTGGCGTGCCAGCGCATCCGGCGCCTGGCGAAATACCATTCCCCAGGGTAAATCGGTAGGCTTGCCCCAGAGTTCGCCGTTGATAAAGTTACCAATCCGCCCCGCCCCAAGGCCTACTGGCACCAAGGGCGCAACAAAATCCGCAAGACGCCAAAACCCGGTTCCTATTTTACGGCCGTACCACCACATGGCGAACATAACGCCCAGCAATCCGCCGTGGAAGGACATGCCGCCCTCCCATACTCTCAGGAGCCACAGCGGATCCGCCAGGAAGGCGTCAAAGTTGTAGAAGATGACATATCCAAAGCGCCCGCCCAGAATAACCCCAAGCGCGAGATAAAACAGAACGTCGCCCATTTGTTCTTCGGTAATCGGAGACCAGGGCTTGCGTGCGCGCAGGCGGCCTAGCCACCAGCCAGCCAAAAACCCAACTAGATAGGTCAGACCATACCAATAAATTTTAAGTGGCCCGATGGCAAGGGCAACTGGGTCTATCTGGGGATGCTGAAGCATCAATAACCTCTTAACTTAGAAGAAAACGAAGACCAACCAGCAACAGCAGGATGGCAAAAACGCGCTTCAGCACTTTGGCATTAAGCCGGTGTGCCAAGTTAGCTCCCACGCGGGCGAACAACACGCTGGTAAGAATAATGCCGATCAGAGCCGGTAAATAGATAAAGCCAAGACTGTATTCCGGCAGTGCAGGCTGGGCCCATCCAGCCCACGCGCTACCAAGAGCGCCGGCGGCGGCAATTGGTAGGCCGCACGCGGCGGAGGTGCCAACCGCCTGCTGCATTTTAACATTGCACCAGCTTAGATAGGGTACAGTGAGGGTGCCACCGCCTATGCCGAATATAGCCGAGGCCCAGCCAACACCTGCGCCAGTCGCACCTAAACCAATATGACCTGGCACATTTCTGCCCGGCTTAGGGTTTACGTCAAGCAGCATCTTGATGCCCACCAGAATGACAAATGCACCGATAATAAGTTCCAGGGCAGCACCACTTAAAAGCGCGGCCGTCCAAGCACCGACAAGAGCACCGGCTATGATACCCACAGCCATTGGCCGGAAAACATCCCAGCGAATAGCGCCATGACTATGGTGGGATCTAATGGAGCTGAGAGAAGTGAAAACAATGGTCGCCAGTGAGGTGCCAACAGCCATGTGTGCGGTAATCTCAGGACTGAAGCCTTGGACACCGAAGCTAAAAATCAGTACTGGGACGATAATCAGCCCGCCACCAATACCAAACAGGCCGGCAAGGGTGCCTGCAAAGGCCCCCAGTACCATGTAAATGGAAAATACGGACAACAGGGACATAGTCGCTCACACATCCGAGAAAACAAGGCTGGTATGATACACATCGGCCGTAGCAACTTCACCACTGGGCAATGTCCCTATAAGCCTTGGAGAGCAACTTCGCATGTGCCTGATCGCATTTTCTCTTGGCCAAAGCGCCCGTTTTCCGCTGGTGGTTGCCGCCAACCGGGATGAGTTTTTTCGCCGCCCTACTGCGCCTTTGGATTGGTGGTCAACCGAAGCCGGCAATCGAGTGCTATCAGGCAGGGATCTGCAATCCGGAGGCACTTGGCTGGCTATATCCCCCGAAGGCCGGGTAACCGCCGTAACGAATGTTCGTGAAGGCACGCCTGAAGCCGGTCATGCGAGTCGTGGTGAGCTGCCCCTGCGGGCCCTTCGAGAGCCAGAATCAACGTTGCAGGAAAGTCTGACGAACACTTCTGCTCGGTACGCCGGGTTTAATCTTGTTAGCCTTAACGATACGGCTGGCTGGTACTTCAGCAACCGCGACGCTCGCCCTGGCCGCCGCATTCACCGTGGTATGTATGGTTTAAGCAATCATCTGCTCCAGACCCCATGGCCCAAGCTGTTGCGCCTCAGAGAGGCTGTGGGTCACACGGTGGCATCGGCCCGGGAAAACGCTCACGATTTACACAAAGACCTTACCCAGTTGTTGCAGGACACCACGCCAGCGCCGGATTACCTTCTCCCTAACACTGGCGTACACCGCGACACTGAGCGCTTTCTTTCGTCGCCGTTTATTACCGGCGCGGAGTACGGCACTCGCGCGACCACAATAGTGAGTGTCTCCCACACCGGCGAAATCCATGTTACTGAACAGAGCTGGGCACCTCTGGGCCGCCCGGAGGAATTCCGGGAATTCCACTGGCAGCGATAGCGCTCAGCCTCTGATATAATCCGCAAAATTCGTCCACCCGATCGGAGGGCCACCGATGGCCGGTCAACAAGACGCCACATCCATTGCCGACTTTGAAAAGTCTCTTGATGAGTTGGAAACGTTGGTTCGCAACCTGGAACAGGGCGAACTGTCCCTTGAACAATCCCTGTCTGCCTTCGAGCGGGGTGTAAAACTGACTCGTGCCTGCCAGCAGGCGTTGAAGAGTGCGGAACAACGGGTTGAGCAGCTGGTACAAAACGACGATGGCACGCTAGAAACCCGTCCGCTTTCACCGGATGACGCCAGCTGATGTCTAACGAGACCCCGTCTACCATGGATTTCCTGGAAACCTGTCGCAGCCGCGTAGATGCTGAACTGGATCGCCGTATTGCATCCGGATCTACTTCTGAACGACTTCAGGAAGCCATGCGCTACAGTGTTTTGGGTGGCGGAAAACGTATCCGCCCTGCGCTCAGCTTGGCGGCTGCAAGCGCACTTGGTCAGAGTATTGATGCTGCGCTTGTGCCAGCCTGCGCCATAGAACTGATCCACGCCTATTCGCTGGTGCATGACGATCTTCCTGCAATGGATAACGACGAACTGCGTCGTGGCCGGCCAACCGCACACATTGCCTTCGACGAAGCCACGGCGATTCTGGCCGGCGATGCCTTGCAGGCCATGGCTTTCGAATGGCTGGCAGAAACGCCCGATATCGAGACGCCCGCTCGGCTGGCGATGATTCAGGAACTGGCCCGAGCAAGTGGTCATGGCGGCATGGTAGGCGGCCAGGCGATTGACCTGGAATCTGTCGGCAAAAACCTGTCGCTGGCCCAGCTAGAAACCATGCACAGGCACAAAACTGGCGCGCTGATTGAAGCCAGCGTGCGCATTGGTGCGCTGACGGCACCCGGCGTTAGTGAACAGTCGCTAACCTCTCTGACCCGCTACGCTCGGGCTCTTGGCCTGGCGTTTCAGGTTCAGGACGATCTGCTCGACATTGAGGGCGATACTGAAACCATCGGCAAACCCCAGGGCTCCGATGTTGCCCGTGCAAAACCGACGTATCCCGCTTTGCTTGGGCTTGCCGGCGCACGAGAACACCTAGCCGCACTACTCGATAATGCACTTGAGAACTTGCAGGACTTTGGCCCAGAAGCAGACCCCTTGAGAGCCATGGCAGATTATGTGGTGGCAAGAACATATTGAGCCAGCCATTGAAGCCCGGTGCCACCTGAGCGCACACTGAACACATACATTTTCGTAACCTATGGCCCGGCAAGTGTGAAACAGGTGCCCCTGTTCCCCTATAATGCCAGCCAGTTATCGAACAGACCGGAAAAGACCCTAGCAGATGCAGGACACGTATATTTTTAAGGAAATCCCCGCTCAGCGGCCAAACACACCGCTGCTAGACCGGGTAGATGTACCCGCCCAGCTTCGGGAGTTGCCGTCTGACCAGCTTATTCAGTTTGCCCGAGAACTGCGGGCCTTCCTGCTATGGTCTGTCGGGCAAACGGGCGGCCACTTTGGTGCCGGGCTTGGCGTACTTGAACTGACGGTGGCGCTGCACTATGTGTTCAATACCCCAAAAGACCGCTTGGTGTGGGATGTCGGCCACCAGGCCTACCCTCACAAAATCCTTACCGGGCGCCGCGAACAGATGGGCAGCATCCGTCGCAAGAACGGCCTGGCTGGCTTCCCAAAGCGCACTGAAAGCGAGTACGACACGTTTGGTGTGGGTCACTCCAGCACGTCTATCAGTGCTGCGCTGGGCATGGCCGTAGCCGCCCGTCAGCAAAACACCGGCCGCAAGAGCATTGCCGTCATAGGCGACGGGGCCATGACAGCCGGCATGGCTTTTGAGGCGTTAAACCACGCCGGCCATCTGGATGCCAACATGCTGGTGGTTCTGAACGACAACGACATGTCGATTTCCCGCAACGTCGGTGGTTTGTCCAACTATTTTGCCAAACTGCTTTCTAGCCGTACCTATAATCAGGTGCGTGACAGCAGCAAGAAAGTCCTTCAGGGCACGCCAAACCTGATGGCGCTGGCCAAGAAAACCGAAGAACACTTTAAGGGCATGATTGTGCCTGGCACCCTGTTTGAAGAACTGGGTTTCAATTACATCGGCCCTATTGATGGCCATGACCTCCCTCTGCTGGTCGAAACCCTTGAGAATATCCGCGAGCTGGAAGGCCCGCAGTTTCTCCACGTGGTGACTACCAAGGGCAAAGGCTTTGCACCGGCTGAGGCCGACCCGATCGGCTACCACGCCATCAACAAGATTGAACCTGTGCCTGCCAACAAGCCGGAGCCCGTTAAGCCTACGCCCTCAAAGCAAAAGTACGCGAATGTTTTCGGGCAATGGCTGTGCGATGCCGCTGAGCAGGATGAGCGCGTGAGCGGCATCACGCCCGCCATGTGTGAAGGCTCCGACCTGCTGGCGTTCTCCGAGCGCTTCCCGGATCGTTACTTCGACGTGGCCATTGCCGAACAGCATGCTGTAACACTTGCAGCGGGCATGGCCTGTGATGGTGCAAAACCCGTGGTTGCAATTTACTCCACGTTTTTACAGCGGGGCTATGATCAGTTAATACACGACGTGGCCATCCAAAACCTGGATGTACTGTTCGCAATCGACCGGGCCGGCCTAGTCGGGGAAGACGGTCCCACTCACGCGGGCGCCTTTGATATCAGCTACCTGCGCTGCATCCCGAACATGGTGCTGATGACCCCCTCCGATGAAAACGAAACACGTCAGCTGCTTCACACCGGCATGTTGTTTAAGGGGCCAGCCGCCGTGCGTTATCCAAGAGGAACCGGCCCAGGTGCGGAGATCCAGCAAGAACTCACCCCTCTGGAGATCGGCAAAGGGCGCAAGGTTCGTGAAGGCAGCAACATCGCCATTCTCAATTTTGGCACGCTGCTCGCCCCAGCTCTGGCGGCAGCAGAAAGGTTGGGGGCAACGGTGGCTGACATGCGCTTCGTTAAGCCGCTCGATGAGGCCTTGGTTCTTGAGTTGGCAGAACAGCACGAACTGTTAGTAACACTGGAAGAAGGCTCCATTGCCGGGGGCGCAGGCAGTGCTGTCACCGAATTCTTAAACAGACAGGAAGTGTCCATGCCGGTGCTTCAGCTTGGGTTACCAGACACCTTCATTGATCACGGCAAACACGAAGAACTGCTCAGAGACTGCGGACTGGATACCGAGGGCATATTCTCCACCATAAGCACCCGAATGGAACGGCTGCAGAACCAGCGATTGAAAGCGGTTAAATAAAATCACCGCATAGCAAAAAGCCCGCTTTAAGCGGGCTTTTTTGTGCCTTAGGGCTAGCTACCCGAACGACAACTTAACCCTGGGGGCCGTCGTCCTGATGGTTCTCCAGCCAGTGCCCGAGCTTACTCTGCTTGGTATTCAGGTAATGCTCGTTATGGGGGTTGCGGCCAACCGTTAGGGGAACACGCTCGGTGATCTGGATACCGTAGGAGGTCAGAGCCTTTACCTTGCGGGGGTTGTTTGTCATCAGGCGCAAGCTTTTGATACCCAAATGCTCAAGCATATCCTTGCACATGCTGTAGTCACGCAGATCTGCCGCAAAACCAAGGCGTTCGTTAGCTTCTACAGTATCCGCCCCCTCATCTTGCAAATTATAGGCGCGGATCTTGTTCAGCAAGCCAATACCACGACCTTCCTGGCGCAGGTACATCAAAATGCCACGCCCTTCACGGGCAATACTGCGCAACGCCTCTTCAAGCTGATAACCACAATCGCAGCGCATGCTGTATAGCGCATCACCGGTCAGGCACTCGGAGTGGGTGCGAGCCAGCATGGGTTCGTCACCGTCTAGCGATCCCAGGGTCAGGGCTACATGCTCCTTACCCGTGTCCGGTTCTTCAAAGCCGTGCATATCGAATACCCCGAAAGGGGTGGGCAACCGGCAGGTCTCGATGTAACGAACAGCCAC
This sequence comes from Marinobacter sp., assembly GCF_052094685.1. Taxonomy (GTDB): domain Bacteria; phylum Pseudomonadota; class Gammaproteobacteria; order Pseudomonadales; family Oleiphilaceae; genus Marinobacter. The sequence goes on from NZ_JBQDKB010000057.1 coordinate 10,539, forward strand.
AGTGTTTCCTCGTGGTTCAATAAAGCGGGGCGCATATTCTACCATGGGCCGATGCGCTGTGCAGATACGATATTATCGCTCGCCCGCAGTCCAGTGCCCACTGCGACCACCTTTTTTCTCTAATAGGCGCACGCCGCCGATTTCCATGCCCTTGTCGACAGCTTTGCACATATCATACAGCGTGAGTGCCGCCACGCTGGCTGCAGTCAGTGCTTCCATTTCGACACCTGTCTGGCCCGAAAGTTTGCAGCGGGTCAGTATGTGCACCGATGCACCATCAGCCCCCGGAGTAAGCTCTACCTTCACCGAGGTGAGGTTTAACGCGTGGCACAAGGGAATCAGGTCGTGCGTTCTTTTCGCCGCCATAATCCCAGCAATACGGGCAACAGCCAGCACATCGCCCTTTGGGTGTTCCCCTTCTGTGATCATTCGGAGGGTTTCCCCGTTCATGTGAATCCGCGCCTCAGCGCGGGCTTCGCGCTCAGTTACGGCTTTATCCGTAACGTCCACCATGCGGGCTTCGCCCTTGTCATCAAGATGGGTCAATTTGCTCACGACATCTCCCGGGGTTCAGATTCAATAAGTGATTAAATAGTTGGCGGTATACATAAACACCAAGGCCGCCGAGCATACCAGAGGCGCCCTCTTACCCGACTGATCGTAATCAGCTTTGTGGCCACCAGTAACGGATCCCGGCCACGCCTTGGCCGCCCACCTGATGCACTTTGCCGAGATCTGCCGGCTCCAGCCCACCCAACCCAAAAACCGGGATTGGCGCGCGGGCAACGAGATCGCGAAATTGCACCCACCCCAGGCTCGCAGCACCTGGGTGGGTAGCCGTCGGTTTTAACGGGCCCAGGGTCACATAATCTGCACCAATGGCGACCGCGTGATTTATCTCGTGGGCATTGTGGCAGGAAACCCCCAACCAGACCCCATCGGGCACAGGTCTCGCCTCAAGCTTTTCGGCCTCACGCCAAGGCATGTGCAGCCCCGCCGCATCCGGGTTGTCATCGAACACCTCAGGCGACCCGTGAACCAGCAGCTTAGTGCCGGCTGCCTCACACAGATCCAACCCTGATTCCGCCAGGGAATCATAGTCGTCCTTGGCCAACTCCGGTGCACGCAGCAATACCAACCCAGGGCGGTCACTCTTAGGCAACCGGGTAAGCGCCGCACGCACCTGATGTGCGCCGATGTCAGCGGTGATATTGCCGGTTATTGCCAACAAGAAGGGCAACTGCAACGCCCGAATGATGGGCCGGTTAGCTGCCGGGAAATCTTCATCCCGCAGGCTGTCTGGGCTCACCCAATCGATGACCTGGCCTTCACAGCCATGGGCCTCTCCCTGGGCCTGCTCTGTTCGCCAAACATCCAGAAACACTCGCTTATCGCCATAGTCGTGGCGAATGCCGATCATCGGCTGCAGCGTGTCCGGCGGTATCTGCAGCCCGGTTTCCTCGGCAATTTCGCGCACCAATGCAGCCTGCACTGTCTCGTCTGGCTCAACCTTGCCACCGGGAAACTCCAGCAAACCGCCCTGGTGAACATGATCCGGCCGGCGGGCAATAAGCACCTGCCCCTCTCGAACAATCACCCCCACCGCCACATGGATTTCCCACACTCCCGCCTTTGTTGTCGTCATACCTAGCTGCGGTAGTCTGCGTTGATGGTTACATAGTCATGGGAAAAATCGCAGGTCCAGACCGTTTCGCTAACCTCTCCCCGTTTAAGATCGATGGCGATGACGATTTCCTCCTGATCCATGACCGCTTGGCCACGGGCCTCGGAATAATCCTCCGCCCGGCCGCCATCTCGTACGAGGCATACGTCCCCGAGATAGATTTCCAAAGCATTAACGTCCAGATCTTCAACGCCAGCCCGACCAACCGCCGCCAAAATTCGCCCCCAGTTGGCGTCTGATGCAAACAGCGCCGTTTTCACCAGGGGTGAGTGGGCTACCGTATAGGCCACATCCAGCGCCTCTTGCTGAACCGCAGCACCACTGACGTGAATAGTGACAAACTTGGTTGCACCTTCGCCGTCACGCACAATGGCGTGAGCGAGATTCAGGTAAATCGCTTTCAGCGCCTCCCGAAGCGCCGGCAAATGCGGACTGTCCAGCGTAATTTCCGGGCCATCGTACTGGCCGCTGGCTATTAGCGTGCAGGCATCATTGGTGGAGGTATCACCATCGATCGTGATTCGATTGAACGACTGCTCCCCGAGCTCCAATGCCAGCGCCTGCAAAGCATCTGGCGCAATACAGGCATCAGTGGCAATAAAACCTAGCATGGTGGCCATGTTGGGGCGAATCATACCCGCCCCTTTACTGATGCCAGAAATGGCGACTGCGTGGCCTCCCAGATCAATCTGCACCGAAGCGCCCTTTGGGCGTGTGTCGGTGGTCATAATGCCGCTGGCTGCTTCCGGCCAGCGGTTGCTCCCGACACTGGCTAGTGCATCTGGCAGTGCGCTTACGATTTTTTGAACCGGCAAGGGCTCACCAATTACACCCGTTGAGAAAGGCAGCACCTCTGCGGCACTCACACCGGCTTGCTCCGCCAATGCCTTACAGCAAGCAAGAGCGTCATCCATGCCACGCGCACCCGTGCCTGCGTTGGCATTTCCTGTGTTGATTAAAAGGTAACGCGGCGCTTTCTCTGCCAGATGTCGGCGGCTCACGATAACCGGTGCAGCGCAGAACTGGTTGCGGGTAAATAGGCCGGCTACTCGGCTACCCGGGGCCAGCTCAAACACCACCACATCGTCACGCCCGGGCGTTTTAATCCCCGCGCTGACAATACCAAGCCTGACACCTGCTACTGGAAAAAATTCGGGTAAGGTTCCTGGTCCAACCGCCATCCTGCCACTCCTTCTGATACTACGCCTGAAATGAATATGTCTGAAAACGAAAAACCCGCAGTCTGCCAGTCAACTGGTCGATTACGGGCTCCGTTCTTTACTTTATGTCAGTGTGGTGTGGTTAACTCACTTTGCCACAACACTGCTTGAACTTTTTACCGGATCCGCATGGGCAGGGTTCGTTTCGGCCCACCTTGCGTTCCTGTCGCACGAAGGTTTCAGGCGTCGTTTGCCGAGAATCGCCGGCGTCGCCGTCATCCCCGCTTTCACCTTCGCTCTGTGCGGTAGCGCTGGTCTCATCGTGGCGTAGGCGAGCTTTGGCTAGCTCCTGTTCAAGCTCCTCCTTGCGACGACGCTCAACCTCTTCCATCTCTTCTCGGCTCTGAACCCGAACGTGGCAAAGCACACGGGCTACATCACGTTTCATGGTTTCAAGCATGGATTCAAACATGTTAAACGCTTCGCGCTTGTATTCTTGCTTGGGGTTCTTCTGAGCGTAGCCGCGCAAATGGATACCACGGCGCAGATGATCCATGTTCGAGAGGTGTTCCTTCCACAGCGTATCCAGAACCTGCAGGAACACCTGCTTCTCAAATTTACGCATGGATTCGGTGCCAGCCACTTCTTCCTTGGCTCGGTAGGCGGCCACAATTTCGTCCAAAATTTTCTGGCGCAGGCTGTCTTCAAATAACTTACTGTCCTCTTCCAGCCAGGCCTGAACGGGTAAGTCGATCGACATTTCCGACTGCAGCTGAGACTCAAGACCCGCCACATCCCACTGTTCGGGCATGCTATGGGGTGGAATATGCTCACTTATCAGCACATCAACAACGTCCTCTCGGATGGTATCAACCATCTCGGAGACATCCTCAGATGACATGACTTCGTTACGCTGGTCATAGATGACCGTACGCTGATCATTGGCAACGTCATCATACTCCAGCAGCGTTTTACGCATGTCGAAGTTGCGGCCCTCAACCTTGCGCTGGGATTTTTCAATGGCGTTCGTGACCATGCGGTGCTCAATGGCCTCGCCCTTCTTCATGCCCATCGCCTGCATCAGGCTCTTAACCTTATCCGGCGCAAAGATACGCATCAGGTTGTCTTCCAGCGATAGGAAGAAGCGGGACGAGCCCGGATCACCCTGGCGCCCGGCACGGCCGCGCAACTGGTTATCTATACGACGGGACTCATGACGCTCGGTGCCCACAATATGCAAGCCACCGGCATCCAGCACCTGATTGTGGCGCTCTGTCCATTCAGCCTTTAGGCGTGCAACTTCTTCTTCCGTCGCATCGCCCATGGCGGACGCTTCATGCTCCCAATTACCGCCTAATACAATATCGGTACCTCGACCAGCCATGTTGGTGGCGATGGTCACAGCACCCGGACGGCCAGCCTGGGCAATAATCTGAGCTTCTGATTCATGCTGCTTGGCGTTAAGAATCTTGTGCTCAATGCGCGCCTTTTTCAGCAGCATGGAAAGCAGCTCAGACGCCTCGATAGAAGCTGTGCCCACTAGAATGGGCCTGCCCTCGCCCGTCACATCTTTGATCTCATCAATTATGGCGTGGAATTTCTCATCCTGGGTCAGGTAAACAAGGTCGTTGTAATCAATGCGCTGAATTGGCTTGTTCGGTGGTATAACCACCACATCAAGGCCGTAAATCTGGCGGAACTCGAAGGCTTCAGTATCAGCGGTACCTGTCATGCCGCCAAGCTTATTGTACAGCCGGAAGTAGTTCTGGAAGGTGGTGGACGCCAGTGTCTGGCTCTCTGCCTGAATCTTCAGGCCTTCTTTGGCTTCCATCGCCTGATGCAGGCCTTCACTCCAGCGACGACCTGGCATGGTACGGCCAGTGTGTTCGTCAACAATGACAACTTGGCCGCCCTGAACAATGTAATCCACGTCTTTTTGGAACAGATGGTGAGCCCGAAGCGCAGAATGCACATGGTGCAGCAGGCTTAGGTTGGCAGCGGAATAGAGACTCTCACCTTCTTCCAACAGCTCGCGGCTCAGCAGCAGCTCTTCTACCCTTTCATGACCCGCCTCAGTCAGATCAACCTGGCGTGTTTTCTCATCAATGGTGAAATCGCCAGAAGCTTCGCCGCTCTCTTCATTCACCTCACCTTTTTCAAGGCTTGGAATGAGTTCGTTAATGGCCAGGTATGCCTTGGAACTGTCTTCTGCCGCGCCAGAAATGATCAGTGGTGTACGGGCTTCATCGATAAGAATGGAGTCGACTTCGTCTACAATCGCGTAGTTTAGACCACGCTGCACCTTGTCATCGGTGCTGAATGCCATGTTATCCCGCAGGTAGTCAAAGCCGAATTCATTGTTGGTACCATACGTGATGTCAGCTTGATACGCAGCGCGTTTCTCTTCCGGTGGTTGGCCAGCAACAACGACACCTACCTGTAATCCAAGGAAACCATAGAGCTTACCCATCCATTCCGCATCGCGGCTGGCCAGGTAATCGTTTACGGTGATCACATGCACACCCTTGCCCGGTATGGCATTGAGGTACACAGCAGCAGTCGCAACCAGTGTTTTACCCTCACCGGTCTTCATCTCCGCAATCCGACCCTCGTGCAGGGTGATACCGCCAACCAGCTGCACATCGTAGTGGCGCATGCCCATAACACGGCGCCCAGCTTCACGAACCGTCGCAAAGGCCTCGGGCAGCAGCGCATCCAGGCTCTCGCCTTCATCGAGCCGGCGACGGAACTCAGCCGTCTTGCCCTGCAACTCGGTGTCCGCCAGATTGCCAAACTGCTCTTCAAGCTCATTAACACGCAAAGCCAGCTTGCGCATTCTCTTGATTTCTCTGGCATTTTTACTGCCGAACATCTTGGTTGCAAACTTTGAGAACATAGACCACTGCTTCTTTAATTAAACGGAGGAAGCCGGCATTCTAACCTTATTTCGTGATAGGACAAAAGGTAGGGCTCACATAGCCAGAGTTCAGGGGCTATCCTGCGCCAAATGCCGGGAGCTAACGAACCTAATGGGGTGCTGGGGAGTGGAGCAAACATCAGGCGAAACCTGAAAAATTAACGACTTGCCCTTTTGATGTACGTTTCCGGATTCTCGGTTTTGCCGTTGCGAATGACCTCAAAGTGTACATGAGGACCTGTAGAGCGGCCAGTGCTCCCCATCAGCGCCAAAACCTGGCCTTTTTGGACAACATCGCCCATCTTGACCTTAACGGTCTTGCAGTGTGCGTACCGAGTAACCAAGCCATCACCATGGTCAACCTCAACAAGGTTACCGTAACCATAACGCTCGGCTGCATAAGTTACTACGCCGCCAGCCACAGAAATAATGTCACTGCCATCTTTACCCGCAAGATCCACTCCCGCATGCCACGTGCGCTTTCCCGTAAACGGGTCAGATCGGTAGCCATAGCGCGAAGACAGCCAGCCCCAAGTGATCGGACGGCCTTCCAGATACAGCCCATCTTCCAGCTTTTGACGGGAAGAAACCTGATCCAGCAGCCGCAATTGCTGCTCACGATCCAGCATCTTGCTCTCTAGCTCATCGATCATCCGGGTAAGCTCGGGGGCCGAGAAGGAGTCGGTAGGGAGCGAATCCTCAGGACCACCAACCGCAGCCGGTTGGCTGAAATCGAATTCATCACTGGCAACCAGGCCAGATTCCACAAAACGCTGCCCCAGCGCATCGAGTCGCAATAAACGGCCCTGAATTTCGCCAAGACGCAGTGTCAAAGCATCTACCTGATCCTGAACGTTCTGTTGCACGCCGGCCAGCTCCGTCTTTTGTTCGCTGAGCTTACTTCGCCATTCTGCGACGAGTTCCGACTCTGAAGGTTCACGGGCGTCTACCTGGCTTACCGCCACGCTGTAGCCAGCCCAACCTGCAGCAACAATCAATGCTGCTCCCGCAAACGCCAAGACAAAGGCCACCGCGCCATTCAGCGCCAGCACACGGGATTTGCCGTGGCTTTTGCCAACAAGAATGATATTCATAGTGTTTTCTGACTTCATAGATGAGCCGCAACCGTTTCCTGTAGTGTCGCAGCCCGGAATAATCCGAGTGGGTTTGCCATCCTTAGCAACAACTACGTACTGATAAATCGTAGCGCCCGGTAGACATACTCATTTACAACAAGGTAAAACAAGAGCAGCGCTGGCACTACGCACAAAAGGTGCCGAAGTGTAACCAATCGTTATCGTGGCCGTCGAGAAGAAAACGCCTTATGAAACGAAAAAGTGAGCAAAAAATGACCTTCGACAACCTGGGAAAAACCCCGGTTTTGCGAGAATTGGTGGCGAAAGCCAACACTCACCGCATGGCAGAAGAACAGGTTATGGCTTCGTTACCGTCAGCGTTGGCGCCAGGCACTCGGTTTGTCTGCTGTCTGGAGGGAGAATTGACCTTGTCGGCAGAGAGCGCAGGAAAAGCCAGCCAGATTCGTTTCCGCCAGCACGAAATCATGGAAAAATTACGTGAGAACGAGCTGTTCCGATTTGTATGGAAACTGAAGGTAAAAGTTGTACCACCGCGGTTTCAGGACAAACCGCCAGCGAAAAAAATCCCTCTAAGCAAAGAAAATGCCCGGCTCCTCCAAGAGGAAGCCGGGCACACGAAGGATAAAAAACTACGCGAGGTTCTCGAAAAACTCGCAAGCCACGTCCGTGATTAAGGCTTCCAGCCTTAAACCGGTACCGCCAACACAGGCTTCATGTAGGAGATAGGTGCGGTTTCTTCGTTATCGAAGGTAACCACTTCCCATGCATCCTCTTCCGCTCTGAGCTTGCGCAGCAGCTTATTATTCAGGTCGTGACCGGACTTAATGCCACGGAACTCGCCAATCAGGCTATTGCCTAACAGGTACAAATCCCCGATTGCGTCTAGCACTTTGTGTTTGACGAACTCATCGTCATAACGAAGGCCGTCTTCGTTCAGAATTTTGTAGTCGTCTACCACAATGGCGTTATCTACACTGCCACCCAGCGCCAGATTCATCGCCCGCAGCTTCTCAATGTCACGCATGAACCCGAAAGTCCGTGCGCGGCTGACTTCCTTCACGAAAGACGTGCTTGAAAAATCGACGGTCGCAGTCTGGGCACGGCCTTTGAACACAGGGTGATCAAAGTCGATGCCAAAACTCACCTTGAAGCCTTCAAACGGCAGGAAGGTAGCCTTCTTGTCGCCCTCTTCAATGGTCACTTCCCGCTTGATGCGAATGAACTGCTTAGCAGCTTCCTGCTCGGCAATACCGGCAGACTGCAACAGAAAGACGAAGGGACCGGCAGAGCCGTCCATGATCGGCACTTCTGAAGCGCTCAGTTCAACAAAGCAATTATCGATACCGAGACCAGCCATAGCCGACAGCAGATGCTCTACTGTTGCTACACGGACACCGTCTTTTACCAGCGTCGTGGACAGCATGGTCTCACCCACATTTTCGGCGCAAGCCTTAATCTCGACCGCAGGGTCGAGATCGGTGCGCCGGAAAATGATTCCCGAACCTACCGGAGCTGGCTTCAGGGTAAGGTAAACCTTTTCCCCCGAATGCAGCCCGACGCCGGTAGCACGGATCGTGTTTTTTAGTGTCCGTTGTCTGATCATCGGTTCGTTATTCCGTAAAAATTGGCGATATTCTGAACAATAACTTAATGGCAGAATATCAAAAAATACGACTGAGTACCATTTGCGCAACCCGATATTGCCTGAATTTCACGCAATATGACTGTTGGCAATCAGCGCATCGCTATCCGATTTCGTGGTTCATCTGTACAGATGTCTACCCGTATCGGATGTTAGTTGCACCAGATTATCAGTCAGCCTGCCTGCGAAGGAATGCGGGAATATCGAGATAGTCGACGCCCTGCTCTTCGCTTTCTTTGCTCTGATCAATTGCCACATTACCGTGTGATACTGCACGGCGACGCAGGATTGCAGGGCGGTCCAGCTGGTTATAATCCGTTTTGCCATCCAGAGTACGGGTGTTATCCACCACTTTGGTCGGCTTTTCACGATCCCCGCCAAGCCCGGTGGCAACAACTGTCACCTTCAGCTCTTCGGTCATTTCCGGATCGATAACGGTACCCACAACAACCGTGGCTGAGTCAGAAGCAAACTCACGCACGATATCGCCAACTTCAGAGAATTCGCCCAGGTTCAAGTCCATGCCAGCCGTAATGTTAACCAGAATACCTTTGGCACCCTGCAAGTTAACGTCTTCCAGCAATGGGCTGCGAATAGCAGCTTCTGCAGCTTCCCGTGCGCGGTTTTCGCCGGTAGCGCGTGCCGTACCCATCATTGCCATGCCCATCTCGGACATAACCGTTTTAACGTCGGCAAAGTCGACGTTAATCATGCCGTTGCGGGTAATCAGATCAGCGATACCCTGAACGGCGCCAAGAAGTACATCGTTCGCGGCAGCGAAAGCGTCCAGTAGGCTGGTCTTTTTGCCCAGTACAGCGAGCAACTTTTCGTTTGGAATGGTGATCAGCGAGTCAACGCATTCTTCTAACTCTCTGAGCCCTGTTTCAGCCAGGCTCATCCGCTTACCACCTTCAAAGTTGAAAGGTTTGGTCACCACAGCAACGGTCAGAATACCCATTTCCCGGGCAACTTCAGCAACCACTGGTGCAGCGCCTGTGCCAGTACCGCCGCCCATACCGGCAGTAATGAACACCATATCCGCGCCTTTGATGGCTTCAGCGATACGGTCGCGGTCTTCCAGTGCGGATTGACGACCGATTTCCGGGTTCGCCCCTGCGCCCAAGCCCTTCGTAATGTTGCCGCCCAACTGGATGATCTGACGCGCATCCATATCAGTAAGTGCTTGGGCATCTGTGTTGGCGCAGACGAAATCTACACCTTCAATGTCACTGTTCAGCATGTGTCGCACGGCGTTACCACCGCCACCACCAACACCGATTACTTTAATGACAGCGTTTTGTTGGACATTATCGACAAGTTCAAACATTCCCCTTCTCCTTCGTGCTGTTTCAGCCTTGTTCCAGACTGTTTATTCGAGATTGTATTTTCGAGACACCTTCGTTTACTGCTTTCCTGGAACCGTCAGAAATGACCGGTAAACCAGGCTTTCATGCGTTCAACTAGCGAGGGTGCATCCTCACCCTTGAGCACTGGTGTCCGGCCAAGATCCATCTGCCGGAAACCATGAATCAATAACCCAACGCCGGTGGCGTATATGGGGTTATTAACAACTTCTGTCATGCCCGAAACTGCCTGCGGACAGGCCAGCCTTACCGGCATGTGGAAGATTTCTTCAGCCAACTCCACCACACCTTCCATGGTGGAGGAGCCACCTGTAATCACGATGCCTGCTGGAATTAGATCCTCGAAACCTGAACGGCGCAGCTCTGATTGCACGAGGGCAAACAGTTCCTCGTAACGCGGCTCAACAACCTCCGCCAGCGCCTGGCGTGAGAGGTCACGGGGGGCGCGGTCGCCAACGCTGGGTACCTTGATGGTTTCGTCAGCGCCGGCCAGTTGCGTCAAGGCGCAGGCGTACTTGATCTTGATCTCTTCGGCATTCTGCGTGGGTGTGCGAAGTGCCATAGCGATATCGTTGGTAACCTGATCACCGGCAATGGGAATTACGGCTGTGTGACGTATGGCGCCGCCAGTAAACACAGCGATGTCGGTAGTACCGCCCCCCATATCCACAACGCAAACACCCAGTTCTTTTTCATCATCCGTGAGAATCGCGTGGCTGGAGGCCAACTGCTCCAGAATGATGTCGTCTGCCTCAAGACCGCAGCGGCGAATGCACTTCTCAATGTTCTGAGCTGCGTTTACAGCGCAAGTCACCAGATGCACTTTTGCCTCTAGGCGTACACCGGACATCCCCATGGGTTCTTTGATGCCTTCCTGATTATCGATCACAAACTCCTGCGGCAAAATGTGCAGAATTTTTTGATCGGCAGGGATGGCGACGGCTTGAGCCGCATCTATAACCCGGTCGATATCCGCCTGGGTCACTTCCCTGTCGCGAATGGCGACAATGCCGTGGGAGTTGAGGCTCTTAATATGGCTGCCCGCAATCCCCGCATACACAGAGTGAATGCGACAACCCGCCATCAACTCGGCTTCTTCAACCGCGCGCTGGATCGCCTGAACCGTGGTTTCGATATTGACCACCACGCCCCGTTTCAGCCCCCGGGACGGATGGGAACCAATACCAACCACCTCAATGGTTCCGTCCATTTTGCGTTTGCCGACGATCGCAACCACTTTCGAGGTTCCGATATCCAAGCCGACAATCATGTTTTCCGTTTCAACCGATGACATGCGTTCCACCAAACCGTAGGTCTGAATTTGCTGTTTCTATGTTTTCGGGCCGGAAGCGGCCTGGGCCAGCTTCCATTGAACCGCTACACCGTTGGTATAGCGGGCATCTACCCGGCTAACTTCGTCCGACCGTGATATCAGCCGGTTTTCATACACTGTGATAAAGCGCTCAAAACGCTTCGCGACCTGATCTCGGCCGAGTACCACTTCAATTCCGTTCGAGAGGCGAAGGGTCCAGGCCCCCCGTCGCTCCAATGACAGCCCTGAAAATCCCAGGCCGTGCCCCACCAACTTGTCGCTCATGGTGCGGGCCATACCGATCACATCACGCACCCGCTCATCAGGCCCTGCAAGTGTCGGCAACCGCCCCGCCACCTCTGGATTGGGCGGCATGAACAGCTCGCCTGTACGGCTAACCAAACGACCGTCGGTCCAGTAGGCCAAGGGCTTTTTCTCCCGAATGTTGATTTCCAGGCGATCCGGCCATACTCGGCGTACCGCGACTGTCTCAACCCAGGGGCGCTTCTCAAGATCGGCCTTTATGTCCGACAGATCCGTCGAGAAGTAACTTTTGCCTATCCAGTTTCCTGCCTGACGCTCAATGGCAACCCGGCTGTCGCCGATGAAATCGCCGTTCACATCGATGGCCAAGATTTGCTGATCCATGGCACCCAGCACTTTGCCTGTTGCCCAAGGCACTAGGCCTGCCGCCAGTAGAATCGCGATCCCCATACCTGCTTGTAGCCAAGGCACAGCGGCCAATACAGCTTTCAACACACCAAACCGGTCTTTCTCCGGCCCAAGGGAGGTTGCTCCCCGGCGCCGAGGAGGGTCGGACGGTACCGCCCCACTCCGGATCAGCAGTGTCTCAAGCATTGGCGCCCTCCAAGGTGTCCTGGAGAATACGCACCACTAGCTCTTCAAAACTCATTCCGGCCGCTCTCGCAGACATGGGTACCAGGCTGTGATCAGTCATGCCCGGTACGGTATTCACTTCCAGAAGCCAAAACTCGCCGGTTGCATCCTGCATGATGTCTACCCGGCCCCAGGTGCGGCAGCCCACTACCCGAAAAGCTTCCAGCGCGAGATTCTGTAATCTCACTTCATCCTGAGGCGCTAGACCACAAGGAATCCGGTAGCGAGTGTCGTCCGCCAGATATTTGGCGTCGTAGTCGTAGAACACATGATCGGTGCTCAGCCCAATGGCTGGCAGTGCACTGTCCTGCAACAAGCTGACGGTATATTCCGGCCCTTCTATCCACTCTTCTATCAGTACCGAGGTATCCAACGCGGCTGCAACCTCATAGGCCTCAACCAGCTCAGCCACGGTATTCACCTTGCGAATACCAATGCTGGAACCTTCTCGGGACGGCTTAACACTCAATGGCGGACGCAGCTCCTGAACAATTTGCTCAGCTTCATCCGCAGCAGACATGGTTCTGAATTTCGGTGTTGGCAGGCCACAGCCAGCAAACACATATTTTGTGCGAAGTTTGTCCATCGCCAAAGCCGACGCCATTACTTCGCTGCCGGTATAGGGAATACCCGCCTGGGACAGAATGGCTTGCAGCGTTCCGTCTTCGCC
>NZ_JBQDKB010000058.1:0-23196 GCF_052094685.1 Marinobacter sp.
CTAGTGCAACTTTAGGATTTTGCTTGTCATACGTTCTGTTGCGTACGGCGTAAATCCAGATTTAAAGCTATCCTTTGCGTTTTGCACATACCGGAAATTTTCGATGTTTGAGATGTTTTTCAGCACGTATATCAACAGCACCATCCGCTTCCTGTTTCTGCTGGCGCCGTTCTTTGCGGTGTCCATGTTTATCGCCTTAACCCGGGGTCTGCCCGCTGCGGAAAAGGCTTCCATTATTCGTCGAGCCTGCATCGCCGCATCCGTTATGGGCGTCATACTGTTCTTTGGCGGCCCACTGTTGTTCAGTGCGATTGGCATTACCCTGGATTCCTTCCGCATTGGTGCTGGCACGCTGCTGTTCCTAACGGCCATCAGCCTGGTCACCAGCGGCACCCGCAACCACGCCACCGGCCTGCCCGAGGAAGATCGCGACGACATAGCGGTGGTACCGCTGGCGGTTCCGGTAATGATTGGCCCAGCCACCATAGGTGCCATTTTGGTATACGGCGCCGAGTTAAAAGCGGTGCCAGAAGTAGCCGGCGGCCTGTTTGGCTTGCTTTCCGGCCTGTTGATTTTGGGTATATTGCTGCGTCTATCTGGGTACTTGGAAAAAGCCTTGGGCAAAACCGGCCTGAACATCCTCTCCAAAATCAGTGGCCTTGTTCTCTCCGCCATGGCAGCAGAAATTGTACTCACAGGCATCACCGGCTTTATTGTTAGCGCAGGTTTATAGGAAGCATAGGGAGCCAAGATGTCCACCGACACAACAGAACACAACCGCTACCGGCAGGATTTCTCCGGCATCGACTCGATCTGGCTGTTCGGCTATGGCTCGCTGATATACAAGGTAGATTTCCCGTTTCTGGAACAGCGCCCCGCATCTATCCAAGGTTGGGCGCGCAGGTTCTGGCAGGGGTCTCACGATCACCGAGGCACTCCGGAAGCGCCGGGTAGGGTGGCAACTCTGGTTGAACAACCGGGTGCCGAATGCAAAGGCATGGCGTTCCGGGTTTCACCCAAGGTGTTTGAGCATTTGGATGTGCGGGAAAAGAACGGCTATTTGCGATTTTCTACAACTCTAACGTTTGAGAGTGGCGACCAGTCGGAAGGGCTGGTTTATATCGCTACTGAAGACAATGAGGCGTTCTTGGGCCATGCACCCGAGGCGGATATAGCGCGCCAGATTGCGGCAGCAACAGGCCCCAGCGGGCCGAACACCGAATATCTCTATAGGCTGGCAGAGTCACTACGAACCCTGGGTGATGACTGCACACATACATTCTCTATAGAAGCATTTCTGAAAGCAGACTCATAAGTTAGATACGAAGCTTCAAACAAGCGGCCGGAGAGGACATACCTTCCGAAACTGTGCGTAGCCATGGATGGCGGAGCCAAGCGTACACGGACGTATTCACAGCGTGTTTTGGAAGGTATGTCCTCTCCGGCTGCGTCAGGCCTCCACCGAAGCCGAAGCAACCTGACCATCCCCCTGCGAAGCTGGATTATACCCTCTCGGCGGCGATTTCCGACGCTGGTTCAGGCCAATCAACACCAACGGCACCACAACCATCATACTGCCTACCAAGAACCACCAGTCTGGCACTTCGTTAAACCATATCCAGCCGATAGCCACCGCCCAAATCAGCCCCGTATATTCCGCACTGGTCACCTGATTTGCATCCACCTGGCGGTAGGCCAGCAAAACAGTAATGTTGTACCCCAAAATAAAGAACGCAGAAGCCGCAGCGGTAAACAGAATCTCCGGGTGCCAGACAGCACCCTGCTGCCATTCCCACAAAGCCAGCAAGCCGGCCGCCGGAATAACCAGCAAGTAATTGAGAAACAGTTTGTGCACCGTGCTTTGGCCTTTCGGCAGCTTGCGCACCATAACGGCATTGATCGCCAGCGTAAGTGCAGACCCCAGCGCTGCTATAGCTGCCCAGTTGAACTCCACCGGGCGCAGGATAACGATAATTCCCGCAAAACCACTGAACACAGCAAACACGCTCAGGGGCGATAAGGATTCTTTGAAAAAGAACACCGAAAACACCATCACCAGGATCGGAGCCGCGTAAAACACCGCGTTGGCCGTGGCCAGTGACAGGTTGCTCAGCGCTACGATCATGCACAGCAGGCCCGCCAAATGAATGTGCGCCCGTAACGCATGAACTTTGAGCCCGGCAAACAGGTTGGTTCGGTCGATCTTGCGCGCTAGCGGCAACAGAAACACAAGTGTGATCAGGCAGCGCAGAAAGGCGAACTGTAAAATGGGAAAGCCCGGCTCCATAAGCTTGATAAATACATCAGAGATCAAAGCCATGGCGTTGCCTAGCACAAGCAGCAGAATTGCGCTGTTTACCGTTTTGCCTGACATGTTTTCTTTCCTGAAATACAGATATGAATAAAACGCGCACATAGGAAGTGGCAGTCGTAGTCTAATTGCGCTTTAATATCCGATAAAGTGATGTTTATTGATCAGGTATTAGAAATTTAGATAATGAAGCTGCCGCCACTAAAAGCTTTACCCGTATTTGAAGCCGTTGCTCGCCTCAACAGCTTTTCCCTCGCTGCCCAAGAGTTGGCGGTAAGCCAGAGTGCAGTGAGCCATCAAATCAAACACCTGGAAACCTACCTGGGTGAGAAACTGTTCTGGCGCAGTGGTCGAACGCTTGGGCTAACAGACGAAGGCCGGCAATACCTGGATGCCGTCAGCACCGCCTTACTGCAAATAGAACGGGCCAGTGAACAGCTGCTGGGGCGGGAAGAATCCCGGCTGCGGTTGTCGGTGTTCAGCTCCTTCGCTGTGCGCTGGCTAGTACCCCGGTTGCCGGATCTGCAGCGCTTACACCCGCAAGTTGAACTGGCGCTGGAAATGAGCAGTGAAAGCCCGGTGCTGTCTGACCGGGTAGCGGATTGCTTCATCACCATCCATAAAGAGTCACCGGCCTACAGTTATGAGCTTTTGTATGTGGAACGGCTTTTCCCCGTATGCAGCCAAGACTACTGGCAGCGTATTCGCAGAGAGCTGGAACGAGAGATGGACGTAACCCGGCGCAACGAGCCCGCCATGACCACGGCCGAAATAGCCCGTTTTCCTCTGTTATCCACCCACAGTATTTACGACAAGGCCGCCGGCGACTGGGAGGCCTGGTATCGAGCGGTGGACGAACCCATCCCCACTGGCGCCCGCGTTCAGCATTTCAGTCATATGCTGCTGGCTCTCGAAGCCGCACGATTTCATCAAGGCATCGCGCTCACTAACGATTACATGCTCAGCACTCGTGAGGATTCAGAAGAGTTTGTGCGGTTGCCTAGCCATTCACTCATTACCGGAGACAAGTTCTACTTTGCCTGGAAAACCAGCCGCAGGCGCGAACCGGGCATTCAGATCATGCGGCGTTGGCTGGTGAGCCAAGCGATTGAAGGAGGGCTTCGGGGAGAAACGGGTTGACGCTATTCTTTGCCCTCCAGCGTTTCCCATACCTCGATAGCAGCGGCGAGATCTTCCAACGACGCCCCCACGGATTTGAAAACGGTGATCGCCTCGTTATTGGAGCGACCAGGCTTTGAGCCTTGTAGCAGTTCCGCCAGCTCTGCCCGCAAGTCGGTTTCGCAGAGTGCGCCCTCGCCAATGGCCTGCAGCAAGTCTCCGGCCTCGCCCAGGGCACCGGCGTAGGTATCCACAAACACCTCGCCGCGTGCCAGGCATCGACCGTCGGTTTCCCGCATGGTTGGCCGGAACGCGCCTACCAGATCCAGATGGCTGCCGGGTTGTAGCCACTCCCCCCGAATGAGCGGTTCCGTTGATAATGTTGCACAGCTGATGATATCGGCTTCCGACACGGCGGATTCCAAATTCGTCACTGGTTCACAATCAAAGCGGTTTTGAAAACGTTCAGCCAATGCTGCTGACTTGTCCGGATTGCGACCCCAGACCCGAACCTTGCGAATGGGGCGCACGGTGGCATGAGCTTCGATCAGTAGGGGTGCTAACTTGCCGGTACCGACCACCAATAAAGATGAGGCGTCGTGCCGCGACAGTTCGCGAGCCGCCAGAGCAGAGGCCGCTGCTGTGCGCCGGCTGGTTAGCGCGCCGCCGTCGATACACGCCAAGGGTGTGCCGTGTTGGCCTTCGCACAAAATATACAGGCCAGAGATGGCTGGCAGGCCGGCGTTGGCATTTTGTGGAAAAACGTTGACCATTTTCATGCCGATATACCCTGCCTGTTCCCAAGCGGGCATGATGAGCATGGTGGCCTCGCCGTCTGGGCGGTGCATGGCGTGATGGTGCCTGGGTGGCGCCTCTACACCTTCGCGGAATGTACGAGCGAGTCGTTCGATCAGTGCCGGCCATACTAATGCGCCAGTTACCTCCTGTGCAGAAATTACACGCATATTGCTTAATCCTTTTTACGGCTGATCAGGCGCTGAACCTCGCCCACTATGCCACGCCTGAACACCATCACACAGACCACAAAAATAGTGCCCAGAATTACCTGCACCCAAGAGCCAAAGGCCGACAATTCGTGACTGAGGGCACCCACGGTGATGGCGCCAATAACCGGGCCAAAAACCGTGCCCAGCCCACCCACAAGGGTCATCAGGATAACCTCGCCGGAGGTTTGCCAGTGGGCGTTGGTGAGCGCAGCAAACTGAAACACGATGGCTTTGGTGGCACCGGCCAAGCCGGCCAGGGTGGCAGAAATCACAAAGGCTAGAAGTTTAAAGCGTTCTACGTCGTACCCCAGGGACAGGGCGCGGGGTTCGTTCTCCCGAATGGCTTGAAGTACCTCACCAAAGGGAGAATGAATAGTGCGGTGGATAATGCCAAACCCGATCAGGAAAATGGCGAACACAAAATAGTACATGGTGAGTGAGTGGTTCAGGTCGATAAACCCGAACAGCTCTCCCCGGGGAATGCCCTGCAGTCCGTTTTCGCCACCGGTAAACGGCATCTGCAGTGCTAAAAAATAGATGATTTGCGCTAATGCGAGAGTGACCATGGCGAAATAAATGCCTTGTCGGCGAATTGCTAAAAAGCCAAAGATGACACCGAGAATCAGGGTAAAGCCGGTTCCCGCCAATATACCCAACAAAGGCGGAAAACCCCATTCCTTGGTCACGTACCCGGTGATGTAGGCCGCCCCGCCGAAAAACGCCGCATGGCCAAACGACAACAACCCGGCATAACCCAGCAGCAGATTGAACGCGCAGGCGAACAGCGCGAAACACAACAAATCCATCACAAACACTGGATAAGCGAACAGCGGTGCAGTCAGGCCACCAATGAGCATCAGAATAAACAGGATACGATTGGTCATGGGCGGCTCACTTCTCCTTACCAAACAGTCCCGCCGGGCGGAACAGCAGGACTAACACCATCAAAAAGAAAATCACGGTGCTGGCCGCGGGTGGGTAGAACACCTTGGTGAGCCCTTCAATCAGGCCCAGAGCAAGGCCGGATAGAATAGCGCCCATAATCGAGCCCATGCCGCCGATCACCACCACGGCAAACACCACGATGATTAAATCGGCGCCCATTAATGGGCTAACCGAGTAAATGGGTGCCGCCAATACCCCCGCCAACCCCGCAAGGCCAGCGCCGAAGGCGAACGTGAGGGTGACCATTAATGGAACGTTGAGGCCAAAGGCCTGAGTGAGATCCGGGTTTTCAACGCCGGCTCTTAGCCGCGAACCCAGCTTGGTGTGTTCAATGAAGAACCAGGTGGCAAAACACACCACCAGTGACACCACGATGGCGAATAGGCGATAGGTGGGGAAATACATAAAGCCCAGGTTCATCACCCCGCTGAGGCTCTCCGGCTGGCCCGGGTAGGGGGTGCCGGAGACGTTGAAATAATTAGAGAACAGCCCCTGAAGAATCAGGGTGATTCCGAACGTTAATAGTAGTCCGTATATGTGATCCAGATCGTACAGGCGGCGCAGCAGGAAGCGCTCTATGAGCACCCCCAACAGGCCAACCAGCAGGGGCACGATAACCAGCGAGGCCCAAAAACCTATCTGGACGCTGACCCCCAGCCACTTCTCCAGAAAAGAGTAGCCAATCAAGGCGATGAAGGCGCCCAGCATGTACATGGCGCCGTGGGCAAAGTTGATAATATTCAGCAGCCCAAATATGACCGCGAGCCCAAGGCTCAACATGGCGTAAAACACACCGACATTAAGCCCAAGCAGCGCCTGGGCAAGAATGACCTGCATCGACATGTTGGCTATCTCCCTTCAAGTGGTGGTTAAGTAGTGGGTTAATTAACCAGCGAACACTTGGATTCTTCCATCGGGATGTAGGCCTGGTCGGCAGGAATTTTGGAAATTACCTTCAGCAGATCCCACTCGCTTTCAGATTCTGACGGCTTTTTCGCTTCCACCAGGTACATGTCGTGCAGCATGGAGCCGTTGGGAGCGATTTTCCCGCCCTTAACGAACATGTCATTCAAAGTCATTTCACCCAGTTTGGCGCGAACCGCTTCGGTCTCGTCTGTTCCGGCTTCCTTGACGGCCTTTAAGTAGTTGGTGACGGTTGAGTAAACGCCCGCTTGCACCATGGTGGGCATGGCACCGTGGATTTTATTGAACCGGTCAGACCAGGCTTTGGTTTCTTCATTCTGGTTCCAGACAAAGGCGGTGGTAAACTGCAGACCCTGCGCAATTTCCAGGCCCATACTGTGTACATCTGTGATGAACACCAGCATGCCCGCCAGTTTCTGACCGCTTTGAACGATACGGAATTGGTTCGCCTGCTTGATCGCATTAACTGTATCCTGGCCGGCGTTAGCCAACCCGATGACGTCGGCGCCGGAGGATTGGGCCTGCAGCAAATAGGATGAGAAATCATTGGTGGAGAGAGGCGCGTTTACATTGCCTACTACTTCGCCACCCATGCTTTCTACAACCGCGCCTGTGTTATCCCGAAGCGAGTGGCCGAATGCGTAATCTGCGGTGATAAAGAACCACTTCTTGCCGCCGTTTTTAACCATGGCGGTGGCTGTGCCAACCGGCAGGGCATGGGTGTCGTAAACATAGTGAATGCCGTAGGGCGTGCACTGTTCTTCAGTTAGTGCGGTGGAGCCGGCACCTGTATTCATGGTGATAATCTTCTTGTCGTTGGCAAGGCCCTGTACCGAAAGCGCAACGGAGGAGTTATCCAGGGCGGTGATCATGTCCACGCCCTGGGTGTCGATCCATTCTCGGGCGGTGCTGGCGCCAATGTCTGGCTTGTTCTGATGATCTGCAGAGATTATTTCAATGGTCTTTCCCATAACCTCGCCGCCAAAGTCTTCGATGGCCATTTTGGCCGCAACGACAGCACCTGGGCCTTCCAAGGATTTGTAGACCCCAGACATGTCACTGAGTACGCCAATTTTCACCTTGTCGTCCGACAGGCCTTGGGCTGAGGCTAAAAGAGGCAATGCGAGAGACGCTGTAGCCACGGCGCCGACCAGTCCTTGTTTCCAGTGCTTGAACATAGTGAATTTCCTTTTTGTTCTCAGGTTCTGGGTCGGGTCCATGAAGGGGTCCTGGCCCACTGGCTCAGACACTTAGGTGCCTGTTCAACTGCTCTTTTTTGGCCTCAAGATCGGCCGCATCAATTTGTTGCACTACCTTGCCGTGCTCAATCACGTAATGCCGATCAGCCAAGGGGGCGGCAAAGTGAAAATTTTGTTCCACCAAAATGATCGTGAAACCTCGTTCTCTGAGTTTGCGAATGACCTCACCCAGGGCTTTCAGGATAACCGGGGCTAGTCCCTCAGTGATCTCGTCCAGTAACAGAAGGGTGGCGCCGGTGCGTAGAATTCTGGCAATCGCCAGCATCTGCTGCTCGCCGCCAGAAAGTTTCGAACCCTGGCTTTTGCGGCGTTCTTTCAGGTTGGGAAACATGGTGTAGATTTCGTCTACCGACAGCCCGCCTTTGGCGACGATCGGTGGCAATTCGAGGTTTTCATCCACGTTCAGGGAGGCAAAAATACCCCGCTCTTCCGGGCAGTACCCAAGCTTGCCCACATGGGCAATCTTGTGGGTGGGCAGGTTGATCATTTCGGTGCCGTGGATTTTGATGGAGCCCGTGCGTTTGCTAACCAGCCCGAGAATGGCTTTCAGGGTGGTTGTTCGCCCGGAACCGTTTCTGCCAAGCAGGGTAATCACTTCCCCTTCTTGCAGCGTGAGGTTCATGCCATGAAGTATGTGGGATTCGCCATACCAGGCATGTAGGTTCTCAATTCGCAGTAATTCCGGGCTCTGCTCATGCGGCATCTGTGGTTCCCATATAAGCTTCCATCACGTCGGGGTTGTTGGAAACCTCGTCATAGTTACCTTCTGCGAGAATTTCGCCACGGTTCAGTACGGTGATGTGATCGGCGAGCGTCGATACCACATTGAGGTTGTGCTCAACCATAACAATGGTTCTGCCCTCGACCACACGCTTTATCAGGTCGGTCACCGTGCTTACATCTTCTGCGCTCATGCCTTGTGTGGGTTCATCCAGCAGCATCAGCCTGGGTTTCAGCGCAATGGTGGTGGCTATTTCCAGCGCCCTTTTTTGCCCATAGGGCAGCTCAATGGCCTCTACGTCTGCAAACTTGCCAAGGCCGACCTGTTCCAGGGTCGCCTGTGCTTCCTCATTGAGCTGATTGAGAATTCGCAGCGGCCGCCAGAATTGGTAGGACACCTGCAGCTTTCGTTGCAAGGCAATGCGAACGTTTTCCCTCGCCGACAGGTGAGGAAATACGGCAGAAATTTGGAATGAGCGAATCAACCCGCGTTGCGCGATACCTGCGGGCTTGGCCTGAGTGATGTCCTTGCCGTCATAGATGATTCGGCCGGATGTTGGAGTCAGGAACTTGGTTAGCAGGTTAAAAAACGTGGTTTTACCCGCCCCGTTTGGGCCGATTAGAGCGTGGATAGAGCCGGTTTGGACGCTGAGATTGATGTCTTTTACGGCGGTAAAGCCTTTGAAGTCTTTGGTGAGGCCGCGGGTTTCCAGAATAGTGCTTTGTTCCTGGGCATGATCGGTCACGGCAAGCATTCCTGTCTGGCCAGTTGTTAAGGCACTGGCGATTATTGTTTGTTGTTATTGTCTTCCAATGGGAAAAGTGGCCATTGGAGCTTGAACTCAATTTACCGAGTACAAGTTTCAGTAAAGATGGCGAATTAGGATTCTGTCAAGTTAGGCTAATAGATATAGGCAAAAGGCAGGGGAGAGAGGGGGCAATAGCTTGAAAATCACCACGGGCCACAAGCGGTCCGTGGTGGTGCCATCAAAGGTACTGGTAACGAAGTAGTCGGTGTTTGATGCGCTCAAGAATCACTTGGTCGATCACCGCGGCCAGCACGGCAATCACCAGAATGTTCGTCATCACTCCGGTCATGTCTGCAATTTCCCCGGAATATGCCAGGGATTTACCAAGCCCAGCGCTGAACCCAACAATCATTTCGGCAGAAATCAACGCACGCCAGGCATTACCAAATGCTAGCTGCGCCCCGGTAATCAACTCCGGGGTGACCGCAGGGAAGTACACACGCTTCAGCATCTGTATTTTGGACGCTCCCATTACTCGTGCCGCAGAAATGTGCACTTTCTCGACACTTTCCGTAGCGTTCATCACGCTCAGCGCCGTGGGGAAAAACGCGCCAATCGCTACCACAACGATGATTGGAAGATTACCGAAGCCCATCAGAATGAGGAACAACGGAACCCAGGCAATCGATGGAATGGATTGCAGAATAATGATGGCCGCCTTGAGAGGGCTGCGCACCGCATTGATCGTCCCGCCAACAAGGCCCAGAAGGATTCCGAAGAACAGCGCCGCGCCGTACCCGGCCGAGAGCCGAGTCATGCTGTTACCCAGCCCTTCGTAGAAATCAGCGCTGTTCAGCTCTTCCCACAAACGCACGATGGCGGTGTGTACATCCGGCATCAGGAAATCAGGTAGAAACCAGGCCGCCACCTGCCAGAAAAACAGGATAACGGCGATGGCAATAACATAAGCCCGCTTGCTTGCGACGCCCATTGTCTGGCTATTGCTCATGTTTAAAGCTCACGAGTCTCTTGCCAGGTCAGGTCGAGCAGCGCATCAACGTCGAAGGCTTTCTCATCAGAAAGAATGCCCTGCTTTTGCATAATACCGGCTAGCTCTTTCATGCGATCAATATCGGCGACGGTCAGTTTGGAGCTGAAATCGTTGGTCTGAATCGCCTGGGCAATGACCTTTTCTGAAGGTATATCGCCTTCATTGAGGGATTTAACAACATCTTCTTTGATGAAATAATCGGTGATGTAGGTGGAGGCCTTTTCGGGCTGGTTTTCCAGCATTTCAATGGCGTCACGCTGAGCGTCGAGAGCAGCCCAGATAACCTCTTTGCGGTTTTTTAGAGTCTCTCCAGAGGTAATGACCACCATGCATGGGAACGGCCATACTTCACCGATTTCATAGATTTGCTTAACTGGCGCAACAAGCTGAGCAATTCGATCGTAAGGTTCAAACAGGAACGCGGCATCCACACGGCCACCCACCAGAGACTGAACCGCGACTGCCGGGGCCACCCCCATAATATTCAGATCGTCCGGCTGTAACCCTGCATTGGCCAGCATGACACCCTTAAGCACGATGTCGGCTGTGCTGCCCTGTTTCTGGGAGGCGAGGTTGCGGCCTTTGAGGTCTTCAACCTTGTTAATGCCTGAATCGTCCCGCACGACCAAAGAATGATACCCGCGTTGGGCGCCGCCAACAATTTTCAGATCGGCACCGCGAGATACCCAAGTAAAGGCATTGGAAAAGCCCAAAACGCCGATATCAAGCTGGCCCCCGACGATACCTTTGATCAGATCAGTGCCGGAACTGAATTCAATCAGTTTCGCATCCAGACCATACTTCTCATACAGACCTGCTTCGTGAGCTAGCATAGCTTGGGCATCATCCATTACGCGGACATAACCCACCCGAAATTCTTCATTTGCGGTTACGGGCCCGGCGAGCGCCAGTGCCAGAACGGATGTAATTAACCAGCGAATCATACAGTTTCTCCTATGTCCCCGGCGTGAGCCGGCGTTGTGTCAGTATCGATGCCCAGCTTATCCAGCACATCACGCCGGATGTTGGCAAAGGCAGATAAGTCATGGGTTTTAGGCATATGGCCAAGCTCGACTTCGCTCAGCACGATGGCGGGTCGGTTGCTGAAGACCAGCACCCGATCGGCAAGATATAGTGCTTCGTCTATATCATGGGTAACCAGCACCACCGTAGGACGTTCTTCTTCAATCAGATCTTTCAGAACACTTTGTAGCGTCATTCGCGTCAGTGCATCGAGCGCGCCGAAGGGTTCATCCAGCAGCAATACTTCGGGCCGCGCGATAAAAGCCCGGGCCAGAGCACAACGCTGCCGCATGCCGCCTGATACCTGATGTGGGTAGTAGTGTTCAAAGCCAGCGAGCTCTACCTTTTCCAGCCATTTATGGGCCTCTACGAGCGCCACTTGCTTTGGCGTATTCTGAAACTCCAATGCCAAAGCCACGTTTCCGGCCAGTGTCAGCCAGGGGTATAGAGCGTGCTCCTGAAACACCAGCGTACGTTGAGGTGATGGCTTTTCGACACTTTTGCCGTTAGCCGTCAGGGTTCCGGTGGACGGTTTTTGAAGGCCAGCTAACATATGCAGCAACGTGGATTTACCACAGCCAGAGGGCCCTACAAGCGCAACAATTTCGCCGGTTCTGATTGTCGTGCTGAAGTGTTCAATGACGTTGAGGTCGCCAAAAGATTTCGTCACTTCGTTGAATGTCAGTTCCATATAGCCCACCGGTATATTCATATATTCTTTAAGTGCATAAAGATTGTATATTTTATTACTAATTCGAAGTGCAAAAAAGGGTTTCCCGGATTTTTATATGATTACGGCGAAAACGAGAAGGTTATCAATGGCGATGAGTAGGATTGGTTTTTGCGAGAGAGGGGTACGAAAGCCCGCCGGGCAAGGCCCGACAGGCATCTAAGCAAGGGTGGCTCTGACGGAGCCCCCAAAGCAGGGTGAAAACTGGCCCGATTCTTTAGTCAGGCGCAGGCCTTTCAACGACTTTGCGCTTGCCCTTTGCGCACCGGGATAAAGCTTTCAGACCTTCCTCATCAAAGGCGTCCACCCGGATAACGTCGTACAGAGCCGTTAATGCCTCCTCCAGCTTGTCGCACTCATCAGCTCTAACAATGCCTTCGGCACAGGCCCAATCGACCAGTTCCTTGCGTTCATGGCCCATCAGCAGCGCGATACCGTCTAGGTCGTCTTCATCACGATTGCGAATAGCATCATGTAGGCGGTTGCGCATATCGACGGTTTCGTTTGCCAGCTTATAGGCATTCAGAACCCGGCCCAAGGGGTCATCCGTGCTCATAGTGGTATAGGCACCCCGGCTGATGCGTTTGCGCAGCGGCGTGTCCTCAACAATGCTGGCGGCCACGAGGGTACCCAACTTGTCATCCGGGCCGTTGAGGCCGGTTGCACCCAGTGGGAAGACCAGCAGGCGTAGTGGCCAACGCAGAGCAGGTACCGGGAAGTTGATGATGGCTTCGCGCATGGAATGCTGCAGATCCCGCAGGCAGGATTGCAGGCACCAGTCTACCAGTGGGCGTTGGTCGTCTGGGTAGCCTTCCTCATGCCACTGTTTGATCACTGCCGAGGCGTAATACAACTGCACCAAGCTGTCTGCCATACGGCCAGATAACCGTTGCCGGGCCTTTAGAGCGCCGCCTACAGAGAGCAGGGTGACGTCGGTCATCAGCGCAAACCCCGCCGAGAAACGGGCTAGCTGGCGGTAAGAAGATTGGATATCGCCGTGCCTGGGAACGGATTCCAGCATCCCTCCCGTAAGACCTAGAACCAATGAGCGCAGGGCATTACGTGTGGTGTGGGCCAGGTGTTTGTAGAAGATGCCGTCGAACTTTTTCGTGGCTTGGTCTTCGTCTTCCATGCCGGCGGCTGCAATTTCGTCAACAATAAACGGATGACAGCGAATGGCGCCCTGGCCGAACACCATCAGGCTGCGGGTCAGTATGTTTGCGCCTTCCACCGTAATCCCGATGGGTACGGCGTTGTAGGCCCGGGCCATGAAGTTGCGAGGGCCGGTAATCACGCCACGGCCTGCCACCACGTCCATGGCGTGATCGATCACCTCTCGCATCAGCTGGGTGTTGCGGTATTTCAGCAGCGCTGAAGGCACCGCAGGCCGAACGCCTCGGTCCAGCATGCCAGAGGTTAGCAGGCGTGCCGCATCCATCATGTAGGTATAGCCGGCGATGGGTTCCAGGGCTTCCTGAACGCCTTCAAACTGGCTAATGGAGCGGCCAAACTGCTCACGAGTATAGGCGTAGGAACCAGTCGCCAAGCTGGCAACCTTGCCGGCACCGGTTGCCAACCCGGGCAGAGAAATAGAGCGGCCGATGGAGAGGCATTCCAGCAGCATAGTCCAGCCCTTACCGAGCATGTCTTGGCCACCGATGACTTGCGCCATGGGGATGAACACTTCGGTACCCCAGGTGGGCCCGTTCATGAATACGGTATTCATGGGCAGGTGCCGCGCACCGGCATGAACACCTTCAGTGTCGCGGGGAACCATAACGCAGGTCACGCCAATTTCACGGGTGTCGCCCAAGAGGCTGTCAGGGTCGTAAACTTTGATCGCCAAGCCGATCAAGGTCGCGACCGGAGCCAGCGTGATGTAACGCTTGTTCCAGGTAACCTTTAAACCCAGCACTTCTTCGCCGTTCCACTGCCCCTTACACACAATGCCTTTGTCGGGAATAGCGCCCGCATCTGAGCCTGCAATGGGAGAGGTCAGGGCGAAGCAGGGAATGTCCTCGCCACCGGCTAGTCGGGGCAGGTAGTGTTGTTTCTGCTCGTCGGTGCCGTAGTGCATCAACAACTCGCCGGGGCCGAGGGAGTTGGGCACCATGACGGTGACAGCTGCAGACACACTGCGGGTGGAAATCTTCATCACGATTTCAGAATGGGCGGTGTTGGAGAAGCCCATGCCGCCGTCTTCCTTTGGGATCACTAAGCCAAAAAAGCCGTTCGCGCGGATAAATTTCCAGGCTTTTTCTGGCAGGTCGTAATGCTCGTGAGTAATTTTCCAGTCATCCAGCATGGCGCAGAGTTTTTCTACCGGACCATCGAGGAATGCCTGCTCTTCGCTGGACAGGTGAGCGGGCCGCGCATCCAAAAGCTTTGACCATTGCGGCTTGCCGGAAAATAGCTCGCCATCCCAGTCCACAGAGCCGGATTTTAAGGCTTCTTCTTCGGTGTCAGAGAGCTTGGGAAGACGGCTGCGAACCCAGCCCAGCAGCGGTCGGCTGAATTTGTCGCGGCGCAGGTCGCTGGGAATAACCAAAATGAGAGCCAGGGCCAGAAAAAGACCGCCAAACAGGATGCTGGCAATGTGCCATTCATCCAGGAAAAGCCCGACTATAGTGGCGATGGACATTACGAGAGCAGCGGTGGTGCCGCCAACTGCCAGATAGATCAGAACCAGGGCACTGATGAGCAGTAAAAGTACACTCATGGGCAGACCTCCATATCGTGGGTGAAATTAGAAAATTTCAGATTTAACTCTCGTCCAAAGTTCCCGCACATGCAAGGGCAGCGCCTGAGTATCTATTCCCTCAGATGTAGCCGGCAGCAAAGACCAGCCCGAGAACAATGGGCATCACAATCAGACTGCCCAGATTACTTAATAGTACGAGGGAGGCCACTTTGTGAGGCTCTTGCTGATACTGTTCCGCAACCATGTAGTTGAGCACCGCCGGCGGCAGTGCCGCGAACACCCAGAGCGAAGCGACTTGAAGACCGGGCAAATCCAACAGTGCAATCATCGGCCATGCTAGCAGTAACCCACTGATAGGGCAGGCGATGGCGCCAAGCATGCCTAGCTTCCAGTCGCTGAAATCGATATCCAGCA
This sequence comes from Marinobacter sp., assembly GCF_052094685.1. GTDB lineage: Bacteria > Pseudomonadota > Gammaproteobacteria > Pseudomonadales > Oleiphilaceae > Marinobacter. The sequence continues at coordinate 14,954 of NZ_JBQDKB010000058.1, forward strand.
TGCGCACACCCAAGGCAAACAGCATTAGCGGTATACAGACTTCACCGAGCATATTCATGGTCTGCAAAAGCCAATCTGGCAGGGGTATGCCACCGATGTTTACGGCCAGCCCGGCGATGCTGGCAAACACTATGGGCAGCCTCAGCCGCTGTAAAATAGAGGTGTGGGGGTCAAGCATGTACAGACCCACGGAGAAGTGCAGCAGCATTTCTACAATAAACAGTACGATGGCTGCCGGCAGAGCTGCTTCGCCAAAGGCCAGAACCAACAGGGGAAGGCCCATGTTGCCCGAGTTGTTGAACATCATCGGCGGCAGAAAGGTTTTCAGGTTCAGGTTGAGCACCCTGGCCAGCGGATACAGAACAATCCCCGAGCCAAGAACAACTACTGTTGCCGCCAGCGCAAGCCCTGCATACTCCTGCAACGGCGCTTTCTGGTCGGCCAGCACCGCAAACACCAGCATGGGAACGAAAAGCTCCATGTTCAGAACGTTCAGGCCCCGGATATCCGGCGTGCGAAACCGCCCATAAAAGGCACCGCAGCCGGCAATGAGGAACACCGGTAGCAGGGTGGACAGGATCTGACCAATCATCGAGTACTCCAACAGGCGCGGAGGAGGCTTCGCGCGGGAAAACCGTTAGGTTCGCAATTATAAGGGCTATTCGGCAACTATTATTGCATTCCGTTCGACCAAAGCAGAATGCCCGGGCATTGAATGAGCCTCACTGGTTGCGATGGTAGCGATAGCCACCCACAATAACTCGAGTTTTCCCATTGCTAACCGGTTGTGGAGTTCGCCCGTGACAGACCCTTTTGATCAGCACCTTAGCCGCGACAATACCAGTTCAGTAAAATTTGATGCCCGCCATGGTGTTTTTGGCCGTGAGGATGTTATTCCGGTCTGGATAGCGGATATGGATTTTGCCGCTCCGGAGGCGGTAACCCGGGCACTGTCGGAACGTGCAGCTCACCCGGCCTACGGGTACACGCTTTTTCCCGACAGCTTGTACCAGTCAATCATCGACTGGTTCCGCGAGCGCCATGGGTGGGACATTCAGCGGGATTGGATTTTGATGGCGCCCGGTGTAGTGCCTTCCCTGCATGCAGCTTGCATGGCCTACGCCGCGCCGGGAGAGGGCGTAATTGTGCAGCCCCCGGTGTATCCACCGTTCTTCAGCTCTGTTCGGCTCAGTGGTCGATTTGTTATTGAAAACCCGCTGGTGTGTGATGCAGCCGGGCACTACCGGATGGATTTGGCACATCTGGAAGCCTGTGCCGCGCACCCGGATGCAAAGCTACTGATGCTTTGTTCACCCCACAACCCGGTTGGGCGTATTTGGTCGGAACAGGAGCTGGAAGCCGTTCTGGACATAGCGCGCCGCCATGATCTGGTGATCATTTCCGATGAAATCCACTGCGATCTCACCTTTGCCGATAAGCCCCGGCACCGAATGCTGGCCACACTTGCCAGGCCGAGCGATGCTTTGGTAACGGCGATTGCGCCGAGCAAAAGCTTTAATATACCGGGGCTTGGGTTGTCTGCGTTGGTGATCCCCGACAAGCTGCGCCGCGATGCGATCAAAGAGGTGTTTGATTCCCTGCACCTGCCGCAATGTAACCCGTTCAGTACGGCGGGCTTTGAAGCTGGCTATCGATCCGGCGCGCCTTGGTTGGACGATTTGATGGTGTATGTGCAGAAAAACCGTGATTTTGTCGTGGAAACGGTTAACGCCCGCTTGCCTGGAATCCAAACCCAAGCGCCAGAAGGAACCTACTTGATGTGGCTCGATTGCCGGAACCTTGGGCTAGATGATGCTGCCCTAAAACGGTTTTTTGTAGAAGACGCTCACGTAGGCATGAACCCAGGCATCTCATTTGGCGAGCAGGGCAGCGGTTTCATGCGCCTCAACATCGGCTGCCCCCGGGCGGTGCTGGCCGAAGTACTGACGCGCATCGAGTCAGCGTTATTGGCTAGCCGCGGAATTAACCACCAATAGAGGAGCAGTGATCAGGGACATGCTCCCAGTACGGCGGTTTGTTTTTCCCCGGCATATCGCCTTTGGTTTGTTTGATGACTTTCCACACCTTGCCTCCGTGGCTGGCCATCTCACCTTCTTCGTAGGTTTTTGCATAAAGCCACTGTTCGGGCTGTGCGCAAAGCCCTGAAGTGCTTTCACCCGATGTGCTGGCTGAGCGAGATGCTGCGTTTGGGGTGATATCTACATCCACAATCTCACTGGGCGTTTCCAACTGTGTGGCTTCGCCATTTTGGGCATTGGCAGCAGAACCGAATGCCATAATAACCAGCGCGAGCAGTGTTGAAACCAGCGTGCGCGGGTGGAATTTGAACGACGGTTTTTTGAGCATGAGGGCTCCTTAAGCTACTGTCAGGATACTTTACAGTAAGTTGTTGCGCATCTGCTTATTCGGATGTGCAAAGACTGTCCAGAATTCATGTGGCGCCAATCATATTGAACCAGCCCAACGATTGCCACTATGAAGTCCCATGTTGAAAATAACACTTTTATCAAGATCCGCGGTGTTGCTTAAGCTGGGTGCCGCGCTTCGCCTTTTGTTCTGGCGTCAGTAAATTTTACACTTCTATTTCAGGTGTCTTTTTTTGCGTAGTTAATTTTTTGATTTCAATAAAATTTTAAGTTTTGGCGTGATTTGTGCTTTTAGTTGGCGTCGAATTTCGTATCATATTGTTATAGGAAGAATTATGTCTCGCATGTATGTAATGGCTGTCTGCATGGCGGCAATGTTCGTATCTTCAATGGCTAGTGCGGCTGTGATCTCAGCTGATTTTCAGGTAAGCCTCAACGACTCGGATCCGGGTCTTGTGGTTAACTCGCAGGATGTTGCGGATAACCCGTTCTCGTTCAATTTGAATGCAGGCGAAAGCAACACGTTTGACTTGTTCAGAATTTGGACCGATGAAAATTCCATTGGTGGTAGTGACACGAATCCTAAAAGTATCTCAATAGACTTTAACTTTACCGCACCGGATGCGATGTTTGGATCCTTGGACGGCACTACGGCCGGTGAGGTCAGTTGGACTGGCTTCTATCAAAATGGGATGTTGGAGTGGGGCGAATCACTGTCATTGTTCTATGGCGATAATGCCGACGGTGAGCTGCTTATCACGTTGTCAGATGTAGACTTCAATAACGGTAAGTGGTGGTCAACTAAAGACGGTGAGAAATACGGTTCTAATGTTCAAGCAACTATTACATTGGTAAAAGAGGCCACAGTCCCAGAGCCCGGCACTCTGGCCCTTCTGGGTTTAGGGTTGGCAGGTCTTGGCTTGAGAAGAGCGCAAAGGACTGCCTGATAGTCGTCTGACTATCCTGAGTCTAAAAACCCGGCTTATGCCGGGTTTTTCTATTCCCCAGGAACTTTTGCCTCCGTACCTATGTGGTACGCGGCGAAACCCGCCATAACCACCTGATCCACCGCCATACCGATAATTCGGCCATTGCTGCCGGAGTGGATGGGATACTGGGCGTTGGTGATCGGATCGGCGATATAGCCAAGAACCTGGCCCTCGGACACTTTTGTACCCAGCTTAACCTCACTGAACAATATGCCGCCGTGGTTTGCTCTTACCCAGGCCGAGTTGTAATACACCGGCTGGGGGTCGCCCCAGACAAACATCCGGGAGATCATGCCCTGCTTTTCCATCAGGCTGGTCAGGCTGTTCACGCCGGCATCTATCTGGTGCTCTTGAATGCGATGGGACTCGCCAGCCTCCATGGTGACCGTACGAATACCCGCATTGACCGCCGCAGTGCGGAGCATTCCCGATGAGCCACTGCTGTGTACGACCGCCATCTGATCAAAGCCCCGGGTAAATTCTGCAACCGTGGGGTTGTTCATGTCTGCACGCAGCTGCGGCAGGTTAGTTCGCTTCAGCGAGCCAGTGTGGATATCTACCAGCATGTCGCAATGGCGAATAACGTTTTCAAATAACGAATACGCAATACGGTCTGCCAGGCTGCCATTTTCGCGACCGGGGAAGTGCCGGTTCAGGTCGCGGCGATCCGGCAGATAACGGCTGCCTTGCTGGAAACCCGGCAAGTTCACAATGGGAATGCCCATCACGCTGCCGCTCAGCTTTTCGGGATCAAGGTCGTACATGGTCTGGCGGATAATTTCGATGCCGTTCAGTTCATCGCCATGAATCGTGCCTGTTAGGCAAAGGGTGGGGCCGGCATTCACGCCATTGACCACCAGTACCGGCGTGGGTTGTGCCAAGCCAGCAATTTGAATTCCGGGTGACCAAGCCAGGCGCGTTGATGTGCCGGGCAAAACGTCGCTGCCCAGTAATACCAGATTATTGGCAGGCTGTGGTTCTTTGGTTTCCGGTTCTGGTTCGGGGAGTTCCTGTTCTTCGCCGCCCGGATCTTTCGGCGGCTCGGGAGTGGGTGCTGGCGCAATCTCTTTCAAATCAATATTGGGCGCTACTTTTTTTGGTTTTGGCGCAGGCTTTGGTTTTTCAGGCGCCGGGTCTACAACGGGCAACGGCACCTTATCTGTTACCCGTCGTGGCTCGGACTGCTCTACATCTTCAACGCTTTCGTCTTCCGCCAGTTCTGCCAGCAGAATCTCTTGGGCGAGCACAGTCTTGTCCTTGCTGGCAGGTGAGTTTTCCTGCGCTATGGCCGGAAAGGCTAGCATCAGTAGGCACAGAGCGGCGGTGACGTTGGTCAGCGTTTGCAGCTTAGAAAACAGCATGATTCCTCACGGGTCATCAACAAGGGCCCAAGGATAAAGGTCGAAAGGCAGTCATGAATATGGCAATAACAAAGTTTTAATGCCATTTTCATAGTGTTGCCATGAACTTTAGGCGAATCTGGGTAATATTAATTTCTTACTCAGCTTGCAGCGGTTATGTGTGCAAGAATGCTAGTTATATCCGACGAAGGGAGTGAACTATATGGACTTTTTGCGAATTATTATTGCGATTTTGTTACCGCCGCTGGGTGTCTTCCTGCAGGTGGGTATTGGGAAGCACTTTTGGATCAATATATTGCTGACCATTCTGGGCTATATCCCGGGGATAGTGCACGCGGTTTATATCATTGCCAAAAAATAGAAGCCGCCAGACACTGTGTGCGTCTGGCGGCATAGGTGTCTCAAGTGATGGGCGTCTCAGGTGGTTGGTGTAGCTTGCCAACACTCGCCTTCCTGAGTGGCTCGGCCGTCGGCCTTCAGCTTTAGCAGGTGGGCCAGTGCCGATCTGGCGGCGATGCCGTGAATGGCCGTTGGCACATCGCCATAGGCTTTGCTGGTGAGGTCTTTCAGGTTAACCGGCGACAGCTTTTCGAGCGCCTTGGCAACTTTGTGTTCCCGAGTTAGGCGATGAGTAATTAGGTAATCGATGATTGCTTCTGGATGCCCCATCAAAAAGCCGTGGGCCGGCGCAATAAATCGAATACATTCGGCCAGCAGATCGTACATCGACTCTATATAGGCTTTCATATCGCCGTCTGGCGGATTAATGACCACCGTTGAGCCTTGCATGATGTGGTCTCCCGAAAACAATAACGCCTGTTCCGTCAGCAAAAAACAAAGATGATTGGAAGCGTGCCCGGGGGTATGCAGCGCCTTCAGTATACCGGCATCGGTTTTAATCAAATCGCCGTGTTCAGGCTGCTCGTCTGGCGCAAACTTCTGATCTTGTGATGCCCCTGCGGGAGCCGATCGGCCATAAACCCGGCACCCGGTTTTTTCTTTCAAAGCGCGGGTGCCCGGTGAGTGATCCAGATGGGTATGGGTTACTACCACGGAATCAATTTTCCCTCCCGTGATCTCCAAAATCTGCTCAATGTGTCCCGCATGATTGGGGCCGGGGTCTAATACCGTAAAGCGCTTATGTCCTAAGATATAGGTGTTGGTTCCTGGCCCTGTCATCATGCCGGGGTTCGGCGCAGTCAGGCGGATTACGCCGGCTGCAACTTCAACTGGCTCGCCAGGAATAATTTCGGCTTTGGTGCTGCCTTCGCCCTCTGGGTCCAGCTTGCTAGCCTCATCATAGGCAGGTGAACCCGGCTCCAGAACCACCGGCTCACCGCGTCGGCTGGCTGGCCATGGCTGCGATGGGAAGGGTTCTGGTGGATTTGCCCAGGCGTAACGCATCAGGTTGTCTGTGTTGTCAAAATCCCTTAGCACCCGCAGGGTTCTAATGGTGGGCAAGGTCATCAGTCGCTGGCCGGAGCGGTGTTCTTCCAGCGCTTTTGCGGGGCTGATCCAAACGTGGGCGATGGTTTCGTCGCCATCGTGCTGCACTGGCTGGCTTTGTGGCGCTTTGGTGATAAAAAACCGGGTATCAAAACGGCGGGGAGGCCCGGGAGGTGTCACCCAGTGGCTCAGGTAAGCGAGTCGGTCCAGAGGAATCGTCAACTGGTGGCGCGAGCATAGTTCAGCGAGGGATAATTCGCCACGGAATACCGCCTTGCGGTCATTGTGAGCGGCATGGTCCGCGCCAATAGTACGCTTGTCCGAATCCACGGCCACCAAAACCCCCGCTTCTTCAAAGCATTCGCGTACGGCGGCCAGCATGTAATCTGCGCCGCCTTCGTTCAAACTCATGGTGTGGCTAATCTCAGTGTCGGCAGGGCCAGCGGTATGGTCGCGCCCCTGGCTGTCATGCTGATCTACGGCGCCGCCGGGGAACACGTAATAGCCGGGCAAAAACACCGCGCCCCAAGTACGCTGCAACAGTAATATTTCTAGCCCACTTTGAGTATCCCGCACCAGTGCCAGCGTGGCGGCGGGACGAATATCATTCTGGCTTCCATTGTTCAAACTTTTAACCTCCGGTTACCTGTAATCAAGCGCTCAAAGACACTTAATGAAGATAACTGATTTTTGCCACAAGATCTTGAGGTGAACGCCACAACCCAACAGCGTATCATCGGCGCCTGTAACGAGACACTCTCCGATACACAGAAAAACAGGTACCTCACGTGGCCCGAATTGAACTCTCTTTTTCCGATGATGTTTTTTGTTTTGAAACCCGAATGCAGGTTCGAACGACCGATATCAATGGCGCCAACCACCTGGGTAACGATGCCTTGGTTTCTATGCTCTCTGAGGCGCGAGCCCAATTTCTTTTAAGTTATGGAGCGCCTAAGGGCGACAGCGGCGGCAAGAGCATTATCGTGACCGATCTGGCCACCATGTATCAGTCGGAGTCGTTCTTCCCGGAAATGCTGCGCTTTGAAGTGGGGCTGATGGATTTCAACAAGTACGGTGGCGATTTCGTGTTCCGGGTAACCAAGGCCGAGTGCGGCCAGCCGGTTGCGCGGGCAAAGTATGGGTTCGTATTTTTTGATTATCAGCAAAAGAAAGTAGTACCCATGCCAGAAAGCTTCCGGTCACGCTTCGCCTGACTCATGTATGCCATTACGGAGTTGCTTCATGCCGGTGCGATAAAAGCTGTATGCCATAGCGCCGGCAAGGAGGTTGCCCACCAATGCGCCGCTCATCAGGCCATGAATGCCGTTGAGCTGGCTGCCCAGCCATAGCAGCGGCAAGAAGCACAAGAACAACCGCAGGGTTGAAACCAGCAGTGCTCGCATGGCCAGGCCAAGGGCGTTGCACACAGACACCATCAGCATGCATACCCCCAGGCCGCTGTAGCTAAGCGGCACCCGCACCAGGTAGGCGCCAAGAATATCCTGCACTTGCTGATCGCTACTGAACAGATCGGAGACAAGGCCAGAGCCGATCAGCCAGAGCAGGCCAATGGCCAGTTGCCAGACCACCACGAAGCGCACTGCAAGCCGCACCAGTTTGCGAATCTGCTCAATATCGCCACTGCCTAACATGCGACCGATCATCGGCGGCATCGACATGGTTAATGCGAGCACCACCACGATGGAGAAAAACTCCAGGCGGGTACCCAGTCCCCAGGCCGCTACCGCCGCTGAGCCGAAACCTGCGACCATAGCGGTTGCAAGCATGGCTGAGGCTGGCGGCATGAGCTGGCTGACCATGGCCGGGGCCATAATGCTGTTAAGCTGTTTCAGAGCGCGGCCCAATGCGAGTTCGCGAAGATCGAAGCGGGCCCAGCCACGCTTGAGTAGCTTTGGATAGATAAACAGGCAGCCGATGCCGAATGAGGTAATGGTTGCCCAAGCGGCACCGGGTAACCCCCAATCGAACACAAAAATATAGAGTGGGTCTAGCAGCCTGTCGGACTTAACCAAGCAGTATCGACATGAGATAATCGGGGC
>NZ_JBQDKB010000059.1:0-23012 GCF_052094685.1 Marinobacter sp.
ATCAGACATTGGCGAGCTTTCCTCCGATCGACAATTTCTCGACCCTGCGGCCGCCATAAACCATATTCACGATACTCCGGCTAACCATCAGCCCAGAGAACATTGACGTCAGTATCCCGATACACAGTGTTACCGCGAAGCCCTTCACCGGACCCGAGCCCATTGCGAAGAGAATAATAGCCACTAACAAGGTGGTTATATTGGCATCGAATATGGATACAAACGCACGCGAGTAACCTGCGTTAATGGCAAGCTGGGGTGACACGCCGGCTTTTAGTTCTTCTTTGATACGTTCAAATATCAGCACGTTGGCGTCTACTGCCATACCTACGGTTAGTACGATGCCGGCAATACCAGGTAGCGTAAGCGTGGCAGAGAGAATCGACATGCAAGCAATAAGAAGCATCATGTTGATAGCCAACGCGACATTCGCCACAACCCCAAACCCGCGGTAATAAACCAGCATGTAAAGTAGCACAAGAATAAAGCCCAACCCTACAGACATCATGCCAGCATCAATGTTCTTCTGCCCCAAGCTTGGCCCGATAGTACGCTCTTGCACAAAGTACATAGGAGCCGCCAAGGCGCCTGCCCGCAGAAGCAGAGCAAGCTCAGAAGCCTCGGGAATGGAATCCAGGCCCGTAATGCGGAAACTGCTTCCCAAAGCAGACTTTACGGTTGCCAGACTGATAATACCCTTCTCTACAATCCGCTTATCCGTTTCTACCGGCTCACCATCTACCATTCGGGTTTCGGTTTCCGTGCGGAACTCGATAAACAGAACCGCCATGCGTCGACCAATGGCATTGCGTGTAGAGCGATTCATCAAATCGCCGCCTACTGAATCCATGGTTATACTGACCTGTGGCTGACCATTCTCATCAAAGGCCTGCTGAGCGTTAGCAACGTTGTTACCGGTCGCAATAATGTCCCGCTCCAAACGGGCATTGCGCTGACGTTCATCACGGAAGCTGAACTGTTCTGTTTCGCTCGCCGCTGCGTCTTGGCGGGCTTCCATACGAAATTCCAAGTTTGCCGTGGCGCCAAGAACACGCTTAGCCTGGGCGGTATCTTGAACCCCCGGAAGCTCCACAATAATCCGATTAGCACCCTGCTGCTGAACCAGCGGCTCTGCAACACCAAGCTCATTCACTCGATTACGGATGGTGGTCAGGTTTTGCTCAAGAGCATACTTGCGAATGGCACTTACCTCACCTTCAGACAAGGTAAGGACAATTTGGAGCTCGTCACCACTGGTTTTCTGATCCAGCAAAAACTCGTTGTACTGACGCTTGATCAACGTAAATGCTTCAGTGCGTGAAGCTTCATCCCGGAAACTCAGAACAATGTCACGTTCGCCATCCACATCACCACCCCGGTAGCGCACACGCTCTTCGCGCAGTTCCCGTTTGATTTGACCGGATACTGCCTCCAGTCTCTGCGCGACGGCCGTTTCCATATCCACTTCCAGCAGGAAGTGAACGCCACCACGCAAGTCGAGGCCGAGCTTCATCGGTCCGGCGCCAAGGCTTTTCAGCCAATCAGGCGTGGAAGGTGCCATATTCAGTGCAACGAGATAATCTCTACCCAGAGCAGCCTGAACCGCAGGGCGAGCACGCAATTGGTCATCGGAGCTATTTAACCGGATAAGGGCATCCCGATCCTCAAGCGTACTGCTTTTGACCTCAATACCATCCGATTCCAGCGATTTAATGGCTCTTTCGAGCACGGCAGAATCAACTTCGGTACTGCTTCGCGCGCCGGTAATCTGCACAGCGTAGTCATCGGGAAATAGATTGGGTAAAGCGTAGATAAACCCGATCACGATCGCGACCAGGATAACCAGGTTTTTCCAAAGCGGGTACTTGTTCAGCATGGGATCCCTTGTAGCCAGCCCGAAGGCCGGCCTTGGTGTTTCAGCCAGGAAGGTGCAGGCCGGCGGGTATCAGGGCCGGCCAGAAAGTCCTTGCTCAGATGTCTTTGAGCGTACCTTTCGGCAGTGCGGCGGCAACAGCTACTTTCTGTACCTTCACTTCAACATTGTCGGAAATTTCAACAACAATGAAATCATCAGTAACTTTGGTGATCTTTCCAACGATGCCGCCAGAGGTAACCACTTCATCACCCTTGTTCAAGCCAGACATCAGTGATTTGTGCTCTTTGGCACGCTTGGACTGCGGACGCCAGATTAGAAAGTAAAAAATCAGGATAAAGCCGGCGAAGAAAATCACCTGACCCATAACACCCATACCACCAGCAGCACCTTCCTGAGCCATTGCCAGGGTGGGCACCATTGCCAAAAGGCCGGCCAAAAACAACTTGACTGATTTCATCAAAACTCTCCGTTGATTAAGCAAATGGAATTACTCATTACCCATGGCTGGCACTGTCTCGCCGCGCAGAGCATAGAAGTCATTTATAAAGTCCGACAATGTACCTGCTTCAATGGCCCCGCGCAATCCAGCCATGAGGTTCTGATAGTAGTGCAAGTTGTGAATAGTATTCAGCTGAGCGCCAAGCATTTCTCCACACTTATCCAGATGATGCAGATAACTTCTCGAGAAGTTCTCGCAAGTATAACAGTCACACCGTTCATCTAAAGGCGCAGTATCGTGACGATGACGTGCATTGCGGATTTTCACGATACCGGTAGATGTGAACAAATAGCCATTGCGGGCGTTTCTTGTTGGCATGACGCAGTCGAACATATCGACACCTCGGCGCACACCCTCTACCAAGTCTTCAGGCCGCCCCACTCCCATCAGGTAGCGGGGCTTATCCTCAGGCATTTTCGGCGGCAAGTGGTCGAGTATGCGAATCATATCTTCTTTCGGTTCGCCAACGGAAAGCCCACCAATGGCGTAACCGTCGAAGCCGATGTCCGTAAGACCTTCGAGGGAACGGTCCCTGAGCGCCTCATACATGCCACCCTGAACAATGCCGAACAACGCTGAAGGGCTTCCCTCATGAGCGTCCTTACTGCGTTTTGCCCAGCGCAACGAGAGCTCCATGGAATCCTTCGCCTGCTTTTCAGTAGCAGGGTATGGCGTGCACTCATCAAAAATCATCACGATGTCAGAGCCCAGGTCATGCTGAACCTGAATCGCGATTTCCGGCGACAACTCAACCGGTGATCCGTCTACGGGAGAACGAAACGTAACTTTCTCTTCGGTAATCTTGCGCATTTCACCCAAGCTGAAGACCTGAAAACCGCCAGAGTCTGTAAGAATAGGCCCCTTCCACTGGGTAAAATCATGAAGATCGCCATGCGCTTTGATCACCTCTGTGCCAGGGCGCAGCATCAGATGAAAAGTGTTTCCAAGAATAATTTCGGCGCCGGTTTCGTGAATATCGCGAGGCAACATCCCTTTAACCGTTCCGTAGGTGCCTACAGGCATAAATGCAGGCGTTTCGACGGTTCCACGGGGGAAGGTTAACCGCCCACGCCGGGCACGACCGTCTTCTCCCAATTTTTCAAAGGACATGAAACAGGACTGGCTCACAGCTTGTCTCCGGTATTAAGTGATGATGGACTGCCTGCCTGAACAGGCTCATCGGGTGCGCGAAGCAACATACCCCGGCTGAGCTCCTGCCCAGTTATAAACATGGCATCGCCATAACTGAAAAAACGGTACTTTTCCGCAATCGCGCTCTGATAGGCACGCTTTACGTGCTCGAAACCCGCGAATGCACTCACCAGCATGATCAGCGTGGATTCCGGCAAGTGAAAATTGGTAATCAGCACATCAACGGTCTGAAACCTGTAACCGGGAAAAATAAAGATGTCGGTTTCGCCCTGAAAAGGCTTCAAATAACCGCCACGGCTTGCAGATTCAAGCGATCGCACAGATGTGGTGCCAACAGCCACCACGCGACCACCCCGAGCACGTGTGCGGTTAACGGCGTCTACAGCCTCTTCCGGTACGTGCACAACTTCACTATGCATGACGTGCTCTTCTAAACTGTCTACGCGTACCGGCTGAAATGTGCCGGCACCCACGTGCAGCGTCACAAACGTGCTTTCTACACCCCGAGCTTTTAAAGTGTTCAGAATCGCGTCATCAAAATGCAAACCAGCCGTCGGCGCGGCAACCGCGCCAGCTTCCTTGGCGTATACGGTCTGGTAGCGCTCACGGTCGGTTGTTTCGTCAGGTCGATCCATATAAGGCGGCAAAGGCATGTGCCCTATGCGCTCCAACAGATCCAGCACTGGCTCACGGGCCTCACTTTCAAGATGAAATAGTGCATCACTCCGGCCGGCCATACGCAGCGCAGAGCCATCCTCCAGAATCACCTTCTGGCCTTCTTTCAAAGCTTTGGAAGCGCGCACATGGGCAACAAGGCTATATTCACCAGTTACTCGCTCTACCAATACTTCAACCTGGCCGCCCGTTTCTTTCTTTCCAAAAAGGCGGGCTGGTATCACACGGGTGTTGTTAAAAACGAGAAGGTCGCCGGGCTGCAGTAAATCAGGAAGATCAGTGAAAGAACGGTGAGCCGTATCGCCAGTGATGCCGTCTAGGCATAGCAGACGGGAAGCGCTGCGCTCCCTGAGAGGGTACCGGGCGATGAGCTCGTCCGGGAGTTCAAACTGAAAATCAGAGACATTCATGGATCGGGCTGTTCAGGACGCCGCAGAATGCGACTTTAATATGGTAGCGGCGGGCGGACTCGAACCGCCACACTATTTCTAGCAACGGATTTTGAATCCGTCGTGTCTACCAATTTCACCACGCCGCCAACGAGAAGAGGGGGAATTATACTTAGCCTGATCGTGAAAGCAACACACAGAGCCCTTAGTTTTTACATGGGCCCTGAATTTTATAACCGATCGAATAATGAAAGCTGGGATACCTGTGCAAACGATTGCTGCGCAGCCTGCAACACAAAGCTCTGGAAGCTAAGATTACTGACCGCTTCCGCATAGTCCACATCCTGTAACTGCGAGCGAATTTCGTTCGTGTATACCGAAGAATCCGCCAGAAAACTCTTGGTAGATTCGACTGCATTCATGCGCCCGCCGAGCTCAGTTTGCTTGAGAACAATGCTCTCTTGGGCGTTATCGAGATTAACCAGAGACTGCGCGACCATATCTTCATACGCTGCGCGACCTTCGGGAGTCCCTTTTTCAATGGAATCCAAGCCGGCAATCAAGTTTTCGATGGTCCCGAACACTGACTGCTTATCATTGATTTTCAATGTGTAGCTATCTGGCGCGGGAGTCGCACCTGGGTCTGCACCGGTAATGCTCGCTTCAATACCCGCAACAACAAAGGTTTCCCCGCTTTGGTAATCCGCAGGACTAACAGGAAAAGTGACGGTCGGATCGTTGCTATCAAACGCCAGAACCTGGGACGGAGTGCTGTTATCCACCTGAAGCGTTATGTCATCGGGAACCGACCCTGGAAAAGCTGCGGTCAATTCGGCTTCGTTGACCACTTTCACACCTGAAATAAATGTCCCGTCCGTTGGGCCAGTATGCTCGCCCGCAACAGCAGCCGGAACATTCACAAAGATACCTTTGCCGTGGTCACTGATCGGCACAGTTACACCGTCGTCAATTTCCAGAACCCGCTGACCTTCATCACCCTGATAAACGTACTTGCCTTCGTCATTCTGCTGGAACGCCTGAACCGAACCCTGAAAACCACTGAAGATATACTCGCCAGAGGCATCCCGAGTATTTGCAAGGTTAGCTAGCTGACCCAGTCGCTCTTTCATTTCTGAAGAAATCGACTTTCGATCATTGGGAGATAGTGACCCATTGCCTGCCTGCACCGTAAGCTCGCGGATACGTTGAATCACATCAACAGCACTTGTCAGCGAGTTTTCCTCTTGCTTTAGGCGGTTGTCGGCAAGGCTCACGTTGCGCTCATAGGTACTCACCCGGGACAGCTCTTGATTCAGTTTTAGTATGCGAGCTGCGACAACCGGGTCATCGGAGGGCTTGTTCACCCGCTTACCGGAGGCTATCTGTTGCTGCGTGCTGTTCAGATTACTGTTCAGCTCCTGCAACCGATTGATACCGCTAGAGAATACCTGTTGCGAAGAAATTCTAATCATGTCACACCACCTTGTCTGTTACCGGAACGTCTGCAACAGCGTGTTGAACAAATCCTGAGCCACCGAAATTACTTGGGCAGAGGCGTTATAGCCAGCCTGGTACTGAATCAGTTTTCCGGCTTCCTCATCAAGATTTACCCCCGAAGCCGACTCCCGCTGGGCGGAGGACTGCGCTAGCAAGGTTTTGCCGGCTTCCAGATCAAACTGACTCTGGCGAGTTTTAACGCCAACAGCCTCTACCACGCCAGCATAGCCTTCGGTGAAACTCTGGGTTCCACCATTCATTGTGTTGGCAGTACCCAGCGAGGCCAGCAGTTCGGCGTTACGGTTGTCTGAAATGCCGTTTTTATTGTAACCAATTTCAAAGGAGTCACCGACGGCCGGTTTGCCTTTAAGCTTAAACTGAAACCCTTGGTAATCGTCGCCATCCGACGGGTCGCCACTGAATACAGTGTTAATTTTGCCGGGTTCATAGGGCTGATTCGGCGTACCAACAACCGTGTTGGATGGCGGCGGCCCAGTAACCGTAAACGTTAAAGCAGAAGGGTCATTGGGATCTGGCTGAAACTTTATGGTCAGGGGGCCATTAGCCAACTCACCTGCACTCTGAAAACCCGGCAACAAAGAGCCGGTAAACGGGTTGCGCACGTTCAGCATAGCGCCCTGATCGATTTCTCCAGTGCCGGTATTCTGATCACCGGAGGTGGCTCGTATCGGGCTGGCAAACGCCAGATCTTCTTCCCGGCTTACCTGCAAACCAATAGACTCTGCGGCATTACGGCTAGGCTGAATCAAGTACTTGTCGCCAGCATTGAAGGTTCCGCCTTCAATACGAATATTAAACCCGGGCATGGATATTTCAGACTGCACCGGGTCCGGCAACCGGCCCTGATTCACAACCTTTCCAGACTCCTTGTCGATAAGTTCGAAACTGCGCCCATCGCCACTGAACTGCAGTGTCCAGCTCCCCGCCGGCAATTTAGTGCTGTCGGTAATTTCAACCGCCAGCTGGCCATCTCTTGGCAACTGGTTGTTGGCGTTGGCCACTACCCGGCTTCTCTGAACGGCCAGATCATTTACATCGTTAAAAAACAGCCCACCAAGGTCGCCCTCAAGGTCCATACCGATTTCGTGCTGGTGGTTCATGCTGGCAGAAATGCTTATAGCGATCCGCCCCAGCTCATCAAACGCAGGTTTCAGTGCCTCGTTGTCAAAACGCCTCAACCCGCCAAGCCCGCCCCCGGTGATCTGCTCGTCAATATTGAGCGTGCGACCACCACTGGTCAGCGTAAACTCGAGACGAGTGGGGTCTTCTGCACTATTCTGGGTACCAAGCTGCGCCGCATTATTTCCAACAACCAGCGACAAGCCGTTGGATAGCGACACATTTACTTGACTACCCTCGGTTTCTGTCACTCGTATATTGACCAGTTCAGAAAGCTTTCGTAGCGATTCATCCCGCTGATCCAATAGCTCATTCGGCATTTTTCCCTGGGCCAGGCCCGGGGATTCAGAGATAGCCAAGTTAAGCTCTGCAATATTTCTCAGCAGGGTGTTGGCATCGTTTACACCCTGCTGCATTTGAGTTTTTACAGACTCACGCTGCTGGATAAACTCTTGGTTAAGCGCCTGAAACCGGTTCACTACCTGTTGCGCTTCGCTCAACACCAACTGACGCTGGGGCAAAGACGCAGGATCCTCTGCCGCATTTTGCAGGCTTGCAAAGAAATTATTGAGGGCGTTATTAAGACCGGTTGTTTCCCCGCCCAACAAGTTGTCCAATCGACTAAGTTCGGAGTTAAGTGTTTGTTGCTCGCCCGTCAACGTGCTGTCTTCACGAACCTGCTGAACAAGGTACTCGTTCGCGAGCCTGCGGATCTCTGAAATGCTTACACCGGAGCCAACACTTCCGGCGCCCGTACGCTGGCCCTGCTGCGTTTCAAACACCACTTCCTGCCGGCTGTAGCCCGGCGTATTCGCGTTGGTGATGTTGTTGCCTGTGGTATTCAGCGCGCCTTGGTGGCCAAGAATGCCGGAGAGGCCTATACCAATCAGTCCCGCCATAATTTACTCCCCGGCTCCATTGCCCATTGAAAGTGTCATCAAAGAATCCCGGTTCATAATTCGGTTTATCTTATCGCCGTACTGGGGGTCTGTAGCATAGCCGGCCTCTTGTAGCTTTTTAGCAAACACATCCGGCTTATCCGCACTGGCAAGCACATCCCGATAACGGGGGTTGGATTCTAAAAACGAAACATAATCCCGAAAGCTGGATTCATAATCTGGGTAGGCACGGAAATCCGCACGCTCTTTCATTGGCACACCCTCACGGAACTCTGTGGTGGTTATCGTGACAGCATCACCCTGCCAGCGACTGTCAGCCTTGATACCGAAAAGGTTATAGCTGGGCTGGTTACCGTCGCCCTGAATCATGTGACGTCCCCACCCGGTTTCCAGAGCGGCCTGCGCGACCATCAACTTCGGGTTAATTCCAGTGTCCGCAGCAATTCGTTCTGCCACAGGCAAAAGCGTACTTACAAAGTGCTCCGGAGAGTCGAACTTTTCAGGCAAATCACGGGCTTCTTCCGCAGACATTAACGACTTGGTCTCAGCAACGTCGCTAACCTCTTCAACCCGCTCTGGCAAGCCCGGAGAAAGCGACGGCAAACTGCGCTCGTAGTCCGCCAACGCTGTCTTGTGGGAAACCAAAGTGCCACCCTGCTTATCTGTTCCGGGAATATCTTTGCCCAACTGCCGAACCAAGGCTTCTGCAAGGCCGGTGCCCTGCCCGCCAGCCATACTAAGGCTCAACTGGCTATCGAACATGTCGCGATACATCTGTGACTGATTGGTGTTCAGGTAGTTACCCTCAGCAAACACATCCCCTGCTTTACGCATGGACTTCAGCATTTCAGACACGAAGATGCTTTCAAACTGGCGCGCGACTTCCTCAAGCGCTCCCTGCTTATCATCCTTGGCACCATGCTTCAGCGCATTCAGCCCGCTGAAATCTGTGTATACCCTGGCCTGTTGAAGCTGATAGTCCTGCATCATGTCACCTAGATAACAATGAGCTCGGCGCGCAAAGCGCCAGCCTGTTTAAGTGCTTCCAGTACCGCCATAACGTCCCCCGGGGCTGCGCCCACTTGGTTTACAGCCTGAACAATTTCATTCAGCGTTACGGCTGGCCCAAACTTGAACATGCGCGCTGGGTCTTCAGTAATGGCAATCTGGGTGTCCTGTTCAACCGCAGTTGCGCCACCAGCAAATGGATTAGGCTGCTGCACTTGCGGGTTTTCCTGAATGGTTACCGTTAGACTGCCGTGGGTCACAGCTGCCGGGCTAACTTTCACGTTTTGCCCTACAACAATGGTGCCGGTACGGCTGTTTATCACCACTTTTGCTGCGTCTTGAGCCGGGTCTACCTCTAGGTTTTCCAAGATAGAAAGAAAGCTCACACGCTGGGATGGGTCACGGGGCGCACGAACAGAAACCGACGTCGCGTCATGGGCATAAGCCATGTCTGGCCCTAGATGCTGGTTGACCACTTCCACCACACGGCGTGCAGTGGTGAAATCCGGACGCATCAAATTGAAGGTGATCGTGTCGCCACGACTAAATGGAGACGCTATTTCTCGCTCAATGGTTGCACCATTGGGTATACGGCCAACACTGGGAACGTTTACCGTAATGCGCGAACCGTCCTTCCCTTGGGCACCAAATCCACCCACTACTAAGCTACCTTGCGCCATGGCATAAACGTTACCGTCGGCACCTTTCAGGGGAGACATCAACAGGGTTCCGCCTCGCAAGCTGTCGGCATTACCAATAGAGGACACCGTAATGTCGATTTCCTGGCCGGCCTTCGCAAACGGCGGCAAGGTCGCACTCACAGTCACAGCCGCCACGTTAGCCAGCTTAGGGTTTACACCCACCGGCAAGGTAACGCCAAACTGATTCATCATGTTGCGGAAGGTTTGATTGGTAAAAGGTGCTTTATCTCCACTTCCATCCAAACCAACCACCAGACCGTAGCCCACAAGCTGGTTGTTTCGAACGCCTTTGATCCGCGCTAGATCCTTCAGGCGATCGGCCATTACAGGCGCCGCCAAAACAGTCAACAACAACGAAAACACCAAACCTCGGCGTAACATCATAGGGGCCACCACTCGCTGTTGAAGAACCGGGCCAGCCAGCCCATCTGGTTCGCCTGATCAAAATCACCGGTGCCGCCGTAAGCAATACGGGCATCCGCAATGCGGCTAGAAGCCACCATATTGCCTGGATCAATATCTTGCGGACGCACCAAACCAGTTAAGCGTACGTATTCATCGCCGTTGGTCAGTGACAGCCACTTTTCACCGCGAATCTTCAGCACACCATTTGGCAGCACCTCAATAACGGTCACAGTGATATTGCCAGCAAGGCTGTTGCTCTGGTCTGCCTCGGCTTTGCCTTGAAAATCTCGATCATTCTGGATAGACGTTGCAATGCCTATGTTGTTCTTGCCAAGAATGTTGGGCTCGGGCAACGAGATATCGCTATCCTTTTGGATCTTCGTTTCAGCATTCTTGCTCGCACGCGTTGACTCGTTAAGAGTCACCGTAAGTACATCGCCAATGTTCAGCGCCACCGTATCGCCGTAAAAATTGTAGTTGCGTGAGCTTTGGTAGATAGATCCGGATTCCGGATCACGCTGCATCATGGCCTGTGCGCGCACAGGCGCATAGGCGGGGTCATTAGGTTCAGCACGGGGCCGGCTCATGGCAGTACATCCCTGCAGTAATACAAGCACCCAAACCAGCAAACAGGAGCCTGCTGACTTGGAAAACCAGGTTGATGTAGTCGGTTTCATGAGCTCTCCCCTCACAGTTTTACTCTCACACTTCATAGCAACACATACTATTTCAGCGGGTTAGCCAATATTTTGCGTAATGAACTGGAGCATTTGATCGGTTGTGGAAACAACCTTGGAGTTCATCTCGTAAGCACGCTGAGTGGTGATCATATTTACCAACTCCTCAACTACTTCTACGTTAGATGACTCCACCATGCCCTGCTCGAGCGAGCCCAGCCCAGCCAGCCCCGGCTCACCTTCAGCGGGATCACCACTGGCATTGGTTGCCTTGAACAGGTTGTTACCAATCGCCTGTAGACCCTGCGGGTTGATGAAACCCACCAGCGTAATTTGACCCAGGTTTATGGGCGCCGCCTGATCATCGGTGATGGCCGATACCGTGCCATCTTTGCCGATGGTCACCTTCGTGACGTTGTCCGGTATGTTGATGTTGGGCTCCAGTGGGTAACCTTCTGGTGTGACCACATCGCCATCGGCGTTAAGCTGAAACTGCCCATCCCGGGTGTAGGCTGTTTGGCCATCAGGCATCTGAATCTGCAAAAAGCCACGGCCGTCAATGGCAAGGTCCAGAGGCTGCTCGGTGATTTGAAGATTGCCCTGGGCAAACTGCTTTGCCGTGCCAACCACCCGCACACCGGTACCCAACTGCAACCCGGAGGGCAGTTCGGAGTTTTGTGTGTTCATACCACCAGGCTGCCGATTGATCTGGTATAGCAGATCTTGGAAAACCGCCCTGTCACGCTTAAAGCCCGTGGTATTCACGTTGGCCAAGTTGTTAGAGATGGTAGACATATTGGTATCTTGGGCACTTAACCCAGTTTTACTAACCCAAAGAGCCGGATGCATAACTATTACTCCTTGCCGGTGCCTGGCAGGCGGAAAAAACTTGCCGCTTCTGGCCAAATCGACGTTGTTTTCAAAAACTATTAGAGGTTCTGCAACAGCCGTGCCGCTGCCTCGGAATTCTCGTTTGCGGTGCGCATAACCTTCACCTGCATCTCGTACTGTCGAGACAACTGAAGATTTGAAATCATCTCTTCCACCGCATTCACGTTAGAGCTTTCAAGAAAACCAGAAGCCACACGCAACGCAGCATCTGCCGGCTCTCCGCCATCAACCGCCAAGCCAGGTTTTGGATGAATAAACCCATCCAAACCTTTTTCAAGTGAGTCCTGGGGGGGGTTAACCAACTTCAACCGATCCACCTCCACAAGCTGATCCGGTGGACCGCCTACGGGAATGATAGATACAGTGCCATCAGCACCAATCTGGACATTATCAAAAGGAGGAAGCGCGACCGGTCCGCCGTTGCCTAGCACCATTTCGCCACTGGAGAGTCGCACTAAGCCATTCACATCCACCTGCAGGCTTCCCGAGCGGGTAAAAACCTCTTCGCCTAGATTATTCTGAATAGCCAGCCAACCCTCACCTTCCAGTGCAACGTCCATCTTTCGGCCAGTTTGCATCAGCGCGCCAGCGGATAGATCGGTACCTGGGCGCTCGGCCATGGCATAGGCACGGGTAGGATGATGTCCCCCAAAAACAGGCATGCTCCGCGCTTGGGCAAAGTCTTTCTTGAAACCGGTGGTGTTTACGTTGGCCAGGTTATTGGCATGGGCACGCTGGGACAGCATATTCTGCTTGGCGCCAGACATACCGAGATAAAGTGCTTTGTCCATGGGAAAACTCCTGCCGGAATTTTGACTGTTTCCAGTGCTCTTTCAGACATTCTTGCAGGAGTCGTGCCAAGCTTACATCAAAGCCCTTTAGCGGAGGTTGATGATGGTCTGAGTGACCGCATCGGAGGTTTCAATCGTTTTGGCGTTTGCCTGATAGTTGCGCTGAGCAATGATCAAGTTCACCAGCTCACCCGAAAGATCCACATTGGATTCTTCTACCGAGCTGGCCTTAATACCACCGAGTGTTCCTGTGTCGGGTTTGCCAATAACCGGTTGTCCAGATTCGAAGGTTTCAACCCAGCTGGTATCCCCTACAGGTGACAGCCCATCAGTGTTGCTGAAAGAAGCCAAGGCAACCTGCCCAAGGGACTTAGACTGGCCATTGGTATAGCGGGCAAACAGGACACCCTCGGAAGACACATCAAGACCGGAAAGCCGGCCGGTTGTGTAGCCATTCTGGCGCTGATCATCAACACCAAATGTTGCGCCATACTGGGTGGTTTCCCCCAAGCTCAACACAAAAGCTGATGTGGTTGGGGGATCCGGAATCGGAGTAACCACCGTTGCACCTGCCGCAGGAGGGCCGTCAGAACCGTTAGGCTGACCGTTCTTGTCTTTAGGAACCCAGTCGGTGATTACAATTTCACCGCTGGCATCACCATTAATAGATTGCAGGGTACCGTCTTGGTCAAATCTCGCGGTATAAGGCGTAGCATCAGTACCCGCAACCATTTCACCATCAATCTGCAGATAAACAGACCATTCACTCACCCCCACGCCATTGCCCGGTGAAGGCTCCTTCACGAAAAACTGCGTGAGTTCGTGGGAATTACCCAAGCTATCGAAAATTGACGTTGAGGTAGCGTGGTTATAAGTACGCTGATCCTGCGGGTTGAACTCGTTGGTTATACGTATGGGCGACTGGCCATACTCAGTTACAAAGTTATTGCCAGAGCCACCGGTTGCAGTGACACCTGCAATCGTACGATCGCCAGTTACGTTAATATCGCCGGTCTCCCATACCGTGTTACTCGCGCCACCCGAGCCATCATTGTAAGTAATATCAAGGTTCTCACCCTGGTTATGACTAACACGCAGCACATTGTTACCGGTTCCATCGTCCACAATGGCGGCGGAGATCGCGGTATCGCTTGAATCATTGATCGCGGCCTTGAGTTCTTCAAGGCTGCTCACATTGCTGGTGTCTAGCTGAAGCGGTGCACCGTTGATTCTCAGTTCGAATGAGAAGCCTGCCGCTGCAACATCGGCGTCGCTAAGACCCAAATTTGCAGTTGTGGTCGCTGAGGCACTCAACCCTGGTGCCGTGGTTAGCTTGTCTGCAATTTGGCGGGCAGTGGTCAAACCACTCAAATCCACCGAATAAGCGGGTGTGCCGTCGGTATAGGTCATCTCGAACTGCTCGCCGTTCACATCGCCAAATGCCAGCGGCCCCACATCACGCACCCGCGACTCAAGCACCGACTCGCGGGAATCCAGGTTTAAATCAGAACGCAAGTTGGTGGTGCGGCGTGGCGCCAGGTTATCCGTCGCAATTTCAAGGTCACCACGAATACCCGAGAGATTACCATCCCCATCAGCGGTGAAACCCTGAACCCGCATAGACTGGTTATTCACCACAAAACCATCTTTATCAATGGTGAACTGCCCAGCTCGGGAGTAACGGGTTTCACCGCCATTATTCAGAACAAAGAAGCCATCGCCCTCAATGGCCATATCCAATCCATTGTCTGTAAAGCTAATATTGCCCTGGCCAAATGATTGCTTTATGCCCTGTACGTTTACACCATCACCAACAGGGTTAGAGCCGCCACTGAGAAAACCATTGGCGTAAAGATCGCCGAACTGCACGCGGCTGCTCTTAAAACCAACCGTGCTGGCGTTGGCAATATTGTTGCCGGTTACGTCCAGATCTACCGCTGCCGCCCTAAGACCACTGAGCCCTGTATTAAAAGCCATAATTCACCCCCAGTCTGACACCGGTATTAATTGATTTGTTTAACATCTGACAGCGCAATAGAACCCATGCCTGCCAAGTTAAGGGTCACGGAGCCACCCTGGCCCAACGAAACACTGTCGACATTGGCACTAACAAGGGTTGGGAGCTGCACACTGCCCTGCGGATAAGATCCTTCAGCCACAATCTTGTACGGCCCAGGCGGCAAGCTGTTGCCGTCACCGTCCTTGCCATCCCAGCTGAACGCTTTAACACCCGCCGAGCTACTGCCAAGATCAATCTGGCGCACCAACTCACCACTAGAATTTTGAATAGACAAGCGCACACCACCAGTAGAGGCGGGCACCTGAATGTTGCCAGAGATTTCGCCTTCAGCTCCTAAAATCCCGACTTCGGAAGGAGCCAATACGGTCTTACCGACCATCGCCGATGCCTGAAGCGCCTGAGTGGAGCGGAACTGCCCAACCACATCATCCACGGTGCCAGAGAGCTTCTGCATCTCTTCCAGCGAGCTGAACTGAGCAAGCTGCGAAATAAACTCGCCGTTATCCTGGGGCTCCAGTGGGTTCTGGTTTTTGAGCTGCGCCAGCATCAATTCCATGAACTCGTTCTTGCCAAGCTCGCCATTGCCACCTTCAGCAGTTTGCGGCTGGGATCTGTAATTACCCAGTACATCACCGGCCTGCGTTGCGTTAACTGCACTCATGATTCGATCCTCGCCCCGTTACTGCTGACCAAGTGTCAGGATGCGCTGCATCATGGATTTAGCCGTGTTCATAATGTCCACGTTCATCTGAAAGCTTCTTGAGGAAGACATCATGTCTGCCATTTCTTCCACTACATTCACATTGGGATAAAATACATAACCGTCTTCATTAGCTGCCGGGTGGTGAGGCTCATAGCGCATCTGCAGTTCAGCATCGCTTTCAACAATACCGTCCACTCGCACTCCTGCACCTGCGTCATCCCCAGCCTGAGTGCCGAAACCCTGCTGGCCCGGGTTCATCATGGACTGCTGAATAGCTGAGAAAACCGGTTTGCGTGCGCGGTATGTGGTATCCGTGCTCGAACTCGCCGTCTCTGCGTTGGCAATGTTTGAGGCGGTGGTATTCAGCCGCAGCGATTGCGCTGTCATGCCGGAACCGGCGATGTCAAAGATACTGCCCAGTGACATGATGTTTCTCCTTCGCTAATCGTTGGACGGCGGCTTACTCGCCTTTGATGGCTTTGGTCAGGCCAGTAAACTTACTGTTAAGAAACTGGAAGCTGGCCTGGTAATCCATCGCGTTACGCATGAACCGGGTTTGCTCGGCTTGCGCGTCAACCGTATTCCCATCTACTGAAGGCTGGTTCGGCACCCGGTACAGCAAATCCGAATCTCCGGCGCCTGCCGACGTATCCATATGGCCCGCGTGGGTCTTCTCCATGCCAAAGCCATTCATGTTGTCTTGGGCTCTTTGCATCACAGCCTGAAAATCCATACCCCGTGCCTTGAAGCCCGGTGTATCGGCATTGGCCATATTATTCGCCATAATCTCAGCGCGCTGCACTCTGGCTTCCAGCGCGTGCTGGTGAATACCAAGAGCCTTGTCAAAAGTGATCGCCATACAACCTCCGAAATTCTGTCACCGGCTATTTAGACTTTGCCGGTTTCGTTCTATGGCAGAACTAAAGCAATGCTAGTGCCAGCTTTGGGGAGACCACTGAATTCGGGCGTTCACAGGTAGTTGCGGGAAAAAAAGAGGCAAGAAGAAGGAAAAAAAAGAGCAAGCCCAGAAGAAAGCGGCAAGCTGCTTCCCCCACCCGGAGTGGCAGGGGAGCATATGCATTATTCACGCTGGCCAATGTGCAACAAACTCAGCCAGTTCCGGGCGGGGAACCGCAGGCTTGGTGGAAGACACAGTGCCCGTATAAAGAAAGCCGGTGATCGACTCTCCTTTTTCAAGACCAAGCCCTTCAAGCACCACAGGGTTGTATGCCATTTTCCCGGTGCGCCACATAACTCCGTAACCAGCATCTTGTAAAGCCAGGCCCAAAAAGCTCATGCTCGCGCCGGCTGAAAGTAACTGCTCTACTTCCGGCACTTTGTGATGCTTTTTTGGTGAAGCAATTCCGACAACAATCATCGGAGCCCGCAACACCTTTTTGCGTACCTTTTCCAGCTTTTTTTCATCGCCATTATTGGAATGCGCAGCAGCAAATAGCTCACCCAGAGCTTTTAGCCCCTCACCTTCAATCACCATATAACGCCAGGGGCGTAGCAAGGCATGATCCGGCGCACGGGCCGCACAGGCAAAAGCCTGATCGAGCGTTGAGGCATCTGGAGCCGGGGCTTCCAGCCGTGGCTCAGATGCCCGGTTGAGCAAAAAATCAGTGACTGAACTCATATCTATAATGTTCCGGTAGCTGAATTCTGATCGGGTGCCACTCAAACGAGCCCCGTGAATTGTGGGTTATAGGGAATGCTGTTAACCTTTAGTCTTATTCCAAGTCCTACTCTTGGTGCAATTTTACTCGGCACAACACAAATATAACTAGACGGTTCCAGCGCCATGAGTGATCCGCGTACATGATGAGTGCTCCGGCAGATCTGCGCAATGCCAGCAACAGCGTAGAAAAATCACTGTCATCCGAGGCTCTGAATAGCCCGGTGGCCATTCCCCCTATGCCCGATTACAACGGACGCCTGCTTGCGTATACCGCGACAGCTGTCATTATTGTTGTGGGTGTGCTGCAGGGCGCGTTCCAACAATGGCATCTTTTGTTAATTGCCGGCGCACTGAGCTGGCCCCACATTGCACACCTACTTACCCGGCGGACGTTTTTGAGAAACTCCCCCCGTATCCGCCAGAAAATGCTTATCACGGATTGCATTATTGGCGGTGGTCTCATCGGCTGTATCGGCCTGGTTGCCATTCCATCCATTTCAATCGCATTGATGCTGATGTTCAGCGCGCTAATCATTGGTGGCATTCGTCAATGGCTGATCGGCTGTGGTTTTATGACGGCGTCTATTGTGGTCTTCTTCGCAATTTTTGGCCCAGCTGAATCGTTCCAGTCGCCCCTACTCACCAGCATGCTGTCCATACTCGCCACTGGTCTTTACATCTGCGTAACCGCGTTTTACTCACACCAGCAGGCCCGCGCCTTAATGCTGGCAAAAACCCAAATACAGAACCAGCGCGAACAATCCATCGCACTTTCCCACAAGCTGTCAAAATACCTTTCACCCCAGGTATGGCAATCTATCTTTACTGGGGAACGGGATGTACGCCTTGAAACCCAACGCAAAAAACTCGCCGTTTTTTTCTCAGACATAAAAGGCTTTACCGAGCTTTCAGAAGAAATGGAGCCAGAAGCTCTCACGGAATTGCTAAATCACTACTTCAATGGAATGGCTGAAGTGGCCCTCAGATACGGCGGCACCATCGACAAGTTTGTGGGCGATTCCATCATGGTGTTCTTTGGCGACCCGACCAGCCGTGGCCAGAGAGAAGACGCCTTTGCCTGCGTGTCCATGGCGATTGATATGCGCAAACACATGAAAATCATGCGGCAAAAATGGCGCAGTCAAGGCATAAAAACCCCGCTGGAAATTCGCATGGGCATCAGCACCGGCTACACAACCGTGGGTAACTTTGGCGCTGAAAACCGCATGGATTACACCATTATTGGCAAGGAAGTTAACCTTGCCAGCAGACTGGAATCTCTCGCCGAGCCGGGCGAGATTCTCGTATCCTACGAGACCTTCTCACTGATCAAAGATCGGATCATGTGCCGCGACAAAGGCGAGATCACCGTGAAAGGCTTCGGCAGGCCGGTGCCTATTTATGAAGTTGTGGATTTCCGCAGAGACATGGGGCCAAATCGAAGCTTTATGGAACATGAGCGCAGCGGCTTTGCCATGTACCTGGATTCCGACAAAATCACCGACAAAGAGCGCCAGAGCATCCTCAGCGCCCTAGAAGATGCCGCAGAGCGTCTGCGGCTCGAAGAAGATAGCGCCCAAGACTGATTACTGTCGAATCAACCTTGGGCCAACCTGCTCCTCTGGCTCTGTACTGCGCCATGGGTTGATATCCAAGCCACCGCGGCGAGTATAACGGGCACAGACGGTCAAATTCTGAGGTTTGCACCTGCTAAGTAGATCGGTGAACAGCGTCTCTACACAGTGCTCGTGAAAATCCTGTTTCTGCCGAAAGCTCACGATATACCGTAACAACCCAGCACGATCGATGGCCGACCCAGTGTAACTAATCAACACCGTGCCCCAATCCGGCTGACCGGTAACCGGGCAGTTACTCTTCAGTAGGTGGGAGCAGAGTTTTTCAGTAACCACCGGCCCATTCGCGCAAAGCGACTCAGGCGCATAATCGTACACCACATCTTCAACCGCCTCGTTATCAACCAACTCGTAGCCAGATGGGCGCCCGGTAGCGGTGCCTGAATCATCCACGCTTAGGAACCGGACGTTCACCGTCGCACCGCATACGCTGGATAAATCCCCGGTCACGGTTTCAACAACCTGCTCAGCGGATGAAAACACCGTTTGATTCAGAGAGTTCAAATAAAGCTTGAGCGACTTGGACTCAACAAGCGATGGCGAGGCTGCAGGAAACCGAATCTCGGCCCAAGCAAGATCTGGAATGCCACCAGGACGCAGCCATGAGATTTCCCAAGCTTGCCAAAGATCCCCGCCAAACCAAGGCCAGCGACCGTCTTCAAGACCAATACGGCGGCGGTTTTCCTCCCGCGCTATCGGAAAAAGCAGAGCGGGATCATAGTGATCCGGGTAATCGCTGGTTTTGCCAAGCGGCGCGTTATCAAGAGCCATAGGGTTTCCTAAGAATAAATATATCTAAAAACAGGCATAAGGTCAGTGGCGTATGCCCTTCCCTCGCGCAAGCAATTTAAGCGCAATGCAGGTAAGCACTGCTATGAACGCCAGAATCATACCAAGGGACACAAACGGGTTTACATCAGACACGCCAAGTATGCCAAACCGAAAGCCATTCACCATATATAGAATCGGGTTGATCATAGACACGCCCTGCCAAAAATCTGGCAACAGGTCGATGCTGTAAAACACGCCACCAAGGTAAGTAAGAGGCGTGAGAACAAACGTAGGCACAATGGATACATCGTCAAACTTGGTGGCCAGCAGCGCATTAATAAAACCACCCACCGCAAACAACGCAGAGGTTAAAAACACCGTTACCACAACCATGAGCAGGTTATGGATTTGCAGCTGGGTAAACGCCAGCGACAACAAGGTTACGATAACCCCAATTCCCAAGCCGCGCGCCATACCCCCAGTTACGTATCCCGCCAGTATGATCCAGTTAGGCACAGGCGAAACCAGCAACTCTTCAACGCTGCGCTGGAACTTCATGGAAAAAAACGACGACACCACGTTGGCGTAAGAACTGGTAATAACCGCCATCATAATCAGCCCAGGGACAATAAACGACATATAGTCGAAACCACCCATATCGCCAATCCTGGAGCCAATCAGGTTGCCGA
Source organism: Marinobacter sp. (assembly GCF_052094685.1). Classification (GTDB taxonomy): domain Bacteria; phylum Pseudomonadota; class Gammaproteobacteria; order Pseudomonadales; family Oleiphilaceae; genus Marinobacter. The sequence continues at coordinate 20,099 of NZ_JBQDKB010000059.1, forward strand.
AAATTATAAAGTACAACGTCATGGTGACAGCAGGTGGCAGCAATGTTTGAGGCCAGATACGGGTAAATCGGCGAATTTCCCGTAGTACAATGGTGCTATATGCGGTTAACAGAGCCTGGGTATTCATGCTCTGCCCTCCGTTGCCAGATCGGGCGCAGCATTATGCTCCACCATGCGAATAAACAACTCTTCCAGCCGGTTTGCTTTAGTACGCATACTGACTACCTTGATCCCCTGCTGTTCCAGCTGAACAAACACGTTATTCAGCGACTGCCCTTTGTGCACATCTACTTCCAACACACCTTCATCACCCAGCCTGCAGGAAAAGCCATCCAGCTCCGGCGCTTTATCTAGTGCCAGCTCGGCATCAAGCAGAAACGTCTCAAGGCTTAGCTGCTGCAGCAATTCCCGTTTACTGGTATTCCGGATAATACGGCCATGATCAATAATGGCGATATTCCGGCACAGGGCTTCAGCTTCTTCCAAATAGTGGGTCGTCAAAATGATGGTGGTGCCCTGGCGGTTCATTTCTTCAAGAAACGACCACATAGAACGCCTCAGCTCGATATCCACGCCCGCCGTAGGCTCATCTAGAATCAGCAGTTTCGGTTCGTGCACCAGAGCGCGGGCAATCATAAGCCTTCGCTTCATACCACCAGACAACATACGCGCTGGAGTATTGCGTTTTTCCCAAAGGCCAAGCTTTTTAAGGTATTTTTCAGCGGAAACCGCGGCTTTTTTAAGGGGAATTCCGTAATACCCAGCTTGTATGGTGACAATATCAAACACCTTCTCAAACTGGTTGAAATTGAACTCTTGGGGCACAACGCCAAGGTGGAGCTTGGCATCAGAAAGGTGGGTATCAATATCGTAACCAAACACCTTCAGCTTACCGGCCGTTTTCGTCACCAGCGAACACACAATGCCCAGTGTGGTTGATTTTCCAGCACCGTTTGGGCCCAGCAGTGCAAAGAAATCTCCTTGGGCCACCTGAAGGTCGATTCCCTTGAGAGCTTCAAATCCACTGCCGTAGGTTTTGGTGAGCCCCTCAATTTCCAGAGCATTGGTCATAAACAAGTACCGATTCGAAAAAAGCAATATGCAGGAGACACCCAGTTATTGAGGCGCGCAGTTTTTTTTCAAGGTGGAGCCCTTTCTAGACAGGCACGGCAAACCCGACGAAATCCGCAAACTGCGACAGGTATCCCGATATAGCCTGGGCCAGCGGCCTACAATACGGTTACAACAATTTACAATCGGCTGTCCACATCCAATCCGCTGGCACGGCCCAAACTCAGGGAATGAAAGACGAACCATGGCTGCCGTTCACCTCACTCGCCCATCTCGTACTCTGCCCCGTGCACTCATTATCGCGTTCTTTATCAGCCCGCTTCTCTCCGGGTGTTTAGGCGACGACAGCGACAACACAGGCAATGACACGAGCACCGGAAAAGTTAACGCCCTGGGGATCAGCGGCTTAACTTACCAGACCGCCAGCCAAGCCGGTAAAACAAATGTCCACGGCCAGTTTCAGTACTACCCTGGAGAAACGCTTAGCCTTTGGGTAGGCCACTTGCCTATCGCCGAAGATGTACCGGCGCAAGAATGGGTAACACCGCTGGAGTTCTTACCAGATATTCGGGCGCAGTTATCAACCCCTTCCGTCGATGATGAAGGCCTCTCCACCCACACGATTACGGAACAACAGCTTATTACCCGCGTACCGCTGAGTAACCTCACCCGTTTTCTCATGGCGCTGAACTGGACGGAGAGCGTGCGCGAAGGCGCAGGAATCCAGATCCGGGATCGCGTTATACAGCAATTAAATGCAGCGTTGCCCAATCTCACCAGCCCAATCGACTTTACCGTAAGCAAAACCGAGTTTGACGCAACCGGTACCAACCCTTCGCCGGCCAACCAGTTGCTTGCGGAAATCTGCTTCTACCCAGAAGGAGATGAGCTGTGCGAAGAACCCCCAACTGAAGCCGACATAGAGACCGCACCCGAGCGCCCAGAAGATGACAACGATTGGGACCCAAATATTGAGTACAAGCAGGATTTACGGGCCAAGAAACAGCGAATTATCGACGCTGCTCGCTCCATGGAAGAAGCGGATGCCGAAGCTGCAAGGGACTACCTGAAACGGGAACTAAAAACGATCAAAACCGTTATTGGAAACCGCTTCTATCTGGACAACCACATAGCCAAGCACCCTGCTAGCGACAGAAGCAACAAACAGGTAATAATACGTCGCATCGGCGGCAGCGCTGATCTTTCGGGCTTGGAGGCGATAACCACCCGCCCGCAGGATGTGGTGGTTCAGTCCTATAGCGAGCAAATGGCGGAAGTGGACTACTACGTAGACGGCCCGGCAGGCGGCGAGTCTGAGATTGTTATCAGCTTCTCGCCAGAAAACACTTACCGGTGGGTACGGAAAAACCTACGGATTATTATTACCGACTGACCAGCCGGCTAATACTCCAACGGGACTCCCCACCGGTCACGTCATAACCGGCCGGATTCAGCCCTTCGGTTCCATGGGCGAGGCATTCTTTGATAGCCAGTATTTCTGCCGTTGTGCGACTTTGGTTATGTTTCGCCAGATCAACAACTCTTCCAGTTTTTAACGGAGCCTGGTGACGATCCGTCATAACCATTACCCGTGGCCACAACCGGCGTTCGGGAGAGTGCGACACCACAATGCCCCGCTGACCATCAGTTAACTCCACAAGACTGCCTGTGGGATAAATACCAATTGCCCGAATAAAGCCCTCAACCACATCGTCTTGGAACTCTATGTTCCGCATATCGTAGAGCAGAGTGACAGCTTTCGCGGGGGTCATAGGTTCGGCAAGACTTTCTCTAGCAGCCTGTCGGACTTGCACCTGACAGACAGCGTTTAAAGTGATCTTGT
>NZ_JBQDKB010000060.1:0-21991 GCF_052094685.1 Marinobacter sp.
AAGTCCGACAGGCTGCTAGACCAAAAAACCTTTACCATTGTTACTCAGTGGTAAAGGTGAATTGACATAGTATGGAATTATCACGCCAGAAGAAATGAATACAATGTCTCCATCACCATAGCGGAACCCTCCGCTAGAGCCATACAACGACTGGAGAGCCATATGACTCAGATAATCAAATCCAAAGCAGCCATTGCCTGGGGCCCGAATCAACCTCTGTCCATTGAAGAAGTGGATGTTATGCCACCACAGGCTGGTGAAGTGCGAATTCGAGTTGTTGCCAGCGGTGTATGCCATACCGACGCCTTTACGTTGTCTGGTGATGACCCTGAAGGCATCTTCCCGGTGATTCTGGGTCATGAAGGTGGCGGTATTGTGGAGTCTGTAGGTGAAGGTGTAACCAGCCTTCAGGTAGGCGATCACGTTATTCCTCTGTATACCCCTGAGTGCGGCGAATGCAAATTCTGTACATCTGGCAAAACCAACCTGTGCGGGAAAATTCGGGAAACTCAGGGTAAAGGCCTGATGCCAGACGGCACCAGCCGTTTCTCCAAGAACGGCCAGCCAATTTTTCATTACATGGGCTGCTCAACCTTCTCCGAGTACACAGTATTGCCGGAAATCTCTCTGGCAAAGGTCAATAAAGAAGCACCGCTAGAAGAAGTGTGCTTGCTCGGCTGTGGCGTTACCACTGGCATGGGTGCGGTTATGAACACCGCCAAGGTAGAAGAGGGCGCCACTGTGGCCATCTTCGGTATGGGCGGCATCGGCCTGTCTGCGATCATTGGTGCCACTATGGCCAAGGCCAGCCGTATCATTGCTATCGACATTAACGAGAGCAAGTTCGAATTGGCCCGTAAGCTGGGTGCCACTGATTGCATCAACCCGAACGACTACGACAAACCGATTCAGGAGGTGATTGTTGAACTGACTGATGGCGGTGTGGATTACTCTTTCGAATGTATTGGCAACGTCAACGTAATGCGTTCCGCCTTGGAGTGCTGTCACAAAGGTTGGGGTGAGTCGGTGGTTATTGGGGTAGCCGGTGCTGGTCAGGAAATTTCTACTCGTCCTTTCCAGCTGGTAACCGGTCGAGTCTGGAAAGGCTCGGCATTTGGTGGCGTGAAGGGGCGTTCCGAGTTGCCTGGCATCGTGGACCGTTATATGCAGGGTGAGTTTAAGCTTAATGATTTCATTACTCACACAATGGGCCTGGAAAAGATCAACGAAGCGTTCGACTTGATGCACGAAGGCAAGAGTATTCGCTCCGTTATTCACTTCGACAAATAATCAAGATAGCCGCCTGCTTATTGGGCAGGCGGCCTTTTTTTGAGAGATATTCCATGAATATTGAAAACCTGAGCTGTAACAAGAGCTTTGATGGTTGGCACAAGCAGTACAGCCATTTCTCGGAAACGCTGAATTGCACCATGCGTTTTGCTATTTATCTGCCGCCGCAGGCCTCAAATGGCGACAAAGTGCCAGCCTTCCATGGGCGGGCACGGTGCTCTGGTTTTGGCGCTGCGCAATCCGGAGCGCTATCGCTCTGTATCGGCCTTCAGCCCAATCACCAACCCGGTTAATTGCCCTTGGGGCAAGAAGGCCTTCGGTGCATATTTAGGTAAAGACACTGCTAGCTGGGCTGATTACGACGCCAGCATGCTGATGCGTAAGGCCCGCGCCTTTGTGCCGGCACTGGTAGATCAAGGCGACGCCGACAATTTTCTGGCGGAGCAGCTTAAGCCGGAAATTCTGGAAGCAGCGGCAAAGCACAGCGGCTACCCGCTGGCGCTGAACCGGCGGGAAGGCTTTGATCACAGCTATTTTTTTATTGCCAGCTTCATCGAACAGCACCTGCGCTTTCACGCTGAGCATTTGTTTAGGTAATGCGGAGCGCCTTTGAGGCGGCCCTGTAACCCATGGTCGCGCTTATTTGATCATCTCGCGAAACTGCTTCCGGTGCTCTCCTGGGCTAAGTCCAAACCAGCGCCGGTAAGCTTTGTGCATTGCGGCAGGGTTGGAAAAGCCGAGGAGCCAGGCTATTTCGGATAACGAGGTCTCAGTTTCCCGGATATAATCCCTTGCCAGTTGTTTTCTGGTGTCATCCATCAGTTTCCTGAAGCTGGTGTTCTCTGTGGATAGCTGGCGTTGAAGAGTCCAGGGTGTAGCGCCCAGTTTCGACGCAATTGTTTCAAGGCTTGGGGTTTCTCCCCGGAACAGAGGTGTAAGCAGGCTTTTTACCCGATCGCCTGTTGTCCAGCCCCGCTGAATCTCCCGCATTTCTGAATCACAAAGCAGCACCAATTTCTCGTGCATGGCCGGTTGTGCTTGCATGGACTCCTGATTCCATATGTCCTGCCGGACCGTTACGCTGTTCGCCGCTGCCCCAAACTGAACCGGGCAACGAAACCAGGCTTCAAACAGCTCGTCCATGCCTGTGGATGGGTATTCAATGGTTACTTTTTCCAGCACATCCCATTGCCCACTCACCGTGCGCAGGAACTGAGTCCAGGCGCCCAGCACCGAGTCCACAACAAAACAGTTGAACGAGTTATAGGGGCGGATGGAATAAAATTGCAGGCGCTTTTTTTCTGGCTCTGTTTTTGGCGTTCCCCGACTGTTTCGGCTGGTCAATAACGAATAGCGGATAAGCGTTTGTATGGCGGCCCCGGCAGTGCTGGCGCATTCGCCCGCAAGGCCTGCAATGCCAGCATCCACTGGCCGCGACAAGGCGCCCATGCGTAAGCCCAGTGCGGCGTTGCCGCAGGATTCAATGGCTGCGTGGCCCAGCCGCATAAAGCGTGGAATGCTGATTCGCGCGGCGGGTGATGTGAGGGTTTGTTCGTTGAGCTGAAAGCGGTGTGTCAGGTCCTGTACGTTTACGCCTTCCGCTTCGGCCGCTCTGAGCAGGGCGCAGACATAGAGAACGCTGATGTCGCCAAGCGAATTGCGGCCAGGTAGGGGGTAAAGATTGGCTGGATCCATAGTGATTCGCTTTAAGCTGTAATTTGAAGATAATAGAATGTTATTCAGGGATATTGTTGAAGGCAACCCGCATCGGTAATTTAGACGTCATTAAAAGGAGCGGGGCGATTAAGATCTCGCCAATGATCATTATGCGGAGACCAATTATGACTACTAACGCGACACCAGGCCTGGCCAAATATCCGAATTTGCTCGAGCCAATGGATCTAGGGTTCACCAAGCTGCGTAATCGCACGTTGATGGGATCCATGCATACCGGGCTGGAAGAGGCTAAAAACGGTTTCGAGCGACTGGCTGAGTTTTATGCTGAGCGTGCTCGTGGCGGCGTTGGCCTTATCGTAACTGGCGGTATTGCACCCAACACCGAAGGCGCTGTGTTTCAGGGCGCGGCCAAAATGACCACCGACGACGAAGTCGAGAAGCACAAGGTGATCACCGGTGCCGTACATAAGGCCGACGGCAAGATCTGTATGCAGATTCTTCACGCGGGTCGTTATGCGTTTTCTCCGGCTTTGGTAGGCCCGTCTGCTATTCAAGCGCCGATCAACCCGTTCAAGCCCAAAGAGCTGGATGAAGCGGGTATTGAGAAGCAGATAGAAGACTACGCCGTGTGTTCTGAGTTGGCGCAAAAGGCCGGCTACGATGGCGTTGAGATTATGGGCTCTGAAGGCTACTTCATTAACCAGTTTATTGTATCTCATGCCAACCAGCGCACAGACCAGTGGGGCGGCAGCTATGAAAACCGCATTCGTCTACCCATCGAAATCGTGCGCCGTACCCGTGAGCGGGTAGGTAAGAACTTTATTCTGATTTATCGCCTTTCCATGCTGGATCTCATTGAGAACGGCAGCACTTGGGAAGAAGTGGTGCAGCTAGCGAAGGAAATCGAAAAAGCAGGCGCCACCATCATCAATACCGGGATTGGCTGGCACGAAGCACGCGTGCCTACCATTGCCACGTCTGTGCCCCGTGGTGCGTTCACAAAGGTGACCAAGCGCTTAAAAGACGAAGTGAGCATTCCCCTGGTCACCACCAACCGAATCAACATGCCAGGCATTGCCGAAAAGATTCTGGCAGAAGGCGATGCGGATATGGTGTCTATGGCTAGGCCATTCCTGGCGGACGCGGATCTTGTGCAAAAAGCGGCAGAAGATCGCGCTGATGAAATTAACACCTGCATTGGCTGTAACCAAGCGTGTCTGGATCATACCTTCAGTGGCAAACTGACCACTTGCTTGGTGAACCCTCGCGCCTGTAACGAAACCTTGCTTACCTACGTGAAAACGGCAGCGCCTAAGTCGATTGCTGTGGTGGGTGCTGGGCCTGCTGGGCTGGCGTTTGCATCGGTGGCAGCGGAGCGTGGCCATAAGGTGACATTGTTTGATGATGGCAAAGAAGTGGGTGGCCAGTTCAACGTTGCCAAGCGTATTCCCGGTAAAGAAGAGTTTTATGAAACCCTGCGTTACTACCGTGTGATGCTTGATAAGCACGGGGTTGATGTTCAGCTCGAAACCCGTGTAACCGCTGAAGATTTGAAGACCGGTAACTTTGATGAAGTAGTACTGGCAACCGGTGTTAGCCCGCGTACTCCTGACATCGAAGGTATTGATCACCCGAAAGTCATCGGCTATCTCGATGCCCTGCTGGAGCGCAAACCTGTAGGCCAGAAAGTGGCTGTGATCGGCGCTGGCGGTATCGGGTTCGATGTGTCTGAATTCATCGTGCATAAGGGGGCTTCCCCCGCGCTGGATACGGATCACTTTATGCGAGAGTGGGGCGTGGATCTCACGGTTGAGCATCGTGGTGGTATCAAGGGTATGACGCCGGAAGTTCCGGAACCTGCCCGTGAGGTTTTCCTGCTACAGCGCAAAGCGACGAAAGTTGGTAAAAACCTGGGCAAAACCACCGGGTGGATTCACAGAACCTCACTGAAAAACCGTAAGGTGCAGATGGTGCCGGGCGTTGCTTATCGAAAAATTGACGATGAGGGGCTGCATATTACCATGACACCCAAGGGTGCAGAGCAGGGTGAGGATCAGATCCTGCCGGTGGATACTATTATTTTGTGTGCTGGACAAGAGCCTTTGCGTGAGCTCCAGGCAGGGCTTGAAGCGGCTGGGCTGCCTGTGCACCTGATCGGCGGTTCGGATGTGGCCGCAGAACTGGATGCCAAGCGTGCTATCGATCAGGGCTGCCGACTGGCTGCCGGTATTTAATTAAAATGGCTTGATCACAAAACGTTGCAGTTTTTCTCTGCGCACCGGAGACTCTCTGGCTAGACTATAAACTTTGGGTCTGCCAGAGAGTTTTTTGGATGTTAGGGAGTCTGCAATGATATCTGCTGGCCAGGCATCAGGCGATTATTCGGCGGTGTTCTTTATAGAAGGCAACCAAGTGGTCCGCGAGATGCGTGCCAGCGAGTTTGGGGCCTTCCTTGATGGCTACGTCGGGTTGTCGGATCTTGCCGAAACCGATGTGAAAGCTGTACTGGTAGATCTGAGTAGTGATCTTCTTGTGCGCGCGCTCGTGTTTTTCCGAATCTGGTTTGATGAGGAAGGTAGGGCCGATAGCAGCTGGAACGTGCCTATTGAAAAGCTTGCTGCCCATGGGGCGAAGGGGCCGGATATGGGCGGCGGCGCTATTAGGCTTGTCTGTCGTAGTCTGTGCCCAGAACCCCAGTACGCCTCTGAGTTGTGGGATCCGGATATGACCCCGGGCAACAACCATTTCCAAGCTGTCCGCAAAGCTGTAAACGCCAACACGCTCAAGTTCCTCCGTGTTCAGCCTGAAGAGGAAGATAATATCCCTGTACTTCGTGCCGGGAGCGAAGATTCCGCAGAGGCTGAAGAAACCCGCATTGGCGCTGATCGTGCGCGCTTGGCTCAGTTGATTCGCGAGCAGCGCCTGCGTATTAAGACTCTGCAGAGCGTCCATCGGGATATGCTGTCTGAAGTGCAGCGCGAGCACCGGTTTGAGATCAAAGCTGTGCGCAACGAAACCGCAGATATCGAGCAGAAATATGAGCGACAGCGCCTCAGCAACGAACAGCTCAAGTACCGCTTGTCAGAGCGTAATCAGCAGTACCTCACTATGCAGGAACAGATGGCTACCGGTGGCCGCGATGACGCCAATGCGAGTGCGGAGTTGGTATTGCTCAGAGAACAGCTGGATCGCAAACAGCGCGAGCTAGCCCGCCGGGATGAGAAGATTGTTGTCCTCGAGCAAGAGGTGTATGAGCTTAAGGATAGAGAGCCACCAGAGAATACAGTGATGAGCCATTTAAAAGCCCAGTCTGTTTTTCTCATTGGTTATCACCCAGGCGTTGGCCATTTGACCCTGCCTTATGGTGACATTGAAACGTATTTCCGCAACCCTACGGCCTTCGCGGCAGAGCGCTGCGGCATGAACGAGCCAGCGTACCTTCAATGGCTTGAGCATTATGAGAGCCCGGTGTGCCAGCACCCTCTTGAGAGCGGAGACCCCTGTGGCGAGCCGTTGCTACGAGCAAGTCAGCCAGGAGATTTCCAGCCCGGTCTCGACGACCGCTGCGAGAATCATCGGCTGTAAAAATGAGAGGCCCTTCAGAACTTTTTTCAGTATCGGGGTGACTTTCGTTAAACTGTAGGCCAGATTGATATGGGCGTTAGCGGGCTCGTCTGCTTTCGTCGTGTTCCGACACCACAGGAAACTTCATGGAACAATTTAGAAACATAGGCGTTATCGGTCGGATGGGCAGTGTTAAAGTGGTTGAATCACTGCGCCAGCTCAAACAATACCTGGTCGCCAACCACTACCACGTTGTTCTTGAGGAAGACACAGCCAGCATGTTGCCTGGGCACGGCTTGCAGGTGGCTAGCAAGAAACTCCTCGGTGAGATCTGTGATCTGGTTATTGTAGTGGGCGGTGATGGCAGCCTGCTTGGCGCAGCCCGCGAACTGGCAAAATCCAAAATTCCGTTGCTCGGTGTAAACCGCGGTAGGCTGGGGTTTCTAACCGATATTTCGCCCTCTGATCTTGAAGAGCGCTTGGGTAAGGTGCTGGAAGGCGAATACATCGAGGAAACACGGTTTCTGCTCGACGGCAATGTTGAGCGCAATGGGCAGCCGCTGGGCTTCGGTACAGCTCTGAACGATGTGGTACTGCACCCGGGTAAATCTACCCGCATGATCGGCTTTGATTTGTATGTTGATGGCCACTTTGTTTATAGCCAGCGTTCGGACGGCCTAATCGTGTCCACCCCTACAGGCTCTACCGCCTACTCGCTTTCTGCGGGGGGGCCAATAATGCACCCGAAACTTGATGCCATTGTGCTGGTGCCTATGTTTCCTCACATGCTTAGTAGCCGCCCAATCGTGGTGGATGGAAAAAGTGAGATTAAGCTGGTTATCGGGGAAACCAATGAAACCTATCCTCAGATCAGTTTCGATGGCCAGATGAATATTGCCTGCGCACCGGGTGATATTATTCGCATCGCCAAAAAGCCTTTCAAAATCCGGCTGATTCACCCCACAGACCATAATTTCTATGCCACTTGCCGTAACAAACTTGGCTGGGCAAGCGAAATAGCAGCGAGTTGATCATGGCCGGAACGAATCCTACTGCAAGTCGTGGTTACGACCTTATTGGTGATATACACGGCTGCGCGAATACGTTGGCACGACTGCTGGAGCAAATGGGTTACAGCAAGGTGAATGGGGTGTATCAGCATCGCAGCCGGCAGGTGATATTCATCGGGGATATCATTGATCGTGGCCCCAGAATCCGTGAAGCCCTTCACCTGGTGAGGAATATGGTTGAGCGGGGCTCCGCCCGCATCGTGATGGGTAATCATGAGTATAACGCCCTGGGTTATTGCACTCGAGCCAGAGCTGGCAGCGGCAAAACGTGGCTACGTGAACATAATTCCCGTCACGACCGGCTGATCCGAGACACTCTTGAGCAGTTTGAAGCCTATCCCCATGAGTGGAACGACTTCCTTGATTGGTTTTATACCATTCCGCTGTTTATCGATGACAAGGATTTCCGTGCGGTGCATGCATGCTGGGACAGCGAACTGATTGAGAAATTCAAGCAAGCGCAGGGCGGTGCCTGCATTGATGAGGACTTCCTTCATGCCTCTGCGGCCATCGATTCTTTCGCTGGGCAAGTCATGGATACGCTGTTGCGGGGCACAGACTTGCGACTTCCCCAGGGCATGGCCATCACAGGGCGGGATGGCTACGTCCGAGAATTTTTCCGCACCAAATTCTGGGCAGACAACCCGCGCACCTATGCAGACGTTGTGTTCCAGCCAGATCCTTTGCCGCCTGAGGTTGCGGGCCGGGCTCTCACGGAAGCCGAACGCAAGCAGTTGATTCGTTATCCGTTGGACGCACCTCCGGTGTTTGTCGGCCATTACTGGATGGAAAGCGAACCAGCGCCGCTGAGATCCAACGTTGCCTGTATTGATTTCAGTGCTGTGAAATACGGCCGGCTGGTGGCGTACCGAATGGACGGTGAAAAGGCACTTTCCCGGGATAAGTTTGTCTGGGTTAATGTGGCGCGGGATCACTACGATTCCCCGGATTACCCTATCAGTGAAGACAGCGTTGCCCGCTAGGGTGCGCAACCTTCAGCCTGAATACTCTGTGAGGCAAGTTAGATTGTGTACCGTGTAAAACAGTTGGATACCAATATAAACCTTGGTGGCTTTAGCCAATGGTTGAAAGGCCGAGGTGTTCCTCACAGAATCAGTGAGGAGGGCGAATCCCAAGTGTTATGGCTGGAAAACCCCGACCACGCCGAGCCTGTTCTTGAGGCGCTGGATCGATTCTTGGCAGAGCCCGACATTCGGCAGGCTGTCGAGCAGCAAAATCGCTCGCCAGTTTTTGTCGCGGGGCGCTGGCAACCTTCCCCGCGTCATGCTCCCCTTGTGCTGGGTATAATTATTCTCGGCGTATTGATGGCTTGGTTGACTGGCCTGGGCAGCAATCCGTTTACCGGCAACCTGTTTATTGTGGACCCGCGTGCTTATGGTGTTGGCACCATGGCAGAGCGCTTTGATTCGCTCCTTGCCACCCTCGCCAGTGGTCAGGTTTGGCGCCTGTTTACGCCGGATTTCCTGCACTTTAGCTGGATGCATATTATTTTTAATTCGGTGATGCTGTGGTTTTTGGGCAGCCAGATTGAATGGTTTGACGGCCGTGGCAGACTGGTTCTGCTTTTCGTCATAACCAGTCTTTTTTCTAATGGGCTGCAATATATGGTTTCCGGCCCCTTTTTTGGCGGCCTTTCGGGGGTTGTTTATGGCATTCTTGGTTATTGTTGGCTTAGCCAGCGGGCACACCCTCGGTTCCAATTTCCCCCGGCGCTCGTAACCTTTGCGGTGGTGTGGATGGTGATCGGTTTTACACCCTTGCCAGAAATGCTCGGCCTGGGGCGCATGGCAAACGAAGCGCATTTGGGTGGATTTGTTGCAGGCTTGGCGTTGGCAGCCATTTTGCCTGTCCGTAAAAAGCAGCAAGCATAAAAAAACCCCACCAAAAGGTGGGGTATAAAAGAAGCAGAATATGCTCCTGATGAGAGAGACCAAACGACACGACCGTCGTCATTTGGTAGAGCAATGATAATCATTATCGTTTATGCCTGTCAAACGATTCCGCTACATTTTTATGAAGGTTTTTTCAGGAGAACCGGATGACCTACGAAGAACTTATCGAACGGCTTGACCCCAACGTATACCAGAGCCTGCGTCAGTCCATCGAGCTCGGCAAGTGGCCGGATGGACGAAAGCTTTCGCAGCAACAGCGTGAGATCAGTCTGGAAGCCATTATCCATTATGAAAACCTGCACAATATTCCGGAGCAGGAGCGGGTTGGTTATCTCGATCGAGGCAGTAAGGCGGGTACTGAGTGCGATCCTTCAGTGCGTCGCAGCCAGTCAGGCAGCAATGATGTTGATCCCAACCAGTTTGTTGAGGTTAAGTCTTGAGCGATCTTGCGGATGTAACTGGCCGGCTGAGAAAAATGCCGGCAGATGCAGGCGAACCTGTGTCTTATGTTTTGGCTGTGGGTGATGCCAGAGTGCCGTTGAACGAGCTTATCGGCAAACCCTTGCGTTTCGATTTTGAGGGTGTGATCCGCTGCATTAACTGCGACCGGATAACCAAAAAGAGCTTTAGCCAAGGGTTCTGTTACCCCTGTTTTCGTAAGCTGGCAGCGTGTGATACGTGCATCATGAGCCCTGAGAAGTGCCATTATCATTTGGGCACCTGCCGCGAGCCGGAGTGGGGCGAGACCCATTGCATGATCGAGCATGTGGTTTACCTGGCCAATTCCTCCGGCTTGAAAGTAGGCATTACCCGGGGCTCTCAGGTGCCCACGCGCTGGATAGATCAGGGCGCGGTTGATGCGATTCCCATGTTTAAAGTGGCGACCCGGTATCTGTCTGGATTGGTTGAAGTGGCCTGTAAAGCGCATGTTGCGGATCGCACTAACTGGCGAGCCATGCTTAAGGGCGATGTGCCCGAACTGGATCTCGCCCAAGAGCGCCAGCGGATACTGGCGTTGATCGCAGCCGACATTGCCGCCCTGCGTGAAGAGCACGGCCCAGACTCCATTCGTGAAGTGGATGAACAGGGGCTTGGCTTGAGCTACCCGGTGCAAGTTTGGCCGGAGAAAATCAAAACCCACAATCTGGACAAAACGCCAGAAGTGGAAGGGGTTCTTGAGGGTATTAAAGGCCAGTACCTGATCCTCGATACCGGCGTGATCAATATTCGCAAGTTCACCGGTTATGAAGTCCGTTTCCGGGTAATGGATGCTTAACGCTGCCATTATCCGTTCGTCCTGATAACGCCTGCCTGGCCCACCCCGGGCCAGTTGCACGCTAAGAAATTTGGAGACAATCAATGCGCACCAATCAGCCAAAAACCATCCGCCTGAGCGAATACAAAGTGCCCGCATACCTGGTGGGCACGGTCGATCTTCGCTTCGAACTCTTTGATGATGGCGCAAGGGTGCACAGCACGCTGGCGGTGCGTCGGAATCCGGAATCTGCCGAAGTGTCTGCGCCGCTAGCGCTGGATGGAGATAGCCTGAAGTTGGAGCGCGTTGCGGTGAATGGCGAGGGGCTTTCCTCGGGCGCCTATGAAGAAACCGGCGAGCAGTTGGTCATTGCCGAGGTGCCGGCTGAGTTTGAATTGGTGATCGTGACCTGGATTGAGCCTCAGAATAATACCCGCCTTGAGGGACTGTATAAATCGTCCGGTATGTTCTGTACCCAGTGTGAGGCGGAAGGCTTCCGTTGTATTACCTACTTCCCGGATCGGCCGGATGTAATGGCGCGTTACCGTACCCGTATTGAGGCTGACAAGGGCGCCTGCCCGGTGTTGCTGTCTAACGGTAACCCTGTAGAACAGGGCGACCTGGAATACGGTCGCCATTTTGTTACCTGGGAAGATCCATTTCCCAAACCCAGTTACCTGTTTGCTCTGGTGGCGGGTGATCTGGTCGAAAAACAGGACGCCTTTACCACATGCTCAGGCCGGGACATTGATTTGCGCATCTATGTTGAGCCCCGCAATGCGGAGAAAACTCAGCATGCCATGGACTCTCTCAAGCGCTCCATGCGTTGGGATGAAGAAACCTACGGCCGCGAATACGATCTCGACATCTTTATGATCGTGGCCGTTGACGATTTCAACATGGGGGCCATGGAGAATAAGGGGCTGAATATCTTCAACTCGTCTTGCGTGCTGGCCAGCCAGGAGACGGCAACCGATCTCGCGTTTCAGCGAATTGAATCCATTGTTGCTCACGAGTACTTCCATAACTGGTCAGGTAATCGAGTAACCTGCCGTGATTGGTTTCAGCTGAGCCTGAAGGAAGGCTTTACGGTATTCCGCGATGCCGCTTTCTCGGCAGATATGGGCTCGCCCACCGTCAAGCGGATCGAAGATGTAACTCTGCTGAGAACTGCCCAGTTTGCGGAAGATGCCGGCCCTATGGCGCACCCGGTACGACCGACGTCTTACATGGAAATTACCAACTTCTACACCCTGACCATTTACGAGAAAGGTGAAGAGGTCGTTCGCATGATTCATACATTGCTTGGCCCGGAGCTGTTCCGCAAAGGCAGCGATTTGTACTTTGAACGCCACGACGGCCAGGCCGTCACCACCGACGATTTTGTAAAAGCGATGGAAGATGCCTCCGGCCGGGATCTCACGCAGTTCCGGTTATGGTATGAGCAAGCAGGCACGCCCGTGCTGAAGGTGTCGGATGACTATGATAACGAACAGGGTATTTACCGCCTGACCGTTCAGCAGTCGATCCCCGATACGCCTGGCCAGACCGATAAAAGGCCGCAGCATATTCCCTTTGCTCTGGGGCTACTAGGGTCAGGTGGAGAAGCTTTGCCGCTCAGTCTTGAAAGCGATCAGGATGCCGCGAATGCGCCGGACGAGCGGGTGCTTGAATTAACGCAGGCCAGCCATACGTTTGAGTTTCACGGCCTTGTTCAGAAACCAGTACCTTCACTGTTGCGCCACTTTTCGGCGCCGGTTCGTGTGGTTTACCCTTGGAGCCGCGAGCAGTTAGTGTTTTTGATGAGCCACGACCCCGATGGCTTCAACCGTTGGGATGCGGGGCAGCGCCTTGCCGTGGATGTCATCCAATCACTGGTTGGTTCTTCTGATGGCAGTGAGATTGAGCCGCGCCTGGTCGAGGCATACCGCGCCTTGCTTGGTGATTCAACACTTGATCAGGCACTGGTGGCAAAAATGCTGCAGTTGCCCTCCGAAGCTTATCTGATTGAGCTGGCAGATAGCCCAGATGTCGCGGCCATTCACCGCGCCAGGGACCGGGTGCTAAACCAGATTGCAACGTCATTGCGTGAGGAGTTGGTCGAGTGCTATCACCGGAATTCGGATGTCGGAACCTATGAGGTTACCCCAGAATCCGTTGCCCGCAGAAGCCTGAGAAATACAGCGTTGGCCTGGTTACTGATGATCAATGATGAAACCGGCCGCGATCTGGCGCTTGCTCAGCTCGGCAACGCCGATAACATGACCGATCGCATGGGCGCACTGCGCGCCCTGGTAAACTCGGATTATGCGGCGGAGCGCAGCCAGGCGCTGACCGACTTTTATGAGCGGTTTCAGGATGACCCTCAGGTGGTGGAGCAGTGGTTCTCGGTGCAGGCATCAAGCGATCGTGCGGGTCAGCTTCCGCAGATTCATGCACTGCTGGGGCATCCTGCCTTCGATTGGAAAAATCCCAACAAAATACGTTCTGTGGTTGGTGTGTTCGCCGGTCAGAACTTGGCGGCTTTCCATAACCCGGACGGCTCCGGTTATGAGTTTCTGGCCGACCAGGTGTGTCGTTTAGATGACAGTAACCCGCAGATTGCGGCCCGCTTGGTGACACCACTTACGCGCTGGCAGAAATTTGCTCCAACCTACAGCTCACTGATGCAGTCTGCGTTGGAGCGTATTCGGGATAAGTCCGGCTTGTCTGCTGATCTGTACGAGGTGGTGCATAAGAGTCTCGAAGCCTGAGGGCAGGTAGGGGAGTTCCAGCTGTAATTTTATGCCCTGGTTACAGCTGGATACAAAATCGCACTTTCGGTCGATAGACAACTTTGATGGATCGGATAACCTGTCGGAAAGCCTGCTTTTCTATCAGGCAACAATAAAAAGCCTTTTTACAGGCTTTCAGTCGAATTCAGGGTTATATAATGAACTATAAAAAGAGTGCGATACTCGGGGGTTTGCTCGCCCTCTCGATAGCATCCTCTTCTTCCTGGGCCGGAGTATCTTCAAGTGAAGCTTCACGCCTCGGCCAGGATCTCACACCGTTCGGCTCGATCAAGGCCGGCAATAAGGCGGGTACAATTCAGGCTTGGACTGGGGGGTTAACAGAACCTCCTGCTGGTTATAAGGGGGCGGGGCAGCATCATATCAATCCGTTCCCGACCGACGAAGTATTGTTCACCATTAATGCGTCTAATAAGGATCAGTACGCCGAACACCTTTCTGATGGTGTTCTTGCAATGCTTGAAACCTACCCCACCAGTTTCCGTGTGCCGGTTTACAAATCCCGCCGTACACACGCAATACCTGGCTGGGTTGCGCAGAACACTAAGGAAAACGCGGTAGACGCAGAAGTTGTCGGTAAGGGCGAAGGCCTCAAGGGCGCGTTTGGTGGTTATCCTTTCCCGATCCTTCACGGAAATAACGAGCAAAAAGCCTGGCAGGTTATTTGGAACCATTTGACGCGCTGGCGCGGTGTTTCAGTCACCCGTCGCTCTAGCGAGGTTGCAGTACAGAGTGATGGCGACTATTCGCTGGTTACCTCCCAGCAGGAAGCCTTTTTCAACTTTTACAACCCTGAGGGTGATGAAAATGATCTGGATAACATCATTTTCTATTACCTCTCATTTACGCAATCGCCACCTCGCTTGGCAGGTGGCGCTATTCTGATTCATGAAACCCTGAACCAGATTGTTAATCCGAGAAATGGCTGGGGTTATAACGCAGGGCAGCGTCGCGTACGTCGTGCTCCAAACCTAGGTTACGATTCGCCTATTGCAGCTGCTGAAAACCTCCGCACGGCGGATGACACGGATATTTTTAACGGTGCGTTGGATCGTTATGACTGGAACTACGAGGGTTTGAGGGAAGTTTACATTCCTTACAACAACTATCGCATTGGTGAAAAAGGCACGCCTTATTCTGAAATACTCGGTATTTCTCACTTGAACCCAGATCTAACTCGTTGGGAGCTTCACCGGGTTCACGTGGTTGAGGCAACGTTGAAAAACGGTGAGCGCCATATTTACAAAAAGCGCCGTTTCTATGTAGATGCAGACAGCTGGAACACGGTTTTACTGGATCAGTATGATGGCCGTGGTGAGTTGTGGCGTGTGACCATGGGTATCGCCAAAAATTATTATGAACTTCCGGGTGTGTGGACGGTTCTTGACGTCTATCATGATTTACAGGCCCGCCGTTACCACGTACTTGGCTTAGATACAGAGGAATCTGGCACCCGGGTTTTTTCTGAAGATGTGCCGAATAAACGTTATTTTTCTCCGGCGTCCCTGCGCCGTAGGAGTGTCCGCTAAGGCGGGCTCGTTTTCGTTATTGCCGGCTCTGTCGGCCAGAGATATACAGTAAAAAACAACATAATAGGCAATCTGAATGGCTAGAAGGTTGACGTGCAAGACTTTGGGGGCAGCCTGCCTCGGGCTTTCCATGGCTTGGTTTGCGCCAGCGGCGTTTGCGCTTGCGGACATCATCGAAACTCCAGCCCGGCAAACCGACCTGGCTCCGACAAAACTCCTTAATGACGCAGTGCTTGCGGGTGATCGCATCGTGGCTGTCGGGGAGAGAGGGCACATCATTTACTCGGATGATGATGGGCAAACTTGGTTGCAGGGTGATGTTCCTGTGTCTGTGACGCTGACCGCTGTAGATTTTGGTACCGACACCCATGGCTGGGCCGTTGGGCACAGCGGTGTGGTGCTCCATACCGAGGATGCTGGCGAGAGTTGGAGCCTTCAGTTAACTGGCGTTGATGCCAGCGAGCTGGCTATCGCAAGTAAGGAAGAGCAGATTGCTGCGATGGAAGAGGACATTGAAGAGGCGCCTGAATCGGAGAAAGGTGATTTGGAATGGGCGCTGGACGATCTGGTTTTTACCATGGAAAACATGCAGTCAGATCTAGATATTGGCCCCGTAAACCCTTTGCTGGGTGTTTGGTTTGAGAATGACCAGCACGGATTCGTAGTGGGTGCTTACGGCATGATCCTGCGCACAGAAGACGGTGGTGAGACGTGGAACGACTGGGCACCGAAGATTGAAAATGCCCAGAACTTCCACCTCAACAGTATTGCCCATATAACGGGCGGCGCGCTTGCTATTGTTGGTGAAGCGGGGCAGATCCACGTTTCTGTGAATGATGGTGATACTTGGGAACGACGGGAAAGTCCGTACCAGGGGTCTCTGTTCGGGGTGATTGGAACGGGCCAAGTTAACGAAATTTTGGCTTTTGGGCTGCGTGGCAATATGCTGTTTTCCACAGATTTAGGAAAGAACTGGCGCATGGTTCCAAACAGTGCAGGCGCGACGCTCAACGATGGGGTAGTGGCTGACGACGGCCGGATAACTCTGGTGGGGAATGGCGGCACAGTGCTTATGAGCGGCAATGGTGCAGATTCATTCCGTGAGCACTTTCGCAGCGATCGGGCTGGCATTATGAGTGTGGTTCCGGTTTCAGGCACCAACCTTCTTATCGTGGGTGAAAGCGGCGTAAAAGTTACCGACGCGCGCGGAAAGAACCTTCAATAACGCCCTGATGTGGCAACAACTGAAAAATAATAGAGGGGCTTTTTGAATGTCCAACCCGAACCATGACAAGGGTGAGCACTACCTGACAACGCCTAAGGCGGAGCCGTTTCTGGAACGCCTGATTTTCAACAACCGGGCCGTGATACTTATCGGTTTTCTGTTGTTGACGGTGTTTTTGGGCTACAACGCCATCAAAATCCAGCCAGACGCCAGTTTCGAGCGAATGATCCCGCTTGAGCATCCTTATGTTATCAACATGCTGGATCATCGGAACGACTTGGAAAACCTTGGCAACTTTGTGCGTATTGCCGTGGAGACCAAAAAAGGTGACATTTTTACTGCGGAGTATATGGAGACTCTGAAGCAGATCACCGACGAGGCTTTTTATCTTGATGGTGTTGATCGCTCGGGTCTGAAAACCCTATGGACATCAAACGTTCGATGGGTAGAAGTAACAGAGCAGGGCTTTCAGGGTGGCACGGTCATTCCCGATGGCTACGATGGCTCGCCGGCAAGTTTGGAGCGGCTGCGCCAGAACATACTTCGTTCTAACGAAGTAGGGCGGCTGGTTTCGGACAATTTTAAGTCCACAATTGTGTATGCCCCGCTGTACGAAAAGAACCCGGAAACGGGCGAGCCGTTGGATTACGCTACGTTTTCCCGACAGCTCGAAGAAAAAATTCGGGATAAATACAAAGACCAGAACCCCAATATCGACATTCATATTGTCGGCTTTGCCAAAAAAGTCGGTGACCTGATTGAAGGTATTGGCTCCATTGCCTGGTTCGCGGGCATTACGATCCTACTGACCACCTTGTTGCTGTTCTGGTACTCCCGATGCATCACCGGCACACTTGTACCTGTATTTACGTCGATTGTTGCGGTGTTTTTGCAGCTCGGCGCCCTCAGGCTTCTGGGCTACGGCTTGGATCCCTACTCGGTACTTGTGCCTTTCCTGGTTTTTGCCATTGGCATTAGCCACGGTGTTCAGATTGTAAACGCCATGGCGGTCGAAGCGGGCAAAGGCTTCGATGCGGTAACTGCTGCTCGGCTGGCATTCCGTGCTCTCTATATTCCGGGCATGTTGGCATTGATTTCCGATGCCTTCGGTTTCCTTACACTGTTCTTTATCGAGATCGACGTTATCCGCGATCTGGCCATAGCGGCCGGCTTGGGCGTGGCTTTCGTTATCCTCACCAACCTGGTGCTGCATGTACTGATTATGTCCTACCTCGGCATTTCCAAAGGTGGTGTTCGTCACGTACAAAATCAGGGCGAAAAGCAGGATCGAAAGTGGCGCTTGATGTCCTACTTCTCCCACCCGGGAGTTGCACCGATTTCGCTGCTTATTGCAGTAATTGGTCTAGGGCTTGGTCTTTATTACAAGCAGGATTTGAAGGTAGGGGATCTAGACCAAGGGGCGCCTGAGCTTCGTGCCGACTCCCGTTATAACCTGGACAACGCGTATATCATCGATAACTACTCCACCAGTGCGGATGTATTGGTTGTGATGGTTAAGACGCCGGTAGAGCAATGTACCCAGTACAACGTTCTCCGGGCCATGGATTCATTGCAGTGGGAATTGCAGAATACGCCAGGCGTTCAGTCCTCTGCTTCGCTTGCCGATGTGTCCAAGATCGTGACCAAGGCGCTGAACGAAGGCAACTGGAAGTGGTATGAAATTTCCCGCAACCAGACCATCATTAACGCTTCTATTCGTGAGGCGCCATCTGGCCTTATCAATACCAACTGCAGCCTGACGCCGGTTCTGGTGTTCCTTGAAGATCACAAAGCGGAAACGCTGGAAACTGTGGTTGAGAGGGTTGAAGTATTTGCAAAGGCGAATAGCGACGAAGAGCACACTTTCTTGCTAGCGGCTGGTAACGCAGGTGTGGAAGCGGCAACTAACGAAGTTATTGCCAATGCGAAGGATATGATGCTTATCCTGGTGTATAGCGTGGTGAGCCTGCTGTGCTTTGCAACCTTCCGCTCCATTAGGGCTGTGCTGTGTATTGTGGTTCCGCTAGGCCTTACCTCAATTCTATGTGAGGCGATCATGGCGGTGTCTGGTATCGGTATTAAGGTGGCCACCCTGCCTGTGATAGCGCTTGGTGTGGGCATTGGTGTCGACTACGGTATCTATATTTACAGCAAGTTGGAGCATTACCTGCTCGAAGGCAAAACACTTCAGGATGCCTACTTTGAGACTCTGCGCTCCACCGGTAAGGCTGTTATGTTTACCGGCGTAACGCTGGGGCTTGGTGTGGTCACTTGGATCTTCTCGCCAATCAAGTTCCAGGCGGATATGGGCTTCCTGCTGTTCTTTATGTTCCTGTGGAATATGATCGGAGCCATCTGGCTGTTGCCGGCGCTTGCGCGGTTCCTGTTGCGGCCTGACCAGATGATCGCCAAGGCTCGCGCAGGAAAATAGAATCTGCTGCCAAGCACAAAAAGGCCCGCCTTGCGGGCTTTTTTGTTGTTTGCTCAACTGGTTAGCGAGCTAATCCATACTTTATTTATGGTGTGAAGTGGTCTATGTTCTATAACGAGCGCGATGCTTGCCCGCGAGCTCAGTCGGGCAGTTGATAACAACGATCAAAATAAGGAAAAATTCACATGACACTGAAACTTAAAGCCTCCGCATTCGCTGTAGCAGCAGCCTTCAGCTTAGGTGTGGCCTCAACGGCTGTTTCCGCGCAGGAACAGCGCTTTGTAACCATCGGAACCGGTGGCGTAACCGGCGTTTATTATCCGGCCGGTGGTGCTATTTGCCGCTTGGTAAATATGGATCGGAAAGAGCACGGAATTCGCTGTTCTGTTGAGAGCACCGGTGGTTCTGTTTACAACCTGAACGCCATTCGCCAGAACGAGTTGGATCTGGCAGTTGCGCAATCCGACTGGCAGTACCACGCATACAACGGCACCAGTCAGTTCAAAGATGACGGCCCCAACAAAAATCTGCGTGCGGTATTCTCGCTACACCCAGAACCGTTTACCGTTGTAGCCAGCAAGGGCTCGGGCATCAAGAACTTTGAAGACCTCGCCGGCAAACGGGTCTCCGTGGGCAACCCGGGTTCTGGTCAGCGTGCGACAGCCGAAGTGCTAATGGATGAAATGGGCTGGACCATGGATAAGTTTGCCCTAGCGGCCGAACTTAAGGCTGCGGAGCAGTCCCAGGCACTGTGCGATGGCAACATTGATGCGTTTTTCTACACCGTGGGCCACCCATCTGGTGCCATCAAAGAAGCGACTACTTCCTGTGACAGCGTTCTGGTAAATGTGGATAACGAATCAGCCAAAAAGCTGATTGATGACAACCCTTATTACCGTAAGGCCGTTATTCCAGGCGGCATGTACCGTGGTTCCGATGAAGACGTAACCACTTTTGGTGTGGCAGCGACGTTTGTATCTTCTACCGACGTGCCAAACGAAGTAGTGTACGAAGTGGTTAAAGCGGTGTTTGAAAACTTTGACAGCTTCAAGCGTTTGCACCCAGCCTTCGCTAACCTGAAGAAAGAAGAGATGGTGTCTGATGCCTTGAGTGCGCCACTGCACCCGGGTGCTGCTAAGTACTACAAAGAAGCTGGCCTAATCGATTAATTCGGTTTCCAGCGATTAGAGTAGCTGCGGGCGCTTTTGCCCGCAGCTTCAATTTATCTACTGCTTCCCTCTGACAGGACTCTGCTATGACCAATAGCGACCCGAGCGCCGACGATCGTATCGATAAGCAGAAGGTTGAGGAGTTTCTTCAGACCGAATCCGGTGGAAGGGCTGCAACCGGATCTGCTGCGATCATTCTTTTTTCTGTTCCTTTGCTCTGGTCTCTTTTCCAGCTTTGGATAGCATCTCCATTACCGTACATTTTTGAATTTGGCGTGTTTAACTCTTCAGAGACGCGCTCGATTCACCTTGCGTTTGCTTCATTTTTGGCGTTTGCCGCGTTTCCGATGATTCGGGGTAAGAACGCGAATACCGTGCCTGTTTATGACTGGATTTTGGCGCTCGCTGCGGCATTTACGGCTTCGTATCTATATGTTTTTTATGATCAGCTAGCGACACGGCCGGGTTCACCTAATACTCAGGACCTTATTGTCGCAATGGCCGGGCTGATATTGCTTCTCGAAGCAACCCGCCGTGCACTGGGCTTGCCTTTAACGATTGTTGCGGGTGTATTCATTATTTACTCCCTAGCTGGCCCCTACATGCCCGATGTGATTTCCCACAAAGGGGCAAGCCTGAATAAATTAGCCTCGCACCAGTGGCTTGGTACCGAGGGGGTTTTCGGCGTTGCACTGGGCGTATCGACCAGTTTTGTGTTTCTGTTTGTATTGTTTGGCGCTTTGCTTGAGCGTGCTGGTGCCGGGAATTACTTCATCAAAGTGGCATACGCCATGCTCGGCCACATGCGTGGCGGCCCGGCCAAAGCGGCCGTTGTTGCCAGCGGCCTTAGCGGCATTATTTCCGGCTCTTCCATCGCCAACGTGGTTACCACAGGCACTTTCACCATTCCATTGATGAAACGGGTCGGTTTTCCGGCCACCAAAGCCGGTGCAGTGGAAGTGGCTGCTTCGACCAATGGTCAGCTGACGCCGCCGATCATGGGCGCGGCAGCGTTTTTGATGGTCGAATACGTGGGGATTTCCTATCTGGAAGTAATTAAGCACGCCATCCTGCCGGCGATGATCTCCTATGTGGCGCTGATCTACATTGTTCATTTGGAAGCCTGCAAAATGAACATGAAGGGTGTCGAACGGTTGAATAAGCCTACTCTGGCCCAGCGTATGCTTGTATGGGTGATGATGCTTCTAGGTTTGAGCGTGGTCACCTTTGCGGTGTATTACGGCGTGGGCTGGATGAAAGACGTGTTCGGCAGCGCTGCCATGTGGGTGCTTACGCCGCTGTTGCTGGCAGCCTATGTTGGGCTTGTCGGTTATGGGTCGCGTTTCCCTGATTTAGAAGAAGACGGCCCGGATTCAATCATGAACGAGCTGCCGCCGGTTGGCCCAACAGTAAAAACCGGTCTCTATTTCTTGTTGCCAGTGGTCGTGCTTGTTTGGTGCCTAACAGTGGAGCGCTTCTCGCCCCAGTTGTCGGCGTTCTGGGCTACAGTGTTCATGGTGTTCATCATTCTTACCCAGCGCCCTTTAAAAGCGTTTTTCAAAGACCGGGGCAATTACCTGAACGGCCTTAAACAAGGAGGGTTAGATCTAACCTATTCATTGGTTACTGGCGCACGGAATATGGTTGGTATTGGTGTGGCTACGGCTACTGCAGGCATTGTAGTGGGTACCGTTACCCTCACCGGCATCGGTCTGGTGATGACTCAGTTCGTGGAATTCATCTCTGGCGGTAATCTGCTGTTGATGCTGGGCTTTACCGCTATTATCAGTCTGGTTCTTGGTATGGGCCTGCCCACCACGGCCAACTATATTGTGGTGTCGACCCTGATGGCGCCGGTAATTGTCAGCCTGGGCGCGGAGAATGGCTTGTTGGTGCCGTTAATCGCGGTGCATCTGTTTGTGTTCTACTTCGGCATCCTTGCGGATGACACGCCACCGGTAGGCTTGGCGGCCTACGCCGCGGCGGCGATTTCGGGGGCTGATCCGATACGAACAGGTGTACAGGGCTTCACCTACGACATTCGAACCGCCATTTTGCCATTCATGTTCATCTTCA